>JAQGMV010000466.1 GCA_028292225.1 Betaproteobacteria bacterium
GTGACTGCGAACATCAGCCTCGACGCGAACCAGAAGCCGGTGCTCGGCAAAGCGAACATCGAGTTGAACGGCCTCAACCTGCGCGAGCTTTTCCCGCCGACCGAAAAAATGAAGCAGCCGCTGGGCACGCTGTTCGGGCGCGTCGACATCACCGGCCGCGGGACCTCCGCCGCAGACCTGTTCGGCACCGCCGACGGGCGGCTGGCGATGCTGATCAACGGCGGCTACATCAGCAACCTGCTCGTCGAAGCGGCGGGGCTGGACGTGGCCGAGGCGCTGCGCATCCTCGCGACCCGGGACGTCGACGTGAAGCTGCGCTGCGCGGTCGTCGACCTGGACATCAAGCATGGGGTCGCGACGCCGCAGGTTTTCGTGATCGACACGACCGACACGATCATCACCGCGACCGGAAAAGTCGATTTCCGCACCGAACAGGTCGACATACTGACCAAGCCGGTCCCGAAAGATCCGAGCCCCTTCGTATTGCGCTCGCCGATCATCGTGCACGGCCCGCTCATAAAACCCGGCGTGAAACCGCAGATGGGACCGCTGCTCGCGCGAGGCGCCGCGGCGGTCGCGCTCGGCGCGATCAACCCGCTGCTCGCTTTCGTGCCTTTCATAGAGACCGGCCCCGGCAAGGACAGCGACTGCGGCCAGCTTCTCGCGCGGGTGAGAGCGGAAGGGGTGAAGGAAAAGCCGAGCGCTACAAAGTAGCGCTCGGCTTTTCCTTCCGATTTACGCCAAAGAGGGAAACCAAGGTTTCCCTCCTTGAACCTCCTTTCCTTCGACTCGCTTTGCTCGCTCCGCCGCCTGGGAATTAAAACCCACTCCATCCCCGACCTTCCCCCTGGAGAGCACGCGAAGCGCGCCAGGGCCAGAGTTATCCGCGTCGCGGATCACAAAAACGTCCCCTTCCCTTCAGGGGGAGGGTTAGGGCGGGGGTGGTTAGCTAGTGCCGCCGATCAAACACCGGCGGGGGTGCGGCTGCGTGCCGGCGCGGCCGCCTTCGGCTGCTTCGACCCGAAGTATTTCCCGGCGGCCCATTTGGCGAACGTGCCGACGCCGAACTTGGGCTGCATCAATCCGATTGCGGTACCTGCGACGCCGGTCAGCATTCCCAGCACTCCCGCTTTCTTCGCGACGGGCGCAGGCTCCGGAGCCTTGCGCCCGAACATCACCTTGCCCAGCGCAAAGCCGACGCCGGTGAGCGCGAGCAGGGTCTTCGGCGAGGCGACGGTGTCGCGCAGGCTGTTGGTGCACCCGTTGATCGCATCCTCGAGCGCGATCCGCTCGGCCGCGATTCGCGCTTCGATCTCGCCGATCTCGGCGTCGAGGTCGTGCATGGACAAGCTCATGTTCTTCTCCCGGGGTCAGACCCCTTACTGTTTTTCCTGAGCAGCCGGCTCGGCCTTGAGCTGCCTGAGCGTGGCCGAAAACGGCTTCTGCTCGAAAATATGTTTGACCTTCCACGCGACGAACGCGGCTGCGGCAAGGTTCAGCAGCGCTGCGGTCGACAGCACGGCAGGCCACGACATGCCCCGGCCGAACATCCACACAGCGAGCGCGACTACGCCCGCGAGCCATGCGGTGACGACGAGGACCGTGATCATGATGCCGGCGCTGATCAGCCACGCGAACTGTATCGCCGCGCGGCGCATGTCGAGCACGCCGAGCAGCGCGTAGTTCGTCGCGAGCCGGCGCAACGTTGCGAACGTGCGCTCGATCGGCTCCATGAACGAGCTCTCGTGCAGCTCGGCCTCCGGCGTAGCGCGCGAGCTCACGCCCGCAAGCGGAGGTACCGGCGCCGGACCGGGAGCGGCAGCCGTGTCCATCCCTACCGCCGCGAGGTGAGCCGCGAGATCAGCAGCCCGACCGCGATCGCGATGCCGATCGCCGCTACCGGGTGCTCACGCACATACGAGCGCGCGTTGCCCACGGCGGGGTGATCCAGGAGCTGCTGGCTTCTGTCGCGCAAACGGCTCGCGGTCTGCGAAGCGATGTCCGAGACTCGGCCCATCGTCTCGTGGGCGGTTTCGGAAAGACGGCCCAGGCGCTCAGTGGCCTGCTCGGTGAGCTTCTCGACGGTGCTTGCGCCCGCGGTGGATCCCTGCATGCCGGTGTTCTGCATTTTCATTCTCCATTAAGTTGACGTACGCCTCGACGGGGCGGAGCGGCGACCGCACGCTGCGGCGCCGCGCCCACCCTTCCGATCAATTCCCTGAATGCCCTTGCGACCTCAGGGTGCTTCAGGCCGAAATGCACGGTGGCTTTGAGCAGACCGAGCTTGGTTGCGCAACTGAAACGCTCGCCGTCGATCTCGCAGGCGAGGAGCGGCTCCTCGGCGAGCAGCGCCTGCAGCGCGTCGTGCAATCCGTGCGCCTCGGCGCCCGCTGCGCGCACGCGCTCGAGGTGCGGGAAAACCGATGCGTTCAGTATATAGCGCCCCGCGGGGATGAACTCGCCCGCGGCGCTCCCGCCCTCGCGCACGAAGCGCACGACGTGATGCGTGCGCTCGCGATACGCGCTGCCGGTTCGCAGAAAGTCGGGCGCCGGGTCGCCGGCTTCGGCGCGGTACACCCCGACCACGGGCTGCTGCATGGTGTTGAAACATTCGATGAGCTGCGCGATCGCCGGGGTACGCCCGTCGATCAGCTCGTCGGCGAGGATCAGCGCAAAAGGCTCATCGCCCACGAGCGGGCGTGCACAGGTGAGCGCGGATCCGACGCCGCTGTAATCATGCTGCCGCACATACAGGTACCGCACGTCCGGGGGGAAAAGGCGCTGCATAGCGCTGAGCTCGGCGTCGCGCGACTGGCCGGCGAGTGTGGCTTCGAGCTCGTACGCCATGTCGAAGTGGTCTTCGATGGCGCGCTTGTGCCGGCGCGTGACGAAGATCATCTCGCGGATGCCAGCCGCGATCGCTTCTTCCACGGCGTAGTGGATGAGCGGCTTGTCGACCACAGTCGGCATTTCCTTCGTAGCCGCTTTGGTCGCCGACAGCAGCGCGGTGTCCAGCCCGGCAACCGGGAACACCGCTTTTCGCACGACGGCCGGCGGCTTTACGGCGCGCTCGCCGCGAGCCGGACCGGAGCCCTGCAACGCGCCGGCGCGCCGCCGATACGCGTTGCGCTTGCGCGCGTACGACGCCGCCGCCGGCACTTCAGCGGCGGTCTGGCGAAACATCGTCTGACGGAACATCGCTGGGCACTCCGCGCCGGTCGGTGTCGACCCGCCCTGCTTCGACGTCCTTTTCGGCGTCCGAAATCTGCCGCTTCGACGGCGGCACCTGCTCATCCATCCGATTGCCGGTCGACCGCGCCGATTCGTCGCGCTCGTGCGGCATTTTATCGTTGCGGCGATTGGCCGCAGCTTTTCCGCCCTGCGTGCCGTGATCCTGCGCGTAGCTCGAGGTGTCGGCGTCGTGCTCGCCGTGGCCGGTGGACGGGGAATGGTCTTTACGGGTTTGCATGGTGTGCTCCGCCCGAAGGTAAGCACGGAACGTGCCGCTCGGCGGTCATTCTGATGGCATGCGGCTCCCGAGGTAACGCTTACCTGCGCCCGGTAAGTTGAACGCCTACGCATGCGCGCAATGCGCCTCGTGCCCCGCGGTACATGCATTGCACCCAGCAGGCGGGCTCGATTGAAAGGACTCGTCATGGCCAAGGGACAAACGGTGGAAACGCGCGACGCGATCGACCTGCTGATGGACGATCACAAGCGCGTCGACAAGCTGTTCACCGATTTCGAAAGCGTCGATCGCGACGACGCCGATGCGGTGCAGGAGCTCGTCGAGATCGCATGCATGGAGTTGCAGATCCACTCGATCCTCGAGGAGGAGATCTTCTATCCCGCCGTGCGGGCCCAGGTCGCGGACGACGATCGCGACAAGCAGGACATGCTCAACGAAGCCGAGGTCGATCACGAGATGGTCGACGAGCTGATCGCGAAGCTCCAGGAGCTCGAGCCTGACGACGCGATGTATGCCGCTTGCTTCGCGGTGCTCTGCCGGTACGTGAAGCACCACGTCAAAGACGAAGAGACCGGGCTCTTTCCGCAGGTGCGCGGGATGACGCTGGACCTGCAACAGCTGGCCGACGACATGCGGCTGCGGCGCGAGGAGCTTTTCGCCGAGATGGAAGCGGGGGACGCCGGCGACACCGAAACCGAAATCGAGCCGATTTCCGAGCTCGACGAAGACGCGTTCGAGTCGGTAGACGAGGACGAGACCGAAGATGCGCAGGAGCAGGTGAACGTGAGCCGTACCAGACACTAAAGGCAGGATTCGGCCCAAAACCAGGATTCAGGATTCAGCCGAAACAGCACCGAACTGAATCCTGACCGCGGTCCTTAAAGTTTCTCCGTCTCGTATTCCTCGTCGTCCTTCATCGGCGGCAGCGGGGTGCCGTCTTTCTCCGCCTTGTATTGCGCGAGGCGGTTGTACAGCGTCTTCAGGCTGATGCCCAGCATCTCGGCGGCTTTGCGCCGGACGTTGCCGCACTCGGCAAGCGTCGCTTCGATCAGGCGGCGGTTGACTTCCTCGAGGGTGCTGCCCACGCGAACCGTGATGAGCGGCGTATGCGCGGGCTCGGAGAACATGCGCGGTGCGAGGTCGACGTCGACCACGCCGTCGGCGAGGATGTACACCCGCTGCACGTAGTTCTTCAGCTCGCGTACGTTGCCGGGCCAGCTGTGCGAATACAGTGCGGCGATCGCGGCCGGCGAGAACGTCTTCTTGGTGCCTTCTTCTGCGTTGAACTTGTCGAGGAAGTGGCGCGCCAGAATCTCGATGTCGGTTCCGCGCTCGCGCAGCGGCGGAAGCTCGATGGGGAAAACGTTCAGGCGGTGATACAGGTCTTCGCGCAGCTTTCCATCCGCGACGGCCTTGGCGGGGTTGCGGTTGGTGGCGGCGATGACCCGCACGTCGGTCGCGATGGGGGTGTTCGTGCCCACGCGCATGAACGTTCCGGTCTCGAGAACTCGCAGGAGCTTCACCTGCAGCTCCGCCGGCATCTCGGTGATCTCGTCGAGGAAAAGTGTGCCGCCGTGGGCGCGCTCGAAAAAGCCTTTGTGCTGGCGGTCGGCGCCGGTGAAGCTGCCTTTCTCGTGGCCGAAAAGCTCACTCTCGATCAGGTTCGGCGATACTGCGCCGCAGTTCAGCGGAAGGAAAGGCCGCTTCTTGCGGCGCGACAGGTCGTGAATCGTCTGGGCTGCGAGCTCCTTCCCGGTTCCGCTCTCGCCGACGAGGAGCACGGTCGCCGAAGTCGGCGACACGCGGTTCAACTGGTCGTACAGCTTCTGCATGACCGGCGAGCTGCCGATCATGTGGCCGAAGCGGCCGAGCCCGCGCAGCTCCTGGCGCAGCTCGCCGATCTCGGAGCGCAATTCGTGAGTGCCGGGCACGCGCTGGAGTATCGAGCGCAGACGGTCGATGTCGACGGGCTTGACGAGGTAGTCGGTCGCGCCTGAGCGCAGTGCATTCACCGCGCTTTCGACGGTTGCGTGGCCGGTGATCATCACGACTTCGGTCGCTTCGCGCTGTTCGAGATCGTCGACGAGCTCCACGCCGTTGCCGTCAGGCAGCTGGAGATCGGTGAGCAGAACGTCGGGGCGCATCTGCGTGAGCTGAATGCGCGCGGTGCGCAGCGACGTCGCCCGCGCAACGGTAAAGCCTTCGCCTTTGACGAACTCCGAAAGCCATTCCAGTTGTTCGGGATCGTCGTCTACGAGCAGGACGTGTGGCATTGAGCCTCCTTGTGTACGGTTCTAGCGCAGCCTGGGAACAGCGCCCTATTTTCGCATTGTGGAACTAGGGGCGCCACAGACTGATAGTTCTTACGTAAGCGATGTAGATCTTACCGAGCTCAGAGGCTTAAAGCCTGCGATTAAGGTAATTGTGGGAGCTATTAGGCAAGTTTCGGGCCACTGCGGTAGCCACGTATTGCAAACCGTAACCGCGGCTGATGGCAGCGGCCCCCCCCTCCGGCGTAACCGCGCGGCGCGTCAGGCGCGCTTACGCTGCGCCGACGCTTTCTTGGCCAGACGCGACGCGGGCTTTCGGGCAGCGGCGCGCTTCTGCTCCCTGGCGGGCGCCTCTGCCTGCGCGGACTCCGCGCCCTTGCCTTTCTTCTCCAGGCTTCGGCGCAGCAGCGAGACGAGGTCGATGACTTCGGCGCCGCGGCGCGGCTCCGCCTCGTGGGGGCTCGCCGGGGTGATCGCGTGAGTCTCGCCGGACTTGATCTTCTTCTCGATCTGCGCCATCAGGTCGTCGGTGTAGGTGTCCTTGTACTTCGTCGCGTCCCATTTCTCCGTCATGTCGTCGACCAGACGCTCGGCCATCGCGACTTCCTTCTCCGAAAGCCCGTTCAGCCCCTCGTCGGGCAGGTTGAGCTCCGAGGCCGGCCGGATCTCGTGCGCGAAGCGCAGCGTATTCATGAGCAGCATGCGCTCGAGAGGAATCAGCGCCGCGAGGTGCTGTTTCGACCGTATCACCACGTTAGCGATGCCGACCCGGCCCGTCCTGCGCAGGACTTCGCGCAGCAGGGTATAGCCTTTCTCGCCGCGCTTGCCCGGCTCGAGGTAGTACGGCGTATCGTAGTAGTACGGCGCGAGCGCAGCCGCTTCCACGAACGCAACGATGTCGACCGTCTGGGTCGCTTCGACGTTTGCCTGCTTGAAATCCTCGTCGGTCACGACGACATACTCGCCTTTCTCGTACTCGTAGCCTTTGACGATGTTTTCGCGCTCGATGTCCTCGCCCGTTTTCTTGTTGTAGCGCTTGTAGCCGATCGGAGCGAAGTCGCGCTTGTCGATCATGTCGAAAGAAAGGCCTTCGCTGCGTGTCGCGGGATACAGCGACACGGGCACGTGCACCAGTCCGAAGGATATGGCGCCTTTCCAGAGTACGCGGGGCATAGCTCACTCCTTGTTATGTCGGCGGCCGCGACGACTGCGTGCGCGACGATATGCTTTCTGCATGGGACGTACCCGCGAACGGAATCCCTTCACCGCTGCACGGCGAAGGGGTGTATGCCGTCGACTTTTACGGCCGGCTCGCTCAGGCGGGATCGCTGGCGTGGCGCCTGCTGATGCCTTGCGTAGCGGTCATCGAGGGAGCCGGGCTCTCACGGTTCTCGAGGCGCCGGTTGGTCCGCCGCACGCCGCGCGCGCCCATCGCGCCTCCGATCATCGACAGCACGAGCGAAAGCAGCACCGTAGCGCTCAACCAGCCTGTCGCCGTGCCGACGGTGTCCGCCGCCTCTTCGACCTGCTGGCGCGTCGCGGACGCGCTCGCGTTTGTTCCCGTACCGGCCGCCGGAGCGTTGAGCCGGTCCACGATCGTGCGCGCCTGGTCCGGGCTCATGCCCATCGATTCCAGGGTGCGCTGCGCCTGGTCGCGGTCGCCGGGCACCGCCGTGGCGGATGCGTGCTCCGACCCGCTGGGGGCGAGCAGGCCGAACATGCCGGCGGTGAGCGTGCCGAGCGCTGTCGTCGCGAGCGCCGCGTACAGCACGGTGGTCGCACCCCACGACACTGCGCCGTGCAGCACGCCGTCACCGGTGCGGCGCAATCCCGAAAGCCGCGCGGCGACGTAACCGCCGACGATCGCTGCGACGAGCATGCTGATCGTCTGCCACACCGCGGCGCCCATCGTGATCGCGCGCGGGCTGTCCGCCCCGGTATCGACGACCGATACGCCGACGGCCACGCCCGCGAGCGTGAGCAGCAGCATCACCGATATGCCAACGGCAAGTGAAGCGAAAATCGCGGGCCACGATATCGATGAAAGTCGCGCGCGATCGGGAGCGGGAGAAATTTCGACGGCCATGTTGTTCCTCTATCTTTTGAGAGTAGGGCTCTTCGCCCGGGATCTGGCCCGGCTGCGTGCGCGCAGCGATTTGCGCAACGCGCCTGCGATACCGTTGCCGACCGTTGTACGCGTCAGAAGCTGCAACAGCCGTACCCGTTCATTGCCGGTCGCGCGCAGCGCGTTCTCCCGCAACTCACCCGCGAGGAAGGCGTCGATGACGACCGGGTTCACATAACACTTGCGGCACATCGCGGGCGTGTTGCCGAGCTTGCTCGCGATCGACTGCAGCACCTCTTTCATTTTCTGTTTCGCATCGCGCGCAGTGTCGAACGAATGCCCCGCGAGCGCTTCGAGCGCCTCGATCGTCGCGTGCCAGGTCCTGAAGTCCTTTGCGGTGAACTCGTCGCCTGCGATCTCGCGCAGATACGCGTTCACGTCGGAGGAGCCGAGATCGCGGATCTCACCGTCGGCGCCGACGTATTCGAAGAGGTCCTGGCCCGGAAGGTCGAGGCAGCCCCGAACGACTTTGGCCGCGCGAGGATCTTCGATCTCGATCTCGTGCTCGACGCCGTGCTTGCCGCGAAAGCGAAAGTGCACGACGTTGCCGTTGAGCTTGACGTGGCGGTTGCGAAGCGTGGTCAGGCCATACGAGCGATTCTGTTTCGCGTACTCGACGTTGCCTACGCGGATCAACGTGCTCTCGAGCAGCCGCACGAGTGTGGCGAGCACTTTTTCGCGCGGCATTCCCGGGAGCTTCAGATCGCGCGAAATCCGGCGATGGATACGCGGCAGCGCCTTGCCGAAATCGATCATGCGCTCGAACTTGTGCGTATCGCGAACTTCACGCCACTTCGGGTGATAGCGATACTGCTTGCGCCCGCGGGCATCGATGCCTGTCGCCTGGATGTGGCCGCGTGAGTCCCTGCAGATCCACACGTTGCGATATGCCGGCGGGATCGCGAGCTTGCGGATACGCTCTAGCGCCGCCGCATCCGCGACGCGCCGGCCATCCGGCATCGTGTAGGAGAACCCCGTGCCGGCGCGGCGGCGCCTGATCCCGGGCTCGGCGTCGGTCGAATAGCGCAGATCGTCGCAGCTCGCGATCGCCTCGGCGGTGCTCGAGGGGATTACAGGAGTTGTGACCGGCTTCTCGGCGGCGCGTGCGGCGGGCGGTCCGCGCCGCACAGCGGCCCGGCTTTCAGCGACTCCCGCTCGTGGCATTGAGCAGCTTCTCGGCGGCGGCCATGTGCTCGCGCAGCGTGGGCAACGTGTGCTCGGCATAGCGCTTCAACTGCGGGTCCTTGCCGTCGACGACCTGGCGCTCGAACAAGGAGATCGTTTCCTTGTGCGCGTCGATCCCGAACCGGCGCAGAAACGCGTCGTCGATGTCGCGTGCGCCGACGCCCGAGAGCTTCGTCACCATGTCTGCGTGCCGGCCTGTCGGCGCCGCCGGAAGCGCGAGACCTCGCGGCGCGACGATGCGTTTCAACTCCTCCGCGCCGCGCGTATGCTCGCGAACCACCGTTTCCGCATATTTACGCACGTCGGCATTCTTCGAGCTTTTGAGAACGAGGCGCGCGCCGTCGATCTCTGCCAGTCCACTCGACGCTGCGAAGAGAGCGAACGCCTCGTCGACCGGCTGCATCGCTCCGGTGACCGCGGCCGGCGGGACGACGAGGTCGGTCTGCTGTGCGGCGGCAACCGGGATGAGCTCGAACACGAAACCGACCTTCGGCTTCTGCTGCCGCGGGTCGCAGGCCGTGAACGTGAGGAGCACGCCGACCACGACGGCGGCGCGCTGCATGCGGTGGCGGCGTGATGATAAGTACGTATCCATGCGCCGCGTCGGAGCGAAGATCATGCCTGCCGCTGGCCGCGGCGATGAAGCCAGGCGGGCATACGACGCCCGCAGCCGCGACCCGGTTACGCCAAGGAGGGAAACCAAGGTTTCCCTCCTTGAACCTCCCTTCCTTTGGTACTGGAGCGTTACTCTGACGTGGTCATCCTGGATGCGCGAGCGCGCGAGTGCGGACGTTTCTCTAGGCGTTCGCGTAGAGGCGATAGCCGTGAGAGCTCGCCAGCAGGTGGCTTTCGAACGTAGCGAGCACGGCCGGCCAGGTGAGCGCTTCTACTGCGTGCGGGGCGGCCGAGCGCAGGCGTTCGAGCAGCGCGGGCGCGCCAGCCACTTCCGCGGCCGCGGCGACGAAATCGTCGTCATGTCCGGGCGGGACGAGCTTTGCGCTGACACCGTCGATCGCGTGCTGAGCCGCCGCGCCCTCGTCGAAAGCGACGACTGCGAGGCCGCTCGCGAGCGCTTCGACCGTGACGTTGCCGAAGGTCTCGGTCGTGCTCGGAAAAAGGAACAGGTCCGCTGACGCATAGTGCGCCGCGAGGTCCGCACCGCGCCGCACGCCTGCAAATACGTGATCCCGGTTGCGCCGCTGCAGGCGCCTGCGCGCGGGACCTTCTCCGACCCAGATCATGCGCGCTCCGCGGCACCGCTCGCGTATGCGCTCGAACCCGCGCTCCGCAAGGCCCAGGTTCTTTTCAGGCGCGAGCCGGCCCACGTACACGACTGCGAGACCGCCGTCCCCGACCCCCCAGTGCTGTCTCAACGCCGCGCTCCTGCGCGCCGGGTTGAAAAGATCGGTGTCGACCCCGCGCCCGACCTGCGCGATCTTGAGGTACCCCAGCGCGGCGAGCTCACGCTGTAATGCGGCAGTGGCGACGAAGGTGAGATCGGCGCGGTTGTGGAAAGCGCGCAGGTAAGCTTCGATCGGGCGCGCGAGCCAGCCGACGCCGTAGTGCCCGCTGTAGCGATGAAAATGAGTGCGGTAGTCGGTCGTGACGCAGATGCCGAGCGCCGCAGCCGCGCTGAGCGCCGAAGCACCGAGCGGCCCTTCGGTCGCGACGTGGACCACGTTGGGACGCCGCTCCTGCCAGCGCGCCATGAGCCGGTGTCTCGCGGGAAAACCGAACCGCACGCCCGGGTAAAGCGGTAATCCCATACCCGGGACGAGGACCTCGTCGTCGCGGCAGCGCCGCCCGCGATCCGCAGCCTGTCTCGGCCGCACCACGTCGACCGTGTGTCCGCGCTCGCGCAGGTATTCGACCGCGCGCCGG
>JAQGMV010000481.1 GCA_028292225.1 Betaproteobacteria bacterium
AGGCCGAAGGCGACGTGGCGATCCTCGACAAGCAGCCTTTTGTTCGGGGCGGCGAGAAAGTCGGCCGCAACGACCCGTGCCCGTGCGGCTCCGGCAAGAAGTACAAGCACTGCCACGGCAAGCTGACTTAACGTGGCGTCGCCACGTTAAGTCATTGCGAGGAACACAGTGACGAAGCAATCTCGGCGCGACCGTCAATGCCAGTCAATCTGAACGCTCCCAATCCGCAGGCCCTTCATCCCGTTGCAGGCGTCGAGCTCGGCATCGCCGAAGCCGGTGTGCGCAAAGCGAACCGCAAGGACCTCCTGGTGATCCGCCTCGGCGAAGGCGCACAGGTCGCCGGCGTTTTCACGAAGAACCGCTTCTGCGCGGCGCCCGTGGTCGTGTGCCGCGAGCATCTCGCTTCGGGATCCTCCATCCTGGCGCTGGTGATCAACACGGGCAATGCGAACGCGGGCACCGGCGAGCCGGGACTAGCCGCGGCTCGTGCAACGTGTGAAGCACTCGCCGCGCTGATCGGCTGCACGCCGCAGCAGGTCCTGCCGTTCTCTACGGGCGTGATCATGGAGCCGCTGCCGGTCGAACGCATCGTCGCGGGTCTCCCGCGCGCCCTCGCTAGCCTCGAGGCGGACGATTGGGCGAGCGCTGCCGAAGCGATCATGACGACCGACACTGTTCCCAAAGCCGCGTCGGGACGGTACCGGACCCGTTTGGGGGACATCACGATGACCGGCATCTCCAAAGGCGCCGGCATGATTCGTCCGAACATGGCGACGATGCTCGGCTTTGTTGCGACCGACGCGCGGATCAGCGCATCGCTGCTGCAGCAGGCGTGCGCCTACGCTGCCGATCGCTCGTTCAACTGCATCACCGTCGATGGGGACACCTCGACCAACGATTCTTTCATCGTCATGGCGACCGGATGCGCCGACATGAGCGAGATCGCCGATCCGGGCTCGAGCGAGTACGTCGAGTTCCGTGACGCCCTCACGCAAATCGCCGAGCGCCTCGCCCACGCGATCATCCGCGACGGCGAAGGCGCGACCAAGTTCATCACGGTGCGAGTCGAAGGGGGGCGAGACGAATCCGAATGCCGACAGGTCGCGTATGCGATCGCCCATTCGCCGCTGGTGAAGACCGCTTTTTTCGCGTCGGACCCCAACCTCGGCCGCATACTCGCGGCAGTGGGCTACGCCGGCATCGACGATCTGGATGTGGGCAAAGTCGACCTCTATCTCGACGACGTCCTGGTCGCGCAGGGCGGAGGCCGTTACGCTAAATACCGGGAAGCCGACGGCCAGCGGGTGATGAGGCAGAGCGAGATCACCGTGCGAGTCGTGCTCGGGCGCGGAGCCGCCGGCACCAGTGTCTGGACGTGCGATTTCTCGCACGAATACGTCAGCATCAACGCCGATTACCGCAGCTAGCCGCGCTCATGGCGGCAGACGCCCGACAATCGCAGCAACCCGCACCTATGAAAGATCTGAGCGACCTCATCAACCGCGCCGAATCGCTGCTCGCGCGGCTCGAGACCGTGCTCCCCGCCGAGCCTGCGCCGCCCGACTGGGACGCGTCTGTCGCGTTTCGCTGGCGCCGGAAGAGCAGCCGCGCGGGCATCGAACCCGTCGCCCACGTACACCGCATCTCGCTCGGCGACCTTCACGGGATCGAAACCCAGAAGCGCCTGGTGCAGGAGAACACCCGCCAGTTCGTCGAAGGCTATCCGGCCAACAACGTGCTCCTGACCGGCGCGAGGGGGACCGGGAAGTCGTCGCTCATCAAGGCACTGCTCAACGAGTACTCGCCGCGGGGGCTGCGGCTGATCGAAGTCGAAAAGCAGGATCTCACCGATCTACCCGACATCGTCGACCTCATCGCGGAGCGCCCCGAGCGCTTCGTGCTGTACTGCGACGACCTGTCATTCGAGGCCGACGAGCCCGGGTACAAGGCGCTCAAAGTGGTGCTCGACGGCTCGATTGCCGCCGCTTCGGACAACTGCCTCGTCTACGCGACGTCGAACCGCCGCCACCTGATGCCCGAGTACATGCAGGAGAACCTCGAGTACCGCCACGTCGGCGAGGAGATACACCCGGGCGAGACTTCGGAAGAGAAAATCTCGCTGTCGGAGCGCTTCGGGGTGTGGGCGTCGTTCTATCCGTTCGACCAGAACGAGTACTTGAGGATCGTCGACGTATGGATCGGGCACTTCAACGTGCCCGGCGCCGGAACCCAGGCCGCGTACAAGTCGGCGCTGCAATGGGCGCTTTCGCGCAGCTCGCGCAGCGGCCGCGTCGCGTGGCAGTTCGCGCGCGATTGGGCCGGCAAGCAAAGGATGTTGAAGAAACAATGATGAATGCGGGATGCGGGATGCGGAATGACGTGCGTCGCGGTGCACCCCCAATCAGCGTTAATCATTCCGCATTCATCATTCGGCAGTGAGCCGCCGCCGCATCGAGGTCGTCGCAGCGGTATTGCAGCGCCCCGACGGCAGCTTCCTCCTCGCCCAGCGCCCGATCGGCAAGGTCTACGAGGGCTACTGGGAGTTCCCGGGCGGCAAAGTCGAGGCGGGTGAAGCGCCCGAAGCGGCACTGGCGCGCGAGCTTCACGAAGAGCTCGGGATCGACGTCGTGCGCGCTTATCCCTGGATCACGCGCGATTACGACTACGAGCACGCCGCCGTCAGGCTTCGGTTCTACAGGGTGACGCAGTGGAGCCTTGAGCCACACGGGCGCGAGAACCAGGCGTTCTCGTGGCAGCGCATCGACGCGCTCACCGTCTCGCCCCTGCTGCCTGCGAATGGTCCGATCCTGCAAGCGCTCGCGCTTCCCACGTTCTACGGCATCAGCAACGCTGCAGAAGTGGGTACTCACACTTTTCTCGCGCAGCTCGAGCTCGCGCTGCAACGCGGGTTGAAGCTCGTGCAGATCCGGGAAAAATCGATGGCGCCTGAGGCGCGCGCGGCGCTGGTCGCACAAGCCTTACCGATCGTTCGCGAGCATGGGGCGTCGCTGCTGATGAACGGCGATGACGCCCTCGCCGCGCTCCTCGGCGCCGACGGCGTGCACCTCACATCGGCCGGGCTGATGGCGCTGCGCTCGCGGCCGGGTTTCAGGATCGTCGGTGCGTCGTGCCACTTTGAGCGCGAGCTCGCCCGTGCCGCCGAGCTCGGCCTCGACTTCGCGGTACTCGGTCCGGTGGCGGAGACCGCCAGCCATCCCGGCTCGCTCACGCTGGGCTGGGAGCGTTTTCGAAAGCTCGTCGCAAACTATCCCCTGCCGGTCTATGCGATCGGCGGGCTGCAGACCGGGGATCTCGAGCAAGCGTGGGCCGCTGGCGCGCACGGCATCGCGGCGATTCGGGGGGCGTGGCAGTAAGGTCTGCGCCGCTTCCGGGGCTCTGCGGCCTTCGGCCCGCCGAGCCTCGGGGCGTAACGGCGCGCTTAAGCGGACATCGGCGCCAGGTGCGATTTAATTTTTTTGGGGAAACTGCGAGGGGTCGTCGGGATCGAGCGAGTCGTTGTCTTCCTCGACCGGAACCCGGTACGACTCGGTCGCCCACGCGCCCAGATCGATCATCTTGCAGCGCTCGGAGCAGAACGGCCGGTAAGGATTCTTCGGATCCCACTCGACGGCAGTCCCGCATTGCGGGCACGCCACGACCCTCGGCTTCCTGTTCTCGGGACCGCGAGCCTCTGGCGTCACCGAGGTTTTATTCTCGGCACCGCGAGCGCCTCGCGTTGCCGTGCGTTTAGAGATTGCAGAACGTGAGCTCGAACTCGACATCGGTCTCGGCAGCTCGGGGACGCTGCATGCCTTCCTGGGTCATGAACCGGATATTGAGCGCGTACTTGTTCGCGCTGATCTCCGGCACGCACTGATAAGTCCTGGCCAGACGCACGCGCACCATCTGCGCGACGCGTCCGGTCATCATCTGCTGGTAGGTGCCCTGCTGCGCCACCTGCATGCTGGTCTTCCCGCTCGCCCGCAGCAGGCGCATCACGATATCGACCGCATCCCTGACAGGCAAAAAAGGAGCCAGCCACTGCTCGAGGTCCTGCCGCTGCTGCTCGGGTTTCAGGTGCAGCCAGTAATGGTACGACGGTAGATCGAACTCGCAGATCCCGCCGGGGATATTGGTGCGCTGCTTGATGCTCATCAGCCACTCGTTATCCCTCAGCTCCTGTCCGATCTTGCCTGACGCCTGATACAGGCGCGAGGCGGACTGGTCGATCTGCTGGATGACGTTCTCGAGCGCCTGCTCGGAGATTTCGGGGTTGCCGCGCAGCGCCTCGAGCGACTGCTTCTGACGTTCGAGTTCCTGCAGCAGGTCCGACTTCAGATCGGCGCGGCTCGCGACTTCGTAGATCTCGAAAATCAGGAGGAGAGAAACGTGATGCTCGAGCGCGTCGCTTTTACCGAGGAAGTAATCGAGCCGCTCGTACAGATCCTCCAGGCGCAGCAGGGTCCGGATGCGCTCGCTCAGCGGGTACTCATAACTGATCACGCACGGCCCCGGAGGTTGAATTGCGGCAAGTATTCACCAAAAGTGCCCAAAAATAAAGGCTTTGTTCGCGTGTATCACGCCTGAGCCTTCGCGTGTCCGAGGTATCGCGCATGCAGTTGCTCGACCTGCGCTCGCAGATGATTTATGTCTGCGTCATTGCGGAGCACGTCATCGGCGCGTGCGAGCCGCTCGGCGCGTGGAAGCTGCGCTTTCATGATGCTTCGCACTTCGTCGTCGCGAAGGCTGCTCCGCGCCATCACGCGCTCGACCTGCCGGGCTTCGTCGCAGTCGATGACCAGCACGCGGTTGAGCAGATCGCGATAGCTGTCCGTCTCCAGCAGCAGTGGTACGACGAGCAGCACGTACGCTGCGCGGGCGTCCGCTATGCGGCTGCGCGAAGTCTCGCGAATGAGCGGATGGAGGATAGCCTCCAGCCTGCGCTTGGCGTCCGCGTCGCCGAAGACCAGCGCTCGCATGCGGGCGCGGTCGAGGCTGCCGTCGGGAAGCACGTATTCCGCGCCGAACTCGCGGGCGATTCGGTCCATGGCGGCGCCTCCCGGACCGGTGAGCTCGCGCGAGATCACGTCGGTATCGACCACCGCGGCGCCGAGCGCTGCGAACATGTCGGTGGCGCTCGACTTGCCGCAGCCTATACCTCCGGTGAGGCCGACGCAGAAAGCCATCGTATTCCTAGAAGAGATCGAGATAACGGCGCGTGAGGGCTTCGCCTTCGAACAGCGCGATCATCCCGGCGATCGCGAGGTACGGGCCGAAGGGTATCGGCACGTTGCGGCCGCGGCGCGCGAGCACGATCAGCCCCACGCCGACGATCGCGCCGACGAATGATGAGAGCAGGATCACCAGCGGCAGGACTTTCCAGCCGAGCCACGCGCCGATGGCCGCGAGCAGCTTGAAATCGCCGTAGCCCATGCCTTCCTTGCCGGTCGCGAACTTGAACCCCCAGAACACGAGCCAGAGCGTCAGATAGCCCGCCGCGGCGCCGACCACCGCCGAAGCCAGATCGGTGTAGCCTCCCGCCACGTTGAACAGCAGGCCCGCCCACAGGAGCGGCAGCGTGATGTCGTCGGGCAGGTAGAACGTGTCGAGGTCGATGAAGGCCAGGGCGATCATCGCCCAGATGAAAACCAGCGCGCCCGCGGTCGCCGCGCTGAAGCCGAAACGCCACGCGGCATACCCCGAAAGCACTGCGGTGAGCGCTTCGACGAAAGGGTAGCGCGGCGAGATCGCGGCGCGGCACGAGGCACATTTGCCGCGCAGCGCGAGATAGCTCAACACCGGTATGTTCTGGAGCGCGGTGATGCGGTGCCCGCAGGAAGGGCAGCTCGAGCGCGGGACGATGAGGTCGTAGCGCTCGG
>JAQGMV010000492.1 GCA_028292225.1 Betaproteobacteria bacterium
GGCTTCGACTCGCAGACCGGCACCTACGGCGATCTCGTCAAGAAGGGCATCATCGACCCGACCAAGGTGGTTCGTGCCGCGATCCAGAACGCAGCTTCGGTTGCCGGCCTCTTGATCACCACGGAAGCCATGGTCGCCGAACTGCCCAAGAAGGGCGGCGCCGGCGGCGGCATGCCCCCGGGCGGCGGCATGGGCGGCATGGACTTCTAAGTCCAAGCTACTCAAGCTTCGTACAACTAAGAAAACCCCGGCAGCGATGCCGGGGTTTTTGTTTGTCTGTAGCCCTTATCGCTCCGCCTTCACCCGCCCGCTCGCTCCACCAGATGCGCACGCGAGGGCGACGGCTCGAACCGGTCTGCAAAGTACTGCGTTTCGTGCGCTACCAACCCATCGCGGAATTCCATGATGCTCACCGTGTAAGACGGGACGCCGTCATAGGTCAGCACGAATTCGGTAACCCAGAGATCACCGCTGCCGATCATTCGCCGCACGGTAAAGCGCTTCTTGTTCGGCTGGACAGTCCGGCTTTCCTGAATGTTGTGCCGGCCGCGAATGCGTTCGCCCGATTGCGGATATTCGAGCACTGCGTCTTCGCGGTAGATTGCGTGCTCGGCCTCGAAATCGCTCGCGTCGGATGCCTCCCAATGACGCTCCAGCATAGCCCGTATCGTCTGATCATCCATCGCATCCTCCCGCCTCACCGCGCCGTCGCTGCATCCGGACCAGCCGCTGTATATCTCCGACACGCTGAAGACCGGCCGCATCATGGCGAAGGACGAGGACGTGTGCCTGCACTGCGGACTGTGCGCCGAGCGGTGCCCGACCGGCGCGTGGGACATGCAGAAATTCCTGCTGGAAATCACGCATGCCGGGACAGGGTGCCGCAAGCCGCAGCGTAAAGCCGCATAGTAGTGGCGGCGCTCGCCTTCGGCTCGGGCCTGGCCGTCAAACGAACAGAGGGAAACCCATGGTTGTCCTCCGAGACCTCCTTTCCTTCGATTGCGTGTGACACTACCGACACACGCCGGGAGCATATGGAAGCTTATGAATAGCATCGAAGCGGTCAACGATTTCGTCGTCAAGTTCGCCAACGTCAACGGGTCGGGCTCGGCTTCGGCGAACGAGCTTTTCGCGCGCTCCATCCTGCGCATGGGGGTCCCGGTCTCGCCGCGCAACATCTTCCCGTCGAACATTCAGGGATTGCCGACGTGGTACGAAGTGCGCGTGAATGAAACCGGCTATCAGGGCCGCCGCGGCGGGGTGGACCTCATGGTCGCGATGAACCCGCAGACGTGGGACAACGACCTGAAGGAGATCGAGCCCGGCGGCTATCTCTTCTACGACAGCTCCAAGACCCAGCCCAAATCGCGCTTTCGCGAAGACATCAACGTGATCGGAATGCCGCTCACCGAGATCTGCAACGCGACTTATTCCGATCCGCGCCAGCGCCAGCTCTTCAAGAACATCATCTACGTCGGCGCGCTCTCGGCGCTGCTCGACATCGATCCGGCCGAGATCGAGAAGCTTTTCTCCGAGCAGTACAAAGGCAAGGAAGCGCTGCTCCAGTCGAACGTGAAAGCGCTGCGTCTCGGCCGCGACTATGCGATCGGGAATCTCACGTGTCCGCTCGGAATCAGGATCAAGCGCTCGAACAACGTCGGCAACAAGATTTTCATCGACGGCAACAGCGCGGCGGCGCTCGGCGCGGTGTACGGTGGCGCTTCGGTGTGCGCGTGGTATCCGATCACCCCCTCCTCCTCGCTCGCCGAGACGTTCATCAAGTACTGCCAGAAGCTGCGAGTCGATCCGGCCACGGGCAAGAACAAGTTCGCGATCATCCAGGGCGAGGACGAGCTCGCGTCCATCGGCATCGCGATCGGTGCGGGCTGGAACGGTGCGCGCTCGTTCACGGCGACCTCCGGTCCCGGGATATCGCTGATGCAGGAATTCATAGGTCTTGCGCATTTCGCCGAGATCCCGGTGGTGCTGATCGACGTTCAGCGCGGCGGCCCCTCGACCGGCATGCCGACCCGAACGCAGCAGTCGGACGTCACCGCGTGCGCCTACGCTTCGCACGGCGACACCAAGCACGTGCTGCTCTTCCCTGAAGACCCGACCGAGTGCTTCGAATTCACCGCCAGGGCTTTCGATCTCGCCGAGCGCCTGCAGACCCCGGTGTTCGTCATGACCGATCTCGACATCGGCATGAACACCCGGCTGTGCGAGCCTTTCGCGTGGGACGACACCGTCGAGTACGATCGCGGCAAGGTCATGTCGTTCGACGACCTGGAATCGGGCAGGGACTTCGGGCGTTACCACGACGTCGACGGCGACGGGGTCTCCTTCCGCACTTACCCGGGAACGCATCCGACGCGAGGCGCGTACTTCACCCGCGGCACGACGAAGGACCGCTACGCGCGCTACAGCGAAGCGGGGCCCGATTACGTCGACAACATGCAGCGGCTGCTCCGCAAGTTCGAGACCGCCAAGACGCTGGTCCCGAGGCCGCTCCTCTACCCGGCGGAGAAGCCCGCACGCTTCGGCGCGATCTTCTACGGCTCGACCAG
Source organism: Betaproteobacteria bacterium (assembly GCA_028292225.1). Classification (GTDB taxonomy): domain Bacteria; phylum Pseudomonadota; class Gammaproteobacteria; order Burkholderiales; family SG8-41; genus JAQGMV01. The sequence goes on from JAQGMV010000492.1 coordinate 2,568, forward strand.
CCCTTCGATGGTCGAAGCGCTGCACGTGCTCGCCGAGCGCGGGATCCACGTCAACGCGCTGCGCGTGAGAGGCTTCCCGTTCCAGGAAGAGATCAACGATTTCGTCGCGTCTCACCCCTGGGTTTTCGTGATCGAGCAGAACCGCGACGCGCAAGTGAAGAACATGCTGGTCAATGAGGCGAAGCTCAACCCGTCGCGCCTCCTGTCGATCCTGCATTACGACGGCACCCCGATCACCGCGCGCTTCATCGTCGACCAGATCTCGCAGCACGCTGCGGCGCGCACCGTGGTCCCACTGAAGCGCGTCTCGTGACGCCTCGTCCTCACGGTTCGCCGTTTACCGTTTACCGCTTACGGAATCCGCAATGACCTATCTCGCCAAACCGAAGCTCCACCACCCGACGCTCTCGAAAAACGCGGTCGGTTACACCCGCCGCGACTACGAAGG
>JAQGMV010000496.1 GCA_028292225.1 Betaproteobacteria bacterium
TCGGCGCGCGCTCGAGCGGATTCAATGCGCGGCCGTGCAGCGAAACATTGCGCTCGACGAGCAGCGGGCCGAGGCCGTCGAGCGGCTTGCCGGTGCTGTCGAGCACGCGACCGAGGAGGCCCGGTCCGACGGGAACGTGGCGCGCCTGGTCTGACGCGCGGCGGCGCGGTCGCGGCGGCGCGTCTAGCCGCGGGGACTCCACCGGGTGCTCGACCGGCACCACGCGCGCGCCCGGCACGACGCCGTAAACGTCGGACGCCGGCATGAGAAAGAGGCGGTCATCGGCGAACCCGACGACTTCGGCATCGATGTCCTTGCCGTTGGGCAGGATCACCGAGCACGAGCTGCCGACGGCGAGTCTCAAGCCGACGGCTTCCATGACGAGGCCGGTGACTCGCGTGAGCCTTCCGGTCACGGTCATCTTCGGTGTGGACTCCGCGACCTGCGCGCAGTCCTGGACGTATTTGCGCAGCTGTTCAATGCGTGGCATGTCAGTCCACCCAGTCGAGAGGCTGGCCGAGCGAGGCGGTGATGCGATGCCAGCGCTCCTGCAGCGTCGCGTCGACTTCGCCGGCCGCGGTCTCGACGCGGCAACCGCCTGCGCCGATGAGCGGGTCCTCGCGCAGCGACCAGCCGCCGGCCACCGGCGCGGTGTCGAGATAGTCGCGAACGAGCGGCGCATCGGCGGGATTGACCACGAGCACGACCGCGCCGCGCATGTGGGACACCTGGCGCAGCGCCTCCTCGACCGATTCGCGGACGATCTCGGGACGGATGCGCAGCGACTCGCCGACGAGCTTGCGCGCGACCGCGAGGCCGAGCTGAACGACTTCCTGGGCGATTCCGCGGTCGAAGCGCCCGAGATCGGCCGTGAGCTCCTTGAGTATCTCGTCGATGCGTGCGACCTGCATGACGTTCTGCGAGAGGGCCTCGCGGCGGCCGGCTTCGAGGCCGTCACGATGGCCCGCGGCGAAACCTTCGGCGCGCGCCTGGGCATCGATCTCCCGCACGCGCTCGGCCCTCGCCGCGACTTCCGCGGGTTTCTGCATCGGTACGGTATCGAACGAGCCCAGCTCCCAGCGCTGGTACGCCGAGAGCTGCTCTTTGGGAATGACGGGGCTCGTCGCCATCAGACGAATGCTTCCTCAGCCTTGCCGCCCAACTGGATCTCGCCTTCTTCGGCGAGACGCCTGACGGTCTTGAGGATTTCCTTCTGCTGCGCTTCGACTTCGGACACGCGCACCATGCCTTTGGCTTCGAGGTCTTCCTTGAGCGTCTCGGACGCGCGTGCCGACATGTTCTTGAAGATCTTCTCGCGGAATTCCTGGGTCGAGCCCTTGAGCGCGAGGATGAGCGCTTCGGACTGGACTTCCCGCAGCAGCACTTGGATGCCGCGGTCGTCGATCTCCATGACGTTGTCCCACGTGAACATCTGGTCGAGGATGCGCTGGGCCAGATCGGCGTCGAAAGTCTTCACGCCTTCGATGACCGCGTTCTCGTGCGTCGCCGGCATGTGGTTGAGGATTTCTGCGGCCGTGCGCACGCCGCCCATCGGCGCTTTCTTGATGTTGTCGGTGCCGGAGAGCAGCTTGGTCAGCACGTCGTTGAGCTCGCGCAGCGCCGCGGGTTGTATGCCGTCCAGCGTCGCGATTCTGAGGAGCGTGTCGTTGCGCAGGCGCTCGGTGAAGTGCAGCATGATCTCGGAGGCCTGGTCGCGGTCGAGGTGAACCAGGATCGTCGCGATGATCTGCGGGTGCTCGTTCTTGATGAGCTCGGCGACCGCGGCGGAATCCATCCACTTCAGGCCTTCGATGCCGCTCGTGTCGCCGCCCTGCATGATGCGGTCGATCAGGTTCGCCGCGCGATCGTCGCCGAGCGCTTTCCTCAGCACCTGCTTGACGTAATCGCTGGAGCTCATGCCGACCGAGGTCTTCTCGCCGGCGACTTCGCAGAAGTCGTCGAGCACGGTCCTGATCTCTTCGCGTGAGAGGTTTTTCAGCGCCGCCATGGCGGTGCCGATTTTCTGCACTTCGCGGGGGCCGAGGTACTTGAACACCTCGGCCGCGTCATCCTCCCCCAGCGACATCAGGAGGATGGCTGATTTCTGTATGCCATCACTGCTCATTGCCGGCCACCCAGTCCTTGACTACGTTTGCAACGATTTGCGGATCCTGCTTCGCGATCTGCTTGGCGCTCTGCAGGGTTGATTCGTAACGGTCGTGCTGCGGCTTGCGCGCGGAGGCATCCGGCACCGCGGGACCTTCGAGCAGCTCGACCGGGGGCGCGGGCGGCGCCGGCGGGCGCGAGAGATTGCCGATGATCGGTTTCAGCTTCATCAACACGAAGAGCACGATCACCGCGAGCAGTAGGTATTTGCCGCCTTCTTTAGCCATCGCGATGGTCGAAGGATCTTTCCACAGCGGCACTTCGACGATCTTCTCGGCTTCGGGCGCGCTGAAAGCGCTGTTGATGACCGACAGCGTGTCGCCGCGGTCCTTGTCGTAACCCATGACGCCTTTGACGAGCTCGGTGATCTGCTGCTTCTCCGGATCGGTGAGCGGCTTGCTCGTCACCTTGCCTTTGTCGTCGGTGAATTTGCGGTCGTTCAGGACCACCGCGACCGAAAGGCGCTTCAGGCGTCCCTGCGCGATGCGGGTGTGGCGGATGCTCTTGTCGACTTCGTAGCTGACCGCGGAGTCCTTCCGAAGGTTGGCGGCTGCGGTGGCGGCGGCCTTCTGCGGGTCTTTGGCGGCATCGATCGGTGCGCCGCCGGTCTGGGGCGGCTGGTTGGTGAGGGCGCCCGGCACGCCGGAGGCGGCGGCATTGTTCGCGCCGGCGGTCTGCTCGCTCGTCTGCGAGCTGCGTATCGCGGCTTCTTCGGCTTTCTGGTTAGGCTTGTAAATCTCTTCGGCCTGCTCGACTTCGGAGAAATCGAGCTCGGCGGAAACCTGGGCGCGCACGTTGGCGTTGCCGAGCACCGGCGCGAGGATCGCTTCGATGCGCTTGACGTAGCTCTGCTCGGTCTCCTGGCGGTATTTGAGCTGTTTGGTATCGACGTTTGCGCCGTTCGCGCCATTACCATCGGCCGAGAGGAGCGACCCGTTCTGGTCGATGATGCTCACGTTCTTGGTCGAGAGGTCGGGGACGCTGTTGGACACGAGGTGCACGATCGCGGCGACCTGCATCGGCTCGAGCGTGCGGCCGGGGTGGAGGTGGACCAGCACCGAAGCGCTCGGCTTGGCCTGCTCGCGCAGGAACGCCGTGCCGCGGGAGAGGGCGAGATGGACGCGCGCGCTCTGGACCGCCTGCACCGACTGGATCGTGCGGGCGAGCTCGCCTTCGAGCCCGCGCTGGTAGTTGACCTGCTCGAGGAACTGGCTCGAGCCGAAGCGCTGGCCTTCCATGAGCTCGAGGCCGACGATGCCGCCTTTGGGCAGACCCTGCGCGGCGAGCTTGAGGCGCAGGTCATGGACGTGCTCGGCCGGCACCAGCAGGGCGCCGCCGCCCTCGGCGAACTTGTAGGGGATGTTGAGCTGTTGCAGGGACGCGATCACTGCGCCGCCGTCGCGGTCGCTCAGGTTCGAGTAGAGGACTTTGTATTCGGGAGTGGTGCTCCACATCCAGCCGCCGACGAGCAGTGCGATCGCGGTGGCCACGACCACGAGCAGCGCGAGCAGCTGCTGCGGCGGGATGCGGGTCCACGAAGGCAGCCGCTGGGACATGGTCTCTGACTGGCCTGACATTGCGAAGGGCTCCGTTACGCTGTCGAACAGGCGGGTTCCGAAGGGAACCTCACGCCATGGAGAGCGATTATCGACAGAGGGAGGCGATTTCGATGGCGGAAAAAGCGGGGTTTTCCGCGTCTATTTGTCGACTGGGCCAGAGGGGAGGGCTGATAACTTCAGCGGAACCTCAAGGAGGACCCATGGATACATCCGGTATAGACCGCATGCTCTCGCAGCTGCGGACCGCGCAGGCCCTCGCCAGCCGTAAGCCGCAGGCGGCGAAGGAAGTCGAGCCCGCAGGTAATCAGGGCGAGTTCGCCAGCGTGCTCAAGACTTCGCTGAGCGAAGTCGCGCGCACCCAGAACGAAGCGGCCGCGCTCTCCAAAAGCTTCACCGTCGGGGACCCGAACACCAACCTGCAGGACGTCATGATCGCGATGCAGAAATCGAGCATCGCGCTCCAGCAGGCGGTCCAGGTGCGCAATAAGCTCGTTCAGGCGTACCACGACGTCATGAACATGCAGGTTTAGCCTGCTTTGGACAGGTTCCGCCTGTTCAGCGGCGGCCGGTGCGGATCAGGCGGCGCTCTTCGTCGTTGATGAAGCGCTGGATCAGCGCGACGCCTTTCACTTCGAGATTCAGGAATTCGAGGCCGTAGCGGCGGGCGCTCAAAGCCCCCGGCAGCGTGACGGGGCGGGAATTGTGGACGAGCAGCGGGGTGTCGATGCCGCCCAGGCCCGGAAAGTCGAGGGTGCAGGTGTGGCGGGTGCCGTCGGCGAGCGTGCCGTACGACACGGGGATGTCCACGGCCATTCCGCCGCAACTCAGGTCGACCACGGTCGGGCGCAGGATTTTGTCGGCGTCGTCGCCGCGGACGATCTGGCACCGGATGAGCGCGTTGATCGATCGTCCCGGCAGGCGGTAGTAGCCCCGACGCTGGAGTCGTAACACCCGCTCCGGCAGCGGCGAGTGGAAAGCGTCGACCCCTTCGTACGGCATCACTACGGGTTTTCTGAACCTGAACTGCACCGGAACGCCGCGGTCGGCCGTGACGAGCGTCGCTTCCTCGGTGTTCAGAAGGCGCATGTTGAGCTTCGGGTCGGGGCCCTTTTCGAAGAAGAAACCGCCCGGAGCGTCCTCGGCGGCTACCACCGAGCTCTGCATGGAAGTGGCGCCGTCGTCGAGGTAGACGACCGCGCGGGCGCCTGCCGCGGCAAGCGAGCGCAGGACTGCGGCAACGCCGAGCGGGGTGTCGATGTAGCAGTTTTCCTCGTCGCGCGGCGGCGGCGAGCTCAGCAAAGTCAGTCTCGGTCCCATCGTTCATCCACAGCCGGAATGGC
>JAQGMV010000471.1 GCA_028292225.1 Betaproteobacteria bacterium
CCGGGAAGGCCGACAACCAGATCATCGGCGTGGTCATGCACCTGCACGAGACGCATTCGAAGCGTCAGGTGATCCTGGTCTCCAAAGACATCAACATGCGCATCAAGGCGCGTGCGGTGGGTCTCGCGGCCGAGGACTACTTCAACGACAAGGTCCTCGAAGACACCGACCTCCTCTACAGCGGAACGCGCCAGCTCCCCGCCGACTTCTGGGACAAGCACGGCAAGGACATGGAATCATGGCAACAGGGCGGCCAGACCTTCTACCGCGTGCGCGGGCCGCTGTGCACGAGCTTCATCGTGAACGAGTTCGTATACCTCGAGGACGAGAAGCCGTTTCACGCCCAGGTGAAGGAAGTGAGCGGCAAGACCGCGGTGCTGCAGACGCTCAAGGACTATACCCACCAGCACAGCAACGTCTGGGGCGTCACCGCGCGCAACCGCGAGCAGAACTTCGCGCTGAACGCGCTCATGAATCCCGACATCGATTTCGTGACCATGCTGGGCCAGGCAGGCACCGGCAAGACCCTGCTCACGCTCGCAGCCGGCCTCATGCAGACCCTCGAGCACAAGACCTACTCCGAGATCATCATGACGCGGGTCACGGTGCCGGTCGGCGAAGACATCGGTTTTCTCCCCGGGACCGAGGAAGAGAAAATGAACCCCTGGATGGGCGCGCTCGAAGACAATCTCGACGTGCTCAACAAGACCGACGACGAAGCGGGTGAATGGGGCCGCGCCGCGACTCGCGATCTCATCAGATCGCGGATCAAGGTGAAATCGCTCAACTTCATGCGCGGGCGCACCTTTATCAACAAGTTCCTGATCATCGACGAAGCGCAGAACCTGACGCCCAAGCAGATGAAGACCCTGATCACACGGGCGGGGCCCGGGACCAAAGTCGTATGCCTGGGCAACATCGCGCAGATCGACACGCCGTATCTGACCGAAGGCAGCTCGGGGCTCACTTACGTCGTCGACAGGATGAAGGGTTGGGCCCACAGCGGCCACATCACCCTGATGCGCGGCGAGCGATCGAGGCTGGCCGATTACGCTGCAGAAGCGCTATAGAGCGCCAGGGCAGCGCGGGTTTGCTCGAACCGGGTCAGACGCCGGTCAGGCTGATCGAGGTCTGACGCCCGGTCGGGTGTGGGAAGATTGCGCTTGAGCGCAGCGAAGCAAACTTTTGAGGAGCGTGACATTGTTCGCATTACCGTGGTTACGACGTAAGGCTGCAGAAAGAATCGGCAGCGACAATGGCGGTGACTCGTTTCATGGGTTTCCTCCTCGCGGGGCCAGCAGTAGCCCTGCACTCGCCCGGCTCCGGCCGGGCTTTTTCTTGGCTGCGCTCTGTGCGGCTCTCGCCCTCAGCGCCCCGCTTGCCGCCGCGCCCTTCGCTTACGTGCCGAACGAAGGCTCGGGCACGATCTCGGTGATCGATACCGCGACCGACACGGTCGTGAGCGAGATCAAGACCGGGGGCAAGCCTCGCGGCATCGCTCTCAACCCGAAGACGCAGCTTCTGTACGTCAGCGATTCGCCGGGCAGCGCGCTGAAGATCATCGACGTCAGGAAAGGCGCGGTCGTCGGACAGGTCGCGCTCGGCAAGTCGCCCGAAGGCGTCTACATCTCTCAAGACGGCACGCTCGTCGCAGTTGCAGTCGAGGAAAGCAACAGCGTGGCGCTGGTCGACACCGCGACGGCGAAGGTGATCGCGGACATCCCGGTCAAAGGCAAGAATCCCGAGCACGCGGTATTCAGCCCCGACGGCGCGTTTATCTATGTCAGCGCGGAGGATGCCGATACCGTGGAAGTGATCGACGTCGCGAAGCGCGCGCAGGTCGGCGCGATCAGGGTCGGGCATCGCCCGCGCGGCATCGCTTTCACCCCGGATTCGAGAATCGCTTACGTCGCCTGCGAAGTCGCGAGCCTTACCTATGCGATCGATGTGCGCGCAGGCACCGTGCTGGCGACCATCAAGGGCGGCGATTTCTCCAACGGCGCGGTCATGCGCCCGGACGGCAAGCGCGTCTACGTCTCCAACGGAAAGTCGGGCTCGGTCTCTGTGATCGACACGTCCACCCATGCCGTAGTCGCGTCGATCCCGGTGGGGCAGCGTCCGTGGAACATGGCGATCACGCCGGACGGGCGCAAGGTTTACGTGGCGAACGGCAGATCGAACAGCGTATCGGTGATCGATACCGCGACCGACAGGAAGATCGCCGATATTGCCGTCGGGTCGCTTCCGTGGGGCGTGGCCACCGGAGTGGGCGGGAAGCCCTAGATCAAACCGGGGTCAGACCCCTCGCGCGCGCGCCGCCGCCACGTCCGGCGGCAGCGGCCGCATGGTCTTGCCCGGCCAGCACCACATGCGATGAAAGACCCGGTCGCGGCTGATGAGCAGGTGCTTGAACGCCGCCGTCAGGTGCAGCGCGATCAGCAGCATGAACACGATCACGGTCGCGAAGTGGATCTGGCTCATGAGCTCTTTGAGCACCGGCGCATCCCATCCCCAGTGCGGAACCGCGTAGCCGAAGTACTTGATCGGGTACTTCGTGAAGTTGGAGCCGAGGTATCCGGTCACCGGCATGGTCAACAGGCATGCATACAGTCCGAGGTGGCTGACCTTTGCGGCGTAGCGCTGCCAGACCGGCAATGTCCCGGGGAGCGGTGGCGCCGGGTGCGTGAGACGCCACAGCACGCGGTAGATGACCAGCACGCCGATCGTCATGCCGATCGATTTGTGGATGTTGAACCACCACGCGCGAGGGCCGACCGGCTGCTTCGGGATGTCGATCATCCACCAGCCGAGCGCGAGCTGCCCTAGCACCAGCAGTGCGATCAACCAGTGCAGAATGATCGCGGTTCGGCTGTAAGTCTCGGCCGTCGTGGTGCGCATGAGCTGTCTCCCCCGATGTTTTATGGGGGATATGCTAACGCGAGGTCAGGCGCAGCGCGACCTCCTCGTGCTGCCCGGCCGCAGTCCTGTCATGGAACCACCGTGCGGCGAGTGCGAGCGCCGCGATCACGTACGGCACGCCTCCAGCCACCCACATCACCAGGCCCCCGAGCTGCTGGTCTTCGAGCGACGTGAGACCCCACAGCAAAGCATTCGCGGTCGCGGCCGGATACCACACGTCTCCCGAAAACGTGAGCAGCACGCCCAGCGCACCGGTGTGCAGCATGGTAACGAACAGGCACGCCACGGCCGCGCCGATGCCGCTTTCGCGGCCGGGCCTGAGCACCGCCCACCAGAAGAGCAGCGCGCTGAACAGGAAAACGCTGTGCTGCAGGGCGTGCGCGGCGACGCTCGCCTGCGACCGCTCGAAAACGCGCGGGATGTGCCACATCCAGATCGCGGTGCCGTGAATAAGGGTCGCGGCGAGCGGCGCGCTCAGGGTCCCCCATGCACCCTGCACCACGCCCCGCCGGAAAGGCCGGGCGGCCGCGCTTCGCCAGCTTCGGGGTAAGGCCCACGTCCAGATTGCCAGCGGGCGTCCGAGCACCATCAGCGGCGCCGCAATGACCATCAGCAGCTCGTGCTGGATCATGTGCGCGCTGAACACGCCTTCGGTCGCAGCTTCGAGCGGCGAGAGGAGCGCCGCTGCCAGGGTCGCGCAGCTTGCGGCGAAGAGCACCGCGCGCCGCGTCGCGCGCTGACGACTTCCTTCGGACCGCGTAAGGGCGTACCAGCCGCGCGCATACAGCACCGCCGAGAGGACGAGTGCTGCGGCGATCCACGGCTCAGCGCCTGAGTTGATGAGGCCTGCGCCGCCATGGCCCCACGCCCACGGCGCTGCGAGCATAGCCGCGCCCGCAGTCGCAACCTTCCCCCGGCGCGACGAGCTCACTCGATGCATGGCGGGATGAAAGCAGCCATGAGCCATTGCGCCGCGATCGCAAGCGCCATCAATGCCGAGACGAACACGCCGACAATGGCGAGGAAGCGCGTGCGGGAACGCTGATCCCCGCCGTCCCCCGGCAGCGCAACCCCTGCCCTCTTCCAGTGCCGCCGGCCGATCGCGATGCCGGCGAAGGCGATCACGAGCGCCACCGCGGCCACGACGTGCACCGGGAGCCGCTGCTGATGCTGGCACTCGAGCGCGACCAGCGCGTAATTCACCGAGAGCTGAGCGAGCATCGCGAGCGGCGGAACGAGGATGGGAAACCAGAGGCGCATGGCGTCAGTGCACTCGAGCGCCAAAGTAGATGATCGCGTAGATCGGAAGCCATGCGAGCACGACGAAGTACCAGTACATCCCGTTCTCGCTCACGTCGACGTAGCGTTTGCCTTCGATCCTGTCCTGCATCATGAGCACCGCAAGCACCGTGGTGTCCCAGAAGTCGGTGGCGACGTGGATGGTATGCAGCGCAAGCAGCATCCACACCGCCGAACCGTAGGCGTTGGTGTCCCAGCGCACGTTCAGCGCGGTGAATTCGAGCGTGCGAAGAAGGAGAAAGGCCGTGCCGAATCCAACGCATATCCACATGCCGATGCGCACCTTCGGCAGGTCCTCCGCCTCGGCGGCGCGCTTGGTCCACTCGTTCGGGACGAGGCTCAGCAGCATCAGGAGCGTGTTCGCCGTACCCCATACGAGCTCGGGCGGCAGCGCGTCCGGCGGCCACTCGTCGACCCGGGTTCGCACATAGAAGTAAACGATGCAGGCCAGCGCGAACACCATGCCTTCGATCGCCATCATGCCGAAAGTGCCCCACCACATGAGGCTGCGGTTCCCGAACGCATAGCTCGGCAACTGCGTCGCATCCACGACCTGCTCCTGCGGGCGGCTCATCTCGGGCCTCACGGCTTGCGCTCCAGCGCGAGGTGCTCGTCGATCTCGTCCTTTCCGGGCCAGAACCAGGCGGTCAGCGCGATCGCCACCGGTACGGCCCCCCACACGATCGCCCACGGCGTGAATATCGAGCCGACGAAGAGCACCGTCGTCGCCACCGCGCTCAGGAATGGCCAGATCCCCGGACGCGGGTAGACCGAACGGTGGTCCGGCGCGGCGTCGAGCACGCACGTGACGAGATTCTCCGGCGGATCCATCGACAGGCCGTCGACACGGCCGACGATGCCGGACGGCCCCCACAGAGGCTCGCGGCTCGCGACGATCGGAATGCGCGCGAAGTTGTATACCGGCGGCGGCGACGCCGTCGCCCATTCGAGCGTCGGCGCGCTCCACGGGTCGTGCGGGGAGCGCGCGCCGCTGCGATAGCTGCGAATCACGTTGACCAGGAAGAGCAGCATGCTCACTGCGATCACTACCGCGCCGAGCGTCGCGACGGCGTTCAGATCGCTCCAGCCGACGTTCGCCGGATAGGTATAGACGCGTCGCGGCATCCCGTAGAGCCCGAGGTGATGCATCGGAAAGAACGTCACGTTGAAGCCGATGAAAAAGAGCCAGAAGTTCCACCGGCCCAGGCGCTCGTTCAGCATGCGTCCGGTGATCTTCGGAAACCAGTAGTAGAACGCGCCGAAAAGCGGAAACACCGCCCCGCCGATCAGCACGTAGTGCAGATGCGCCACGACGAAATAGGTGTCGTGAACCTGGAGGTCGAGCGGCCCCGACGCGAGCATGATTCCGGTGAGCCCTCCGATCACCAGGATGAAAAAGAACGCGAGCACGAAGAGGAGCGGAACACGGAAGTTCAGCCTCCCGTTCCACAGCGTCGTGATCCAGCAGAAGATCTGCAGCGCGGTCGGGATCGCGATGATCATGCTCGCGGCGGTGAAAAAGCTTTTACCGAGCTCGGGCGCGTCGGTCGCGAACATGTGGTGCACCCACAGGCCGAAGCCCAGAAATCCCGTTGCGATCATCGACAGCACCAGCACCGGGTAGCCGAAGACCGGCCGTCTCGCAAAGGTGGCGATGATCGACGAGATGAAACCGAGCGCCGGGATGAAGATGATGTACACCTCGGGGTGCCCGAAGAACCAGAACAGATGCTGCCAGAGCATCGCGTCGCCGCCTTCGGCCGGGTTGTAGAAGTGCGTGCCGACGAGGCGGTCGGTGATGAGGCCGGTGCTCGCGAACATGATCGCGGGCATCGCGAACATGATCATGAACGAGGTGACGAGGATCGCCCAGACGAAGAGCGGCATGCGATCCAGCGTCATGCCGGGCGCGCGCAGCTTGAGGATCGTCGTGATGAGCACGATCGAGGTGAGCAGGCCCGACACCTCGGTGAAGGTGATGAGCTGCGCCCAGAAGTCGACACGCTTACCCGGGGAAAACTCGGGCCCCGCGAGCGGCGGGTAGCTGAACCAGCCCGCGTCGGGGCCGATGTCGAGCGCGAAAGCCGTGTAGATCATCAACCCGCCGAAGAGATAGATCCAGTACGCATAGGCGTTCAGGCGCGGGAACGCGATGTTGCGCGTGCCGACCATCAGCGGCACGAGATAGACGCCCATCGCCTGCATCACCGGAACGGCGAACAGGAACATCATGGTCGTGCCGTGCATGGTGAAGATCTGGTTGTACAGATCGGGCCCGATCAGCGAATTCTCCGGCACCGCGAGCTGAAGGCGCATCAGCGCCGCGAGGATACCGCCTGCGGCGAAGAACGCCATCGCGGTGACGATGAAGCGATACCCGATGACTTTGTGGTCGATGCTCGAAAGCCATCCCACGAGGCCGGGCGGCGTCCCCCACGCACGTTCGAGCTTCCCGTTTTCGTCCGGCGAGGGCTCTCCTCTTCCGACTGGAATGTCACGGCTCATTTGAGACTTTCGAGATAAGTGAGGAGCGCCTGGAGGTCATCCGCGGGCAGCGTGACCGCCGGCATGTTCGCGCCCGGCTTGACCTGCTGCGGGTTCGTGATCCAGCCGGCGAGATGGCCGCGCGTATTCGGCAACGTTCCGGCAGCGAGGGTCATGCGGCTCGCCACGTGTGTGAGGTCCGGACCCGTCCTGGCGTTTGCGCGCGTGCCCTGAATCGCGTGACACATGACGCAAGGGGACTCCATGAACACCTGCCGGCCCCGCTTCCGGACGGCATCGGCGGGCTCTTTCGCGCTGTCATGCTGCGACTGCGCCCACTGCTCGTACTGCGCCGGCTCCTCGGCGATCACCAGAAAAGCCATCTTCGCGTGCTGGTAGCCGCAGAACTCCGCGCACTGGCCGCGGTAGACCCCCGGCGTGTCCGCGCGCAGGGTGAGCGTGAGGGTGCGCCCGGGAATCAGGTCCTTCTTCGGCGCGAGATTGGGCACCCAGAAACTGTGGATCACGTCGGGCGACTGGAGCTTCAACAGCACCGGCCTGCCTACGGGAATGTGCAACTCGTTTGCGGTCTCGAAGGTACGCGACGGATCGCCCGGCGCGTAAGTCACCTGCCACCACCACTGCTGTCCGTTGACTTCGATCACGAGGCCGTCTTTGAGCGGAAGGCCTGCCAATGCGCGGTCGGTGACGACGCTCGCGACGAGCAGGCCCAGCAAACCTGCGATCGAGAGCGCGGCGCCGAGGGCAACGGCGCGAGTCGCACCGCGCTCGGTTCCGGTGGTACGGCTCGTCTGCGGCGGCGTCTCCTCGGTCGAGCGTGGCGCGCGCCAGAGCGCCGCGACAAAAGCCGTGAACAGCGCGATGAACACGACGGTGCATGTGCCCAGCATGATGAGCCACAGCGTGTGCACGTGGTCGGCCTGTACACCCGCCGGCAGCAGCGCGTTTTGAAACGGCGCGCCGTATGCGACGCCGCTCAGCGCAGCCAATACCGACGACGCGAAATTCAGTCGCGCGCTCACGGTTGCGGGGTGCTCGTTTGCCGCGGCGGTTGCGGGTCCCGAGTCGCTTCGGGGCCCGCGGCGCTCATGCTGTCAGTCCGGCTCGGGGCAGCCGCGCTGCCGAGATAACCCGCCATCGACCTCACGTACGCCACGATCTGCCACACCTGCGCTTCGGGTATTTTCCCGGAGAACGACGGCATGCCGTTCGGCCGCCCCTGCACGATCGAGGCATACACGTTTCGGGGCTCTTGACCGTAAATCCACTTGTCATCCATGAGCGCAGGACCGATCGACCCGCCCCCGTGCGCATGACAGCCGACGCAGTTGAAGGCGGTGAACAGCCGCTGCCCCTGCGACACGGCATACGCATTGTCTTCGGCGCGATTTCGCATTTGCGGCGCAGGCGTCGCGCCGCCGGGCTGGAGCGGCGACAGTCGCACCGGTTCGGCCGGTACCGATTTCGCCGCGGTCTCGTCGAAGCGCCGTGCTTCGCGCTCGCATGCACTCAGCGCGACCGTGAGCGCGCAGCACACGAGCGCGCGCGGGATGTCCAGCCTGAGACGCCCTCCTCCCGCGGCACTCATCGTGCAGCCTCCGCACGAGGCTCGCGCATCACGTCGACTCTCGGCACTGCGTAGTCCGCGAGAATACGGTCGATGTCCGGTCGCGCGCGCACCAGCGCCGCGTCCAGCGCATGCTGAAGAACCGCATCGGTTTTACGCACGCCCATCGAGATCGAAAACTCGAACGGGATCTGCGCGAGGTCGGGCGGCGCCTGCGCCGCGGCGACCTGCAGCGGCACGTCCTGACGCGACGCGAAGAAGCCTGCCTGCGGCCCCCATGCCACCGCGACGTCGACCGCGCCGCTCGCGACGTCATCGATCATGCGCTCGACCTGCGGGCGCTCGCCGTGGATGGTGTAACCGGTGACATTGGTCAGCCCTCGCGCGGCGAGCGCGTGGACCGGCGGCGTTGCTGCAGACTCGTCGCCGATCAGTTGCACGCCGATCTTCGCTTTCAAGAGCCGCGCATCGTCAAAGCTGCGGTACGGCTCTCCGCGATCGGCGCGCGACACGAAGACGTAGGACGACTGGTAATAAGCGGCGGTCGTGAGGACCAGGTCGAGCTCCGCGGGAACACCTGCGAGGACATCGCAGAGTCCCGCATTCAGGGTCTTCCGAACGTAGCCGCGACCTTCCGGGAGCCACACCGGCTTCACGCGGGCGCCGAGCTCCCGTGCGACCACCTGCATGACGCGGTTCTCGAAACCTGCGCCGTCTTCGCGTGAATATGGAAGGTTCTGCGGATCGGCGCACACGCGCAGCTCGCCTCCGGCGACCGGACCCGACGCGGCCAGGCACACGCAGATTGTCATTGCGAGGAACGCCGTGACGAAGCAACCGCGAGGCGCTCGACGATCCGGCGCGGCGGCGCGCGCACCGGGCGACACGGGGTCGCCACGTCGCCTTTGCCGCCTCCCCGCCATGACAGCCCTTATTCCCGGCAGCTTTCTACGGCAGCGCGAATACATAAAGCATCCCGCCTTTGGTCGTGCGGCTTGGAAGGTCTTTCATGGCGTTCACGAAGCCTGCTGCCGCGGTGCCGTCTCGCGGATCGAGATCGCCCGCGACGATCGAGCCGACCCATCCGCCGACCCCGGACAGCACTGCGATGTACTGCTTGCCGTCAGGCCCCTGGTAGCTGACCGGTTGTCCGATGATTCCCGAGCCGGTTTTGAACTGCCACAGCAGAGCGCCGGACTTCGCATCGATCGCTTTGAACCAGCCGTCGAGCGTGCCGTAGAAGACCACATCGCCGGCGGTGGCGAGCGCGCCCGACCACACCGGCAGGTCTTCCTTGATGCTCCACAGCTTTTTCGCTGCGGCCGGATCCCACGCGCTGAATTCGCCGCGGTTGCCGCCGGGGCCGGGGCGCATCTTCACGTCGGCTCCGACGTACGGCGTTCCCGAGATGTAGCTCGCCTGCATCACTTCGACGTCCTGGCACAGGTTGTGGTGCGGAATGTAGATGAGCCGCGTGCGCGGGGAATAAGCCGCCGGCTGCCAGTCTTTCGCGCCGGCCGATCCGGGACATGCGCCTCGCACGACGCGTCCCAGCTTGGGTTCCATCTCCGGTGCGTATTTCAGCCGGCCATTCTTCAGGTCGACGCCTGACGAGGTCGTCAGATGCGCGAACGGTTCGGCGCTCAGCACTTCGCCGGTCGCACGATCGATGACGTACACGTACCCGTTGCGATCCGGATGAACGAGCACTTTGCGTCTCTGGCCGCGGATGTCGAGCTCGATCAGGATGTTCTCATTGACCCCGTCCCAGTCGTGCAGGTCGTGCGGGCTCATCTGGTAATGCCAGCGAGCCTCACCGGTATCCGCATCGCGCGCGAAAATGCCCGATGTCCACTTGTTGTCGCCCGGGCGCTGATGCGGGTTCCACGGGCCGGGATTGCCGGTGCCGTAATAGATCAGGTTGAGTTCGGGGTCGTAGGACACGAAACCCCACGCCGTGCCGCCGCCGATCTTCCACGCTTCCGAAGGCCAGCTCGACATGCCGAGATCCTTGCCCCGGTCGCTGGGATAGAACGGTTTGAACCTGGGTCCGATAAGGACGTCGCGATCAGGACCGGTGTGGTAGGCGCGCCACGCGATCTTGCCGCTTGCCGCATCGAGCGCGGTCAGCCAGCCTCGCACTCCGAATTCGCCGCCGCTGTTGCCGACGAGAACTTTGTCTTTCACGACCAGCGGCGCCATCGTCATGCTCTCGCCGCGATTGATGTCTCCCAGCTTCGCGCGCCAGACTTCTTTGCCGCTCTGTGCGTCGATCGCGAAGGTCTGGTTGTCGAGCGTGTTGAAGTACACCTTGCCGTGCGCGTAAGCGACGCCTCGATTGACGACGTCGCAGCACGCAACGCCCTGGGCAGCGGCAAGAGGCTTGGGCTCGAACTTCCATTTGGTGGGCGCGCCGGGTTTGGTCAGATCGAGCGCATGGAGCACGTTCGGATAAGGCGTCACGATGTACATCGTGTTGCCGACGACGACCGGCGCGGCTTCGTGGCCGCGCACGACGCCGGTGGAAAAAGTGAAAGCGAGCTTGAGGGTCTTGACGTTGGCTGTGCTGATCTGGCCAAGCTCGCTATAGCGCGTGTTGGCGTAATCCTTACCGGCCATCGGCCATTCGGCACCGGCCGCCGGCGCCGGTTGTGCAGGCGCACCCACCGGTGTCGATCCGATCACGGCGGCGAAGAGCACACCGCGCCATCTC
>JAQGMV010000530.1 GCA_028292225.1 Betaproteobacteria bacterium
CCTTCGCGACGCCCCAGACGGGCTTGAGGCAGGCGAAAGCCGGCCGGGTGCGGCCGCTGGCGGTCACCAGTGCGACACGGCTCGCAGCCGCTCCGGATGTTCCGACGATCGCGGAATCGGGCGTGCCCGGATACGAGGTGGTCAACTGGCAGGCTTTGATCGGGCCGAAAGGCATACCGCGGCCCGTCGTCGAGCGCCTCAATGCCGCAGTCAACCAGGCGGTTCGCTCGCGCGAGATGGAGGACAAGCTGCAGGCCGACGGGGTCTCGCCCGCCGGCGGCACCCCGGAGCAACTGCACGGGCAGATACGCAGGGAAATCGAGATCTGGCGCCGGGTGATCGCGCACGCAGGAATCAGGGCCGAATGAAGTCGCCAACAGCGGGAGCGTCGGAGCAGTGAGACATTCGCCGATCCCGTTTCAAAGCACTCGATATACGAACACCTTCTCGCTCTTGCCCTTGAGCGTGAGCTCGCCGACGGCCTCGGTCTCGATGTGATCTTTCACGAGCTCGCGAGTCACCGCGCTGATGAGGATGCGGCACTCGGGAGGTTCCTCGCCGGGTTTCCCGGCAAAGCTCTCCAACCGTGCAGCGGTGTTCACGACGTCGCCGAGGACGGTGTATTCCATCCGGTCCGCGGTGCCGATGCTGCACGTGACGATTGCGCCGGTGTGGATGCCGATTCGGGTGCCGGCGGTGAGCTCGCCGTTTGCCGCCCAGTCCTGATTGAGCTTGCGCAGCGCGTCGCGCATGGCCATCGCCGCGCGGACGGCGTTCAGCGCATCCTCAGCGATCTGTGCCTGCGTCGTTCGCGGAACCGGCACGCCGAAGAGCGCCATGATGGCGTCGCCGATGTACTGCCTGATGAGCCCGTTGTTATCGAGTATCGGCTGGGACATCGCACGCATGTAGACCTCGATCCAGCGTGCAAGGCCGAGTGCGCCGAGCTTCTCCGAGATCGGCGTGAAGCCGCGGATGTCGCTGAAGAGTATCGACGCGGTCAATGCCACGGGCTTGAGCCCCTGCCCGCCCACGAGCTCATCTTTACGCTCCCAGATTTCACGCGCGACCGCGGGCGACACATGCTTGGAGAAAAGACTCATGACCAGCGCGCGCTCGCGACGCTCGAGCGCGGCGCGCATCGCGACGACCAGCCCGGTGGTGAGCAGGAAACCGGCGATCGCAGGCACGAACGGGATCCACACGTCGCGCGCGTCGAGCGCCCACACCGAAACCGCCACGACGACGATCATGCCGGCTGCGGCCCCGGCGAGCACGATGATCAGCCGCCTCGCCTTGAAGAGCAGCATTCCGAGCGCGCACCACAGCGCCGCGTACATCAACTGCGCGGACACACCCCAGGGGACGATCGGTCGCGATTCGCCGAGTCCGAGTCGCACGAGCTGGCTCGTGATATGGCCGTGCAGCTCGGTTCCGCTGATCCGCTCACGGGCGGCGCGCCCTTTGCTGAAAGGTGTGTAGAACTGGTCCCCGAGACTTTCGGCGTTCGAACCGAAAATGACGATCTTGTCCTTGAGGCCCTGCACCTTGCCGTCCATGAGATCCGACAGCGTGTGACTCACGAAGTGGTCGGGCATCGAGCGGTAGTCGCGCAGGATCTGAAACCCGGCTGCGTCGGCGCCTGCATAGGCGCCGTCGTTCGGATTCAGCGGGTCCAGACGGCTGCGTCCGAGCTGGACCGCTTCATCGCGTCCCGCTACGGGGCCTACCCCTATGGAATGCGGCCTCATGAACCTGAGCGCAAGTGCCAGCGAAAGCGATGGATAGGTCGTGGTGCCGTCGTCGAGGAACACCAGGCCGCGCCGGATGATGCCGCCGGGATCGTCGACGGTATCGTTGAAGCCCAGCCTGTCCGTGCCCTTGAGCGCCGCAGGCGGCGGCACGAGAGCACCCTTCGGACCGAACAGGAAAATCCAGACGAGGTTCTGGTGCTTGCGAAGTGCGGCATCGAGCGCTTCGGTTCCAGGCGGCACCGGAACGTCGCGATACTTGTCGACGCCGACTGCCGCCGGTCCCTGGGCTTCGATATGCTCGAGCATCCGTGCGAGCACGCCATCCGGCAGGGGATGGCCGAAGCGGCGCAGGTCCTCTTCGGTTTCGAGGATCAGCACGATGCGCGGATCGGCGGGGACAGGGCTGCGCATGCGCAGCATCGCGTCATAGGCCGCAAGCTCGAGCTCCTGGAGCAGGCCGGCATACCTTGCCGCAGACACGAGCGCAAGCGCCGCGACAAAAGCGCCCGCGCACAGCAGCAGTGCTCTTCGTTTGGACGAGTCGAAGGACAATTGTCACGCTCCCGCGGGTAATATGCTGCCAAGGGGCCGTGCCGACATCCACTGGCGATCACCAGCCGGGCATGAGAGCCTTGGTGACGATGTAGCGCGGTTTTTTTTCGAAGCCGCCATTGTGCATAAATCGCCGCACCGACGCGACATAGGGAGAAGCTCATGCAAAGGTGGACAGCACGAAGGGCGCTGTTAGGGCCCGCCATGGCCTGCATCTGGCTTGCTGCACCCGCGCAGGCGCAGCAGCAGCCTCAATCCCAGCAGCCGCAGGCCGAGCAGCCTCTTTACAAGCTTCCCATGCGAGGCGCGCCGGCGAGCCGTATCGGCGGCGGAACCCGGGGCCCGAACGTCGACACCCCGACGGTCACCGTGTTCGCACCCGACCACACCGGAATGACCGTGAATCCGCAGCCGACCCTGTACTGGTCGCTGTCGAAACAGGCGCCCGTGCAGATCGAGTTGACGCTGCTCGACGACGCGGGAATCAAACCGCTCATAGAAAAAGTGCTGACGACGCCTTTGCCGGGCGGCATACACGCGCTTTCCCTGAAGGATGCGGGCGTCACCCTCACACCCGGCATCGATTACCGTTGGCACGTCGCGCTCGTGTTCGATCCGAAGATGCGCTCGAGCGACGTGACGTCCAGCGGCACAATCCGGCTCGTGCCCGCGCCGGACACCCTCAAAGCCAGGCTGTCCGGCGAGCGCGCCGCGCCCGCAGCGTACGCGGCCGAAGGACTGTGGTACGACTCGATCGATTCGCTGATGCGCCTCATCGACGCGTCGCCCGAAGACGCGCAACTGAAGGCTCAGCTCGATTCATTGCTGACTCAGGTCGGAATCACCCGCGTCGCCGGCCGTCATTGAGTGAAATTCAACCGCACGCGTATCTCGCAGGCCCTCGCCGCGGCGCTGGGCGCCGGGTTCGTTCCCTACTCTGCGGCGCAGGTGGTGCGGGACGGAACGATGGGACCTTCCGGGGCGATCGCAGCGACCCCGATCTCATCGCCGCGGTACACGGGTGAGTTCAGGATCAACGCCAGCGACGGCCAGCAGCGCGGCGGCAATCTCTTTTTCAGTTTCTCGCAGTTCGATGTCGCCGCAAACCGGCAGGCCACATTCCTGGGCCCCGGCGATGTCACGAACATTATCAGCCGCGTCACCGGCGGCGCCGCGTCGTTCGTCTTCGGCGGGCTGAAATCTGAAATCGCGGGTGCGAATCTCTTCCTGATCAATCCCCAGGGAATATTCTTCGGCCAGAACGCGAGCCTCGACGTAAGCGGCTCGTTCTATGCGTCGACCGCGCACTACGTCGCACTCGGCGCGAGCGGGCGGTTCGACACGACAAACGCAGCCGCCACCGTTCTCACCTCCGCTCCCCCGAGCGCATTCGGATTCGTCGGGCCGCCTGCTGCGATCATCGTCGATCGCAGCCAGTTGAGAGGCGCGCCGGGCGCGGGCCTGACGATCGCAGGCGGGACGCTGCAGATCTCCGGCGGGTCACTCACCGCCCCGGGCGGTATCCTGAGTCTCGCGAGCGTGGCTGGCGCAGGTGAAGTGAGGCTGGCCGGGTCTGAGGCCGTGCCCAACGCCGGGGTCGCGCGCGGCTCGATCGAGCTGACCAACGGCGCGGCGCTGGACGCCTCTGCACCTGCCGGCATTCCCGGGGGCAAGGTCGTGATCCGCGGCGGCATGCTGACCCTGCAGAATGCCTCTGCCGGCATCACCAATAACGCCGCCGGTTCCGCAGAAGGCGTCATCGTCGATGCCACCGAGTCGGTCTCCATGACGCAAGGCTCGGCGATCGGCGCGATCACCCTGGGCTCGGGAAGCGCGGGGCCGCTCTCGGTCGTAAGCCCGACGCTCACGATGAGCGCTTCGGCCATCACCTCGCAGTCGCGCGGTCCCGGGCCGGCCGGTCCGGTGAATGTTCAAACGAACCGCGCGACGCTCACAGCGGGGTCGTACATCGATAGCACCGCGACGGCGGCGGGTCCGGCAGGCGACGTCACGGTCACGGCGCTCGAGTCGCTCGACCTGTCCGGTTCGGGGGCCGACGGCTTTCCGACCAACATCAAGAGTGTCAGCATCGACGCCGGCCGCGGCGGCAATGTCCTGATCGCATCGGCGGATGTCCGGCTCGATGGCGGCGCCATCGTCACGAACGTTCTGGGAACCGGCGCCGGCGGCGACATCGGGGTCTACGCGGAGCGCATCTCGATGGTAAACGGCGCACGCATCGATTCGAGCTCCTTCGCGGCGGGCGCTTCAGGCTCGATCACCGTGGCCGCGACCGAGTCGATCATGGTAGCGGGCGACGGCACCCGTAGCACCGGGATCGGCAGCAGCGCATACGCGCGCGGCGCGGGCGGCAACATCCAGCTCTCGGCGCCGGTGATCGATCTGACGCGTGCGACGGTCAACTCGAGCTCCGACGGCGCCGGCGTGGCAGGCAACATCGCGATCGCGGCGCACGATCTTGCAGCGAGCCTGAGCGTGATCGACGCGAGCGCGACGGGCGCAGGCGCTGCCGGAAACATCGCAATAGAAGGCGCCCGCATCGTCATCAAGGACAACAGCCAGGTCAACTCCAGCGCGGTCTCGAGCGCCACCGGACGCGTCAGCGTCGTGGCTTCGGAATCGATCACCCTCACGCGCGGCACCGGAGATCCGCGTATCGGTGACACCGGGTTGCTGAGCATCACATCCGGCGCCACCGCCGGAGGGGCGATGGTCGTCGCTGCGCCCTCGATCACGCTCGACGCGGGCGTCATTCGCACTCGGTCGTTCGGCGCGGGTGCGGCAGGGGACATTTCGGTGCAGGCGGAGCGCCTCGCGGTTGTGAACGGCGGACAGATCGATTCGAGCGCGTTCGCCGCCGGCAGAGCCGGAAACCTGATGGTCGACGCGAGCGCGTCCGTCGTCGTGTCGGGACACGACACCAACGGACGCATCTCCGGCCTCTTCACCGCCTCCGTAGACACCGGCGCCGGCGGCGACATGATCGTCCGCTCGCCCGTCGTAAATGTCACCGGCGCGCTCATCAGCGCGGATGGATTGAGCACCGGTTCGCCAGGCAACATTACGGTCGAAGCCGGGAAGGTCGCGCTCTCCGGCGGCGGCGCGATTTCTTCCAGCTCACGTGCCCCGGGCGCCGGAAGCACGGTGAAGATCGCCGCTTCGGAATCGTTCTCGGCCACGGGTGCGGACACCGCGGGAAACCGCTCCGCGGTCGTCGGGACGAACGACGGCGCCGGCGCCGGCACCGCGATCCTCATTACCACGCCGGCGATGACGCTCGACGGGGGCGGCATCACGACGGCTACCGCAGGTGCGGGCGCCGGCGGCAGCATCACGATCGGCGCCGACCGTGTTGCGCTCACGAATGGCGGACAGATCTCCTCGAATTCCAGCGGCACCGGGCGCTCGGGAGATGTAAACATCACCGCCACCGAATCGATATCGATGTCGGGCACCTTCGCGGGGCAGCCCGCCGGGATATTTGCGCGGGCGCTGGCGGCCGGAGACGGCGGCGCTGTCAGCCTGACCGCGCCGGTCATTACGCTCGATGGGGCCGCGGTAAACGTCGGGACCCAGGGCAGCGGCGCAGCCGGAAACATCATCATTGCCGCCACTCAGCTCATGCTGGCCAACGGAGCGGAGCTCGACTCGAGCACCTCGGCACGCGGAAGCGGTGGAAAGATCGACATCAACGCGTTGCAGTCGGTGACCGTCTCCGGCCGGAACGCGACGCAGCAAAGCGCGATCACCAGCACCGCAAGCGCGGTGGGCTCCGCCGGTGAAGTCCACATCGTTGCCCCCGGAGTCACGATCGATGGCGGCGTGATCGGCGGCGACACGAGCGGTTCCGGCACCGGGGGCAGCATAACCATCGACGCGAGCCGCCTTGCTCTGCGCAACCAGGGACAGATCGTGTCGACCACGGCAGGAGCCGGGGACGCGGGACGCATTACGGTCATGGCGGCGGAGTCGGTCACGATCACGAGCACGGCAGCGACTCTGGCGGACTCCGGCCTGTTCGGAATCAGCTCGGGCAAGGGACGCGGCGGTGATATCGACATCACCGCTCCCGTCGTCAACGTGACAGGCGGATCCATCGCCGGATCCGCGCTCGGCGCCGGCAGCGCCGGCAACATTTCGGTACACGGGGTTCGCGTGAACGTCACGGCCGGCGGCGCAATCGATTCGAGCTCTCTGGTGTCGGGCGACGCCGGCCGGGTGCTGCTCGATGCGGCGGAGGCGATCGATATCTCCGGTTCGAATACCGCCGGAAACACCTCGCGCGTCACCAGCGTCGCCGCCGGCAGCGGCCACGGCGGCGAAGTGTTCCTGCGCGCGCCGCTCGTCACGATCGACCAGGCAAAGGTTCGCACCGACGCGACCGGCAACGGCATCGCAGGCCAGATATCGGTCGAGGCGGCGCGGCTCACCTTGACCCACGGCGGGCAGTTGAGCTCGAGCGCAACCGACGACGCGGTCGGGGGGAAAGTGACGGTGACCGCATCCGAGGCGCTCACCATCACCGATGCGGTCGCGGACCTGGCAAGCGCAGGACTTTTCGCCGCCACTCTCGGGGTCGGGCGCGGCGGGGAAATCGCGGTGAGCGCGCCGCTCGTCAGCGTAGAGGGCGGCGCCATTTCGACCACGACATTCGGCGCCGGCAATGCAGGCCGCATCGGCATCCAGGCACGCAGTGTCGCGCTTGCAAAAGGCGGGTTCATCGATTCGAGCTCGACCGGGGGCTCCGGCGCTGCCGGCGTCATGACCGTCACCGCGTCCGAGGCGATCGCGATCACGGGCAGGGACGCGAACGGAATTCCGTCGACCATTTCGAGCCGCACCGCCGGCGCAGGAAACGGCGGCGACATCCTCCTGAGCGCGCCGACCGTCACCGTGGATGGTGCGATCGTCAGGGTGGATGCGTCCGGGCGCGGCTCGGCCGGGCGCATCGGTATCGCTGCGGAACGCCTGGCGATAATGAATGGAGGACAGCTCGCCTCCGGCACGGGAGGCGCTGGAAGTGGAGGAACGCTGAACGTCACGGCGACCGAATCGATCTTGATCACCGGCAGCAACAGCGACGTTCGGAGCCGCATCATCAACAGCTCTGCAGGCTCGGGAAACGCCGGTGAGATATTCCTGAGCGCGCCTCGGATCAGTCTCGAGAACGGGGGTTTCGTGAACGGCAACGCGAGCTCGGGCGGCGCGGCCGGCAGTGTCACGATACGGGGCGGGACGCTGTCGCTCTCGACGGGAGAGATCTCCACGAGCACGACGCAGTCGGGCCGGGGCGGCGCGATCGACATCGCGGTCGGCCAGGCCGTCACGATGACCGGAAGCGTCATCAAGGCGACGAGCGCGGGCTCCGGCGACGCCGGGAACATCGTCGTCGATGCGGGACGATCGCTGACGATGGTGAGCTCCGCGATTTCGACCGAAGCGAACCGTGCCGATGGCGGCAACATCGAGATCAACGCGATCGACCTGCTGCGTCTCACCGACAGCCGGATCACGACATCGGTCGGCAACGGTCTCGGCAACGGGGGCAACATCACGATCGATCCGACCTTCGTCGTACTCGACGGCAGCCAGATCATAGCCAACGCCTTCGGGGGCAATGGCGGGAATATCGACATCACCACCGACGCCCTGCTCAGGAGCGGCGACAGCGTGATCCAGGCCTCTTCACAGCTCGGCGTGCAGGGCACGATCCGCATCAGCGCGCCCGACAGCGATCTCGCGGGCGGCCTCACCCCGCTCGCAGGCGGTCTTTTCGATCCATCGCTGCTGCTGCGCGAATCGTGCTCCGCGCGCGCCGGTCGCGGCGGCAACAGTTTCGTCGGCGTCGGGCACGGCGGGCTGCCCGAGCGTCCGGGAAGCCTCGCGTTCAGCAGTTATACGCAGGCGCAGTACGCGCCGGGAGGCGCACAGCTGAGCGCTCCGCTGTTCGCGCTCGCGCGCGCGTTCGAAAGCGCATGCGCGCAGTAGCTCGCCGGCGTTAAGAAGAACAGGTTTCAGGGAGGGCGTTGCAGAATGGCTGTCGAGGTTTCCTGCGTACTGCGTGGCTGCGCGATCGCAATGCTCGGGGCCGCCGCGCTCGTGCACGCCCAGATTCCCCCGCCCGCGGCGCAGGTTCCCGAGACTCGGCCCGAATTCAAACCGTTGCCCGAGCTCAAGCCCCAGCCGGCGCCCGAGTTTCGCCTGCCCACCCTCCCGCCGCTGGACGACCGGCAGCGCCTGTCCTCGACCCTTCGCGTCTTCGTCAAGCGCTTCGAGTTCACCGGCAACACGGTCTTCAAGGACGAAGAGCTGCGCGCGCTGATCTCGGAATATGAAGGCCGCGAGCTCGGCAACGTCGAGATCGAGAACGCGCGTCTCCGATTGACCGATCGCTATATCAAGCAGGGCTACGTCAACTCGGGCGCACTGATCCCCGACCAGGACATGGCCGACGGGGTGCTCAGATTCCAGATCGTCGAAGGCCGGTTGAGCGACATCGTGGTGCGCGGCTCCAACCGCTTCGCACCCAGCTTCATCACCGGCCGTGTCTCGGCGGATCCCGATGCGCCGCTCAGGCTGCCGGCGCTTCAGCAACGGCTTCAGCTCCTCACGCAAAACCCGCTGATCGATCGCCTGAACGCCGAGCTCGCTCCCGGAGAACGCCTCGGTGAGGCGGTCCTGCGCCTCGACGTCACGGAGGCGCCGCCTTACGAAGCGGGCTACCGGTTCTCCAACAGCCGCTCGCCGAGCATCGGCAGCTATCTCAACGAGTTTCGTGCCTCGGCCCGCAATCTATTCGGACGCGGAATCGGTGTGGGCCTGCGCGCGGGCACCACCCGGGGCCTCGACGAATACTCGATAGCCGCAGTCGCACCGATCACACGCCGGGACACGACCGCTTCATTCAGGTATGACAGGAATCGCGCGGTCGTCATCGAGCAGCCGTTCGGACCGCTCGACATCGTGAGCCGGTCCAACCTGTTCGAGCTCGGCCTCACCCAGCCGGTGTACAGGACGCTCGACCAGGAAATCTCGGTCAGTGCGTACTACTCCGATCGGACCAGCGAAACCTTTCTGCTGGGCCAGCCATTTTCGTTCACGCCCGGCATCGGCGACGCGCGCAGCCGCGTGAAAGCCGCGCGGATAGCCGCCGACTGGTTCCACCGCAGCGCATCGCAGGTCCTTTCCGCACGCGTCTGGATCAAACAGGGGCTGGACCTGCCGGGCGTGACGATCAACCCCAACTTTGCCGATTCGCAGTTCGTGACCCGCTTCGTGCAGGCGCAGTGGGTGAGGCGGCTTTCGGCGGCCGGCAACCAGATCATCTTTCGCTACGACCGCCAGTTCTCCAACGGGAAGCTGCTGCCTGCCGAGAAATTCGCGCTCGGCGGCATCGAGAGCGTGCGCGGCTATCGCGAGAATCGCCTCGTCAAGGATCAGGGCTGGTTCGGCTCGCTCGAGTACCGCCATCCAGTCGCGCGCTGGGTGCCTGCGTTTCTGAGCACGCGCAGCGAGGACGGCGTGTTTCAGCTCG
The DNA here is from genome assembly GCA_028292225.1 of Betaproteobacteria bacterium. Taxonomy (GTDB): domain Bacteria; phylum Pseudomonadota; class Gammaproteobacteria; order Burkholderiales; family SG8-41; genus JAQGMV01. The sequence continues at coordinate 9,862 of JAQGMV010000530.1, forward strand.
TGGCATTCACCGACCGCGGCAGGGCCTACGACGACCAGGAGGTCGTGACGACCGCCGACCGGCTCTCCAGCATCGGGGTCGGCGCCCGCTGGGACCTGACTCCCGGAGTCTATGCACGCTTCTATTACGCGAAGGCGTTGGACAAGATCAACGTGCCCAACGCCGACCCGCAGGACCGCGGGCTCCACTTCCTGATCAACGCGAGCAAGGCATTCTGAGAGGCTGACATGAGCGTTCCCGCCGCAAGACTTCGCGAGCTCATGTGGGGCGTGTGCGCCAGTGCTCTCCTCGCTTGCACGATGCGCGCGCACGCAGCCGACGTGGAGCCTCGCGCACTCCTCGAACGGGCCGAGGCCATCCAGCGTCTCGGACACCGGAACCAGGCGCTCGAGCATCTCGAAGAAGCACGCATACGCGCGGAGCACGGCGCTGACCCGGAGCTCGCCGCGGCCATACATGGCGCGCTGGGCAAGGCGTACCTGCTGCGCGGAAGGACCGAAGAGGCGCGGGCACTGCTCACGCGCGCGCTGGACGAGGCCCGCCAGCGCCGTTCACGCGGGCTCGAAGCGGCCGTGCTGAACGATCTGGGCAATCTCGCGGTGACCGAGGGCAAGCTCGAGAATGCGGCTGCGCACTACGGGCAGAGCATCGCGATCTCGCGGATGATCGACGCGCGAGGACAGACGGCGATGACCGCAGCGAACCTCGCCCACCTGCGGCTCGAGCAGTCCGACATCGAAGGCGCGCTCAGCGCGCTGGGTGACCTCGAGCGAGAGACCGCGCGCATCCGCTCCTCGAACGAGAAGGTCGCTCCACTCCTCTCCGCCGGCGAACTGCTCGGGCGGGTCTACGAGTCGACTCGCCGCCGGCCAGCGCTCGAACGCAGCTTCCTCGTGCAGCAGGAAGCGCTCGGAATCGCGCAGCAGGCCGGCGACCTGCGCGGCGTTTCGCTCGCGCGCGGCGGCATCGCGCGCCTGTATCTGATCGACGGCCGCCCGGGGGAGGCATTGCAGCTTGCCGAGCTCGCGATCGCCGCGGCGCAGACCGCCGATGCGGCGGACTTGCAGTACCGGTGGCACTGGCTTACCGCGCGCGCCCTGCTCGCGCAAGGCAGGACCGAAGATGCGCTGGCCGCTTACCGCCGCGCGGCCCTGCGCTTCCAGACCGTGCGCGTGGATCTCATCCAGGAGCTCAACGCGTCGCGTACGTCGTACCGCGACGCCGTGGGCCCCCTGTTCGTCGAGCTTGCCGACCTGCTGCTCAAACGCGCGAGGACGCTAGCCGAGCCGCAGTCGACGCTCAATGAGGCCCGCGAAGTGATCGAGCAGTTCAGGTCGGTCGAGCTCGAAGATTATTTCAAGGACGAGTGCGTGGCCCAGCTGCAGGCACGGCGCAAGGCGATCGAGAGCGTCGCCGCGGATACCGCGGTGCTCTACCCGATCTTCCTGCCCGATCGCACCGAAGTGCTGCTTTCGATCAGCGGGCAGATCAGGCAGATCACCGTGCCCGTTACGGCGATCGCGCTGACCGACGAGATCCATGCCTTCAGGCAAATGCTGGAAAAGCGCACGACCAACCAGTTCATGCCGCACGCGCAACGCCTCTACGACTGGCTGTTCCGGCCGCTCGAGCCCGAGCTCGCCGGCCGCGGAATCACGACCATCGTGCTGATACCCGACGGCGCGCTGCGCAACATCCCGATGGCCGCGCTGCACGACGGCAAGCGATTTCTCGTCGACCGGTACGCGTTCGGCGTCGCACCCGGCCTGTCCCTGCTCGAGCCGCGGGCGCTATCCGGGAAAGAGTCGAGGATACTGCTCTCCGGGTTGTCCGAGAGCGTGCAGCAGTTTCCCGCGTTGCCTGCGGTGCTCGGCGAGCTCGCTGCGATCGAGCGCACGAGCACCCAGTCGCGGACACTGCGTAACGCCGAATTCAGCGCGTCGGGTTTCGAAAAAGAGCTGAGGAGCCTGCCCTATTCTGTCGTGCACATCGCTTCGCACGGCCAGTTCGACAGTGACCCGAAGAAGAGCTTCCTCCTGACCTACGACGGCAGGATCACGATGGACGACCTCGAGCAGTACCTGAAGGCCACGCGGTTCCGGGAGGATCCTGTCGAGCTGCTCACACTATCGGCGTGCCGCACAGCCGCGGGCGACGACCGGGCCGCGCTCGGCCTTGCGGGCATCGCGATCAAGGCGGGCGCCCGCAGCGCGCTTGCGACGCTGTGGTTCGTAAGCGACCAGGCGTCGAGCGATCTCATATCGCAGTTCTATGTTCATCTGCGCACACGCGAGATGTCGAAAGTCGCGGCCCTCCAGGCGGCGCAGAAGCAGATGCTGGCCGACCCGCGGTATCGGCACCCGAGCTACTGGGCGCCATTCCTGCTGATCGGTAACTGGCTCTAGGCGCGATGGACGCGATCGCGTTCGGCCATCGACAGGCTCAGCCCGAACGGAACGCGATAGCGCTGGATCATGCCGGCTTCGGCGGCCACACGGGTTCGTTATGGCCCAGCGGCACCGTCGGCCGCGCCCATCGGGGCGGAGTCTCCGAGAGTTTCAAAACCGGCGCGAGGTGACGCAGGCGGCCGACCGGCGTTTCGCTCGTCATCGACCAGCGCTCGAGCTCCGCGGACGTAAATTCCTTAGGCACGTCCTTCAGCCCGGCCTCCGGCACCTCGCCGCGCTCGACGAGCCAGCGCCCCACCTGCGCGAGCGAGATCCGCACGAGCCAGCTTCCGCCTTCGCGCGTGCGGCGTGCCAAAGCCGCCATCGCACCGAAAGCCATCAGGTAACCGGTCAGGTAGTCGATCGCCGATACGGGATAGAACTGCGGACCCGGTTCAGCGCCGGGGAAGAGCTCACCCTGGCGGTTCGTGATGCCGCTCACCGTCTGAACGACGGTGTCGAAGCCGCGGCGCGACGCCCACGGCCCGACATGGCTGAAAGCGCACAGCGACACCGCGACGATGCCGGGCCGCAATTGCGCCAGCGCCTCGGGCGAGAAGCCGCGGCTGCCGAGGGTTCCGGGCCGGTAGCCCTGCGAGAACACGTCGGCTTCGCGAACGAGCCCGCGCAGGATCTCGGTGTCCTTCTCCTCGCGCAGATCGAGATGCGCGGAGAGCTTGCCGTGGCCGGTGTCGTATTCCTGGCGCCCGAGACTCGGCAGATGCGCTGCGGTGATCTTGAGCACGTCGGCGCCGTGCTCGGCGAGCGTGCGCGCACAGGTCGGCCCGGCGATGACTCGCGTGAGATCGAGCACGCGGATGCCTGACAACGGCCGATCGCCTTCGGGCAGCGGTTCGGGCGGGCTGTCGCCGATCCTGACGATCTCCATCAGCGGCAGCGAGGCGATCGCAGCGGCCTGGGGATGCCGCGCCCACTCTTCCATCGTGCGCACCATGCCCCCGGCGCCCTTCGCGGCGATGATCGCCTCCTCGAGCTCGAGCGCGTCCCATTGCGCCACCGCTTTGCGCACGGCCTCGCGATCTTCGGGCACACCGAGCACTTTCAGAGCGGCGGCACGATGGTTAGGGAAGTTGGCGTGGACATAGCTCCAGCGCCCGTTCTTCGCCGGATAAGTGCCCATGACGGTGTGAGCGGCCGCGGACACGGCTGCGCCTTCCATGTTCAGATAGTGCCCGCTGCGCAGCGATGCCGTCGCCTGGCGTGCGTCGATCGCGACCTTCTGCCGCCGCCCGGTGCGCAATTCCCACAGATCCGAAACCGCGAGGCCGACTGCCGCAAGCGCCGCGGTGCTGGTCTCGGTGATACGGAAAGGCGTCGGCAACACCGGATCGGTGCCGCCGGTGATCTCGACTTCGCGCGCGCGGTCCTCGGACCAGCCGGCGATCGGCAGAATTGTACGCAGTGCATCATTCATCTGATTCGGGCTCCTCGGGTGTATCCCTGAAGTATGAGACATCCTGTACAGTCACGCGAAAAACTTGGTGAACGCCTGCAGGGCCACAAGGACGTATGGGCACAGTGACGAGGCATACGATGTTGATATTTGCATTGCTGGCGAGCGCCGGCAATGCCGCTGAGACTCAGCCCGCGACGGACGGCGAGACCCTCCGGCTCACACCGTCGATCCGGCCGATTCCGGCCGCGCGCACTTTCCGGTTCGAGCCGCGAGCCGACATCACGACCGAAGAGCTCGACCTGCTGGGTCCGTACCTGAAAGGAAAGCCGCTGTACGACGAAGATCAGAAGGCGCTCGGTTCGGCGATGCGGCACCTGCGCGAAGTGAACTGACAGCGCCTGCGATAAAATCGCAGTATTCCACCATCGTACATCGTGATTCAAAACGCGAATACATCCGAAGGCGAACATAAAACCATGACAACGACAAAAGAAATCAGAGTGATGACCTCCGGCGCATTCACCGCCGCGCATCTTGCGTTGATCCCGCAACTGGAGCGCCTGACAAAGAAAACGATCGTCACGGCGTCGACGTCGGTAGGCACCGGGGAGACCTCCATCGCGAGCCGGCTGAAACGCGCCGAAGTCGTCGACATCGTCATCGTCGCGGAAACCCTGATGCGCCAGTTCATCGATGAGGGCCTCGTGCTCGCTGAAGGCCGTTCACCGGTGGCGCGCTCAGTCATCGGCCTGGCGGTGAAGGCGGGGGCGCCGAAGCCGGACATCAGCTCGATCGACGCGTTGAGACAGACCCTCCTGCAGGCGAAATCGATCGCCTACTCCGCCAGCGTGAGCGGCCAATATCTCACTACCGAGCTGTGTCAGCGCCTGGGAATCGCCGAGCAGGTGTTGAGTAAAAGCCGGATGATCGGCGGCGGTCAGCGAACCGGCGCCGTGGTTGCGCGAGGCGACGCCGAGATCGCGTTCCAGCAGATGAGCGAATTGCTTCCGGTGCCGGGAATCGCGCACATCACGCCGCTGCCGCCGGAGCTTCAGAAAGTCTCGGTATTTTCCGCAGGCGTCGCCGCGACCAGCACCGATCCGGAGCTGGCTCGCTCGGTTATCCGGTTCCTCGCGTCGGCAGAGGCGGC
>JAQGMV010000539.1 GCA_028292225.1 Betaproteobacteria bacterium
ACTTCGGGATATACAAGAGGCTCGCCCCTTGTTCGTAACAATCAGCTCCTGAACGGAAACTTGAAAGCCGCCAGCAGCGCCTTGGCTTCTGCGTCGGTCTTCGCGGTGGTCGTGATGGTGATGTTCATTCCGCGGATCGCGTCGATCTTGTCGTACTCGATCTCCGGGAAAATGATCTGTTCCTTCACGCCCATGTTGTAGTTGCCGCGGCCGTCGAAAGAACGCGCGGAAATACCGCGGAAGTCGCGCACGCGCGGCAGGGCGACGTTCACCAGGCGGTCGAGGAACTCGTACATCCGCGCGCCGCGCAGCGTCGCCTTGGCGCCGACCGGGTAGCCTTCGCGAATCTTGAAGTTCGCGACCGACCTGCGGGCCTTGGTGACGAGCGGCTTCTGGCCGACGATCTTCTGCATGTCGGCGACCGCGTTGTCCATGATCTTCTTGTCCGCGACCGCCTCGCCGACGCCCATGTTGACCACGATCTTCTCTATCCGAGGCACTTCCATGAGGCTCTTGTAGCCGAACTGTTCCGCGAGGTTCTTCATGACCTCACTGCGGTAGTACGTCTGCAGGCGCGCCGGCTCCTTCGGTCCCGAAGGGCGCTCGTCGAGCACCTCGGAGGCCTTGGATTCGGCCTGCTTGCCCTTCTTGGGCTGCTTGCCTTCGCCCGTGGCGGGCTGCTTCGCGTCCTTGCCGCCAGCCTTTGCCGCCGGTTTGGCTTTCTTGCTGTCTTTCTCGCTCATGCGTCAATCCTCATGCGTCCACCGATTCGCCGTTGGACTTGAAGAAACGAACGCGCTTGCCGTCATCGAGCTTGCGAATGCCGACGCGGTCGGCTTTCTTGGTGCCCGGGTTGAACAGCGCTACGTTCGAGACGTGCAGCGGCATCTCTTTCTCGATGATCCCGCCGGTAAGGCCTTTCATGGGGTTCGGCCGCTGGTGCTTCTTCACGCGGTTGGCCCCTTCAACTAGGACGTGGTCGGCATCGACGATGCGCAGCACGGTGCCCCGCTTGCCGCGATCCCGCCCGGTCGTCACGACGACGTCGTCGCCTTTCCTGATTTTTCTCATGTTCGTTCCTTACAGCACTTCGGGTGCGAGCGACACGATTTTCATGAAGCGCTCGGTGCGCAGCTCCCGCGTGACCGGTCCGAAAATACGGGTGCCGATCGGCTCGAGCTTCGCGTTGAGCAGCACTGCGGCATTCGAATCGAATTTCACCAGCGAGCCGTCGGGACGGCGAACACCTTTTGCCGTGCGCACGACGACCGCGTTGTAGATCTCGCCTTTCTTGACGCGGCCGCGGGGGGCCGCATCCTTGACGCTGACCTTGATGACATCGCCGATCCCGGCGTAACGGCGCTTGGAGCCGCCGAGCACCTTGATGCACATCACCGCACGGGCGCCCGTATTGTCGGCCACGTCCAGAATGGACTGCATTTGTATCATCGTCTTGTCTCGCTGTTTGCTGCTTCACCAACTTTGCGCCGCTGTAGTCCTGAAGACTATGCGGGGCCAGTATTGGAGCCCGTCCGGGTCAGGTGGCCGCCCCCGGGGGTTGGGGGTGGCGTGAAAAGCCGTAAATTATAAACCGCTTCGCGCCTATCCGCAATAGGATCGGCGCTGCCGGATCAAACTATTCGCGATTTCTCGAGAAGTTTGGTCACGCGCCATGCCTTGGTCTTCGAAAGCGGGCGGCACTCCTCGATTTCCACCAGATCGCCTTCATGGAAATCGCCGTTCTCGTCGTGGGCGTGATACTTCTTCGAGAGCGTCACGTATTTCCCGTAGAGCGGATGCTTCATGCGCCGCTCGACCAGGACCGTCACCGTCTTTTGCATCTTGTCGCTGACGACCCGGCCGTTCAGGGTGCGCTTGTTCGCGGCCTGTTTGGTCGTGGTGGTGGTTGTGGTTTCTTCGCTCATACTTTCGCCTGTGCTTTTTGATTCAGGAAGGTGCGAACACGCGCGATGTCGCGGCGCACTTTCTTGATCTGACTGGTATTGGTGAGCTGTTGCGTCGCCTTCTGCATGCGCAGGTTGAACTGCGCGCGGAGCAGCGACTGCAGCTCCTGCGTAAGCTCGTCGGCCGACTTGCCTTTCATTTCACTTGCATCCATCGCTTAAGCTCCCACCATGCGCTGCACGAACGCCGTGGCGATCGGCAGCTTGGCCGAGGCGAGCCGGAAGGCTTCCTTGGCCGTGACTTCGTCGACGCCGTCCATCTCGTAGAGCATCTTGCCCGGCTGAATCTCGGCGACCCAGTACTCGGGATTGCCCTTGCCGTTACCCATGCGGACTTCGGCGGGTTTCTGCGAGATCGGCTTGTCCGGGAAAATGCGGATCCAGATGCGGCCGCCGCGCTTGATGTGCCGGGTCATGGCACGCCGTGCGGCCTCGATCTGGCGCGCCGTGAGGCGGCCGCGACCGATCGCCTTCAGGCCGAATTCGCCAAAGCTGACCTTATTGCCGCGAGTCGCCTTGCCGGTATTCCGGCCTTTCTGCTCCTTGCGGTATTTACGTCTGGCTGGTTGTAGCACGTCTTGCTCCTGTTCTTGCTGGCGTCTTGCGGGGTTTGCGCGGTGCGGGCTGTTCCGGCTCGACGACGGGTTGCTGCGGGGCGAGCAGATTCAGCTCGCCTTTGGGCATGATCTCGCCCTTGAACACCCACACCTTGATGCCGATCACGCCGTAGGTCGTCTTGGCTTCCGCGAAGCCGTAATCGATGTCAGCTCTCAGGGTGTGAAGCGGCACGCGGCCTTCGCGGTACCATTCGGTGCGGGCGATCTCGATGCCGTTCAGACGACCGGCGCTCATGATCTTGATGCCCTGCGCACCCAGACGCATCGCGTTGGTGATGGCGCGCTTCATCGCGCGGCGGAACATGATCCGCTTCTGAAGCTGCTGCGAGATCGAGTCGGAAATAAGTTGTGCGTCCAGCTCGGGCTTGCGCACTTCCTCGATGTTCACGTGCACCGGCACGCCGAGCATCTTCTGGAGCTGCGACTTCAGCGATTCGATGTCCTCCCCCTTCTTGCCGATCACAACGCCCGGACGCGCGCTGAAAATCGTGATGCGCGCGTTCTTCGCCGGCCGCTCGATGACCACGCGCGAGACCGCGGCGTGAGCGAGCTTTTCCTTCAGGAACGCGCGAACCTTGACGTCCTCGAGCAGCATGACGGGAAAGTTCTTGTTGTTTGCGTACCAGCGCGAAGCCCAGTTCTTGTTCAGCGCCAGGCGGAAGCCAATCGGATGTATCTTTTGACCCATATCAGTTCCTTCCGTCGCCGACGGTTACGAAGATGTGGCACGTGGGCTTGACGATGCGATTGCCACGGCCTTTGGCGCGCGCGGTAAAGCGCTTGAGCACCGGTCCCTTTTCAACGAGGATCTGCGTGACCTTGAGCTCGTCGATGTCCGCACCGGCGTTGTGCTCGGCGTTGGCAATCGCCGACTCGAGCACTTTGCGGATGATGACGCCGGCTTTCTTCGGGCTGAATTGCAGGATGTTCAGAGCGTGCTCGACCGATTTGCCGCGGATCTGGTCGGCTACGAGCCGGCCTTTCTGCGCCGACAGCCGCACGCCCCAGAGTTTTGCATTAGTGTCCATGTCGCTTGTCCCTGGTTACTTGGCCGGGCTGGCTTTTTTGTCAGCCGCACCGCCGGCCTTGGAATGGCCCTTGAACGTGCGGGTGTGCGCGAATTCGCCGAGCTTGTGCCCGACCATGTTCTCGGTGACGTACACCGGGATGTGCTGCTTGCCGTTGTGTACCGCGATCGTCAGCCCGACGAAATCGGGGAGGACGGTCGAGCGGCGCGACCATGTCTTGATCGGACGCTTGTCTGACACCGCCCGTGCGGTTTCCACCTTGTGGAGCAGGTGGTGATCTACGAACGGGCCCTTCTTGACTGAACGTGCCATATGTC
>JAQGMV010000007.1 GCA_028292225.1 Betaproteobacteria bacterium
GTGGTCATCAGCTCGGACACCAGCCGCTCGAGATCGCCGATCGTTCGCAGGCTGCTGATCTGCCGATCCGCCACGACGATCCCGAATTCCTGTTCGACCTTGAACATGAAATCGATGAACGCGAGGGAGTCGATGTGCAGCGCCGTCAGCGGCGTCTCGAGCTCGAGGGCGGTGCTATCTATGGATAGCTCTTTTTCGGCGAGAGCCCTGAGGCGATCGAGAACTTGCATGGGTCGATTATATCGGCGTAATCGCAAGGACTGCGATGCTTAAAGGAACCGCTGCAAACAGGGTCGAATCGTAGATGTCAAGCAGCCCGCCGTGCAGCCGGTGAAGCTGGGGGAAATCCTTCACCCCAGCCGCACGCTTCAGCGCCGAGGTGAAAAGATCGCCGCCGAAGCCGGCGGTCACCACGAGCGCCGCCACGGCGAGAGAGGTTCCCGGCGCAAGGTGAAGCAACCCAACCGTGATTGCCGTGCCCACGCCGAGGCCGCAGCACGCCCCCCCGACGGCGCCTTCGACGGTCTTGTTCGGTGAGAGCCGGGGAAGCACCCGGCGGCGGCCGAACGCGCGCCCGAAGAGGTAAGCCATCGAGTCCTGGGTCTCGACCGTCGCGTAAAGCACGAAGAGCCACATGACACCCTCGCGCACGTGGGCGAGGTGCGAAAGGTGCGCCGCAGCCAGAAGCGGAAACGCGGCGCAGACGATCCATGCGCGAGCGCCGGTGGGCGCGAGTGCGAACGCGCGCAGGTACAGCGGCGCCGTCAGGACAAGGACTGCCCCCGTCGCCAGCGCGAGCGCAGTGCTGCGTGCAGGCTCTCCGCCGGCGCCCCACCACACCGCGGCAGCGGCTGCGGCCAGGAGGGCGGCATGGCCGCTCGCATCGACCCGGACGCGATAAGTGGTCGCGAGCTCGAACGCGCAGCGCCACGCGGCTGCGGCGGCGACTGCCGAGAACACCCACGGATGGATCGCTGCCGGAACGACGAACGCCGCGGCGATGACCACGGTGCTCGCGTAAACCCGCCAGAGCTCGCGGCCTTCGGCGGGTTTGCGCGCGGCATAAATCGCTATGACGAGCGCACCGAAGGAGAACAGACCGGCTGCCCACGCGAGCAGCAGCCCGGCGGCGCTCATGCGCTCACTCTTTCGCGCGCGGGCGCTTCACGGCTCGGTCACGAACAGCCCCGCGACTTCGGCGGGCTCGGCAGCGCCTTCGGGGATGCTGCCCGTGGCGCGCCGGAAATCGGCGAGGGCGAGGGCGTAGACCAGGTTGGCGTCCAGCCATTGGCGCCGTGCTGCGGCGAACTGGTCGGCCGCATCGGCGAGCGCAATCGGCGGATGCCTGCCGTCGTTCACGAGCTGGTCGACGAGCGCAAGCCTTTCGCGTGTCGTGTCCATCGCCGAGCCTGCGCGCTCGATCGACGCTTTGGAAGCGATGAGCCGCTCGAGCGCGAGCTGGGTCTCGACGCGCACGCGCGCCTTCGCTTCTTCGAGGCCGTCCTCGGCGGCGCCGAGTCCCGCGATCGCCAGCCTGCGCGCGCCGCTGCGCCTGTTGTCGCCGAGCGGCGTGTAGTAGTTGAGTAGCAGTCTGTCGTGGCCGACCGTGAGCGAGAGCTGCGAATCGGCCTCGCGCTCGCCGATGCGCCCGCGCAGCCTCGCCGACTCGATCCGTTCCAGCTGGCTTCGAACATCGGGGCGGCGTTGCAGCGCGCCGTCGACGTAGCCGGCGAGCTTCTCGCGCTGCGAGGCGTCAGCCGCGGCAATCCTGGGGAACTGCGCGTCCACCCCTGCGAAGAGATCGGACGGCACGCGGATCAGCGACGCGAGCTGCACGCGGGCCGCGATGAGCTCCACCGCATCGCGCTCGGCGAGCGCGCGCGCGAGGGATGCGCGTCCGCGCAGCTCGTCGGCGCTGAGCGATGCGGCTTCCCCCGCGCGCGCCAGGCGTCCGACTCGCGCCGCGACGCTTTCGAGGCGCTCCGCGAGCTCGCGATGGACCGCAGCTCTTTCGCGCGCCGCGACCTGCAGCCACACCGCCGTCATGACCCGATGCAGATAGGTTTGCCGTGCGAAGTCGGCGTCGGTCTGCGCGGCCGTGCGGTCCGACTGCGCCGCCTGCAGACGCAGGGCGTCGGGAGGCTCGCCGAGCGACCGGTCGAGCGGCACGTCGACCTGGAGCAGCGGCCGGTTGCCGAGCCTCGCGAGGTCGGACCTGAAGTTGTCCTTGTTCTGCGTCACGACGAAACCGGGGCGCACCCTGATCCCGTTGGCGAACTGACGCTCGGCGAACACGGTGGAGGACAGCACGTTGAAGCTATCGACTCCGGTCGTGAGAAAACCGTTGAACTGGCCGGGCTGGTAGATGCGGTTGTACCCGGTCGTGGTGCGCACCGACCAGTCGAAAGCGCCTTCGGCGATCTGCACCGCGCCCGAGGCCTGGTCGAGCGCATAGCGCGCGCGGCCGACTTCGCCCTGGCTGTCGACTTTCAGCGCGTGCGAGAACACCTGCGTGAGGCTGAGCGCCTGGGCGCCGCCGCTGCCCCGGGCGTCGGCGGCATGTCCGCAAGCCGCCGTGGCCAGCGCGCAAGCTCCGCATACGATCATCGCGAAACGGCGCGCCGGTCCGGAATACACACTGTGTTTCGGTATGGACATCTCGCGGTGGGTGTTTGCTGCGACGGGCCGATTATAGTCGGCGCTCCGGGAAAACAGGATCCGCTGCGGACTCGCCTATTCCTTTCGCAGCGGCACGGGGTCCACGCCGCCGGGATGCCACGGATGACACTTCGATATGCGTTTGATCGCCAGCCACGAGCCGCGCAACGTGCCGTGGTTGCGGATCGCTTCTTCGGCGTACGCGGAGCACGTCGGATAGAAGCGGCATGTCGGGCCGAGGAAGGGACTCAGGAAATAGCGGTAGCCGGCGATCAGGCCGAGCAGCAGGCGCTTCATTCGCGGCAGTATACAATCCGCGTGCGCCGCTCATGCGTTCGGGCCGCGCTTCCACCGCCCCGCTCTCACTCCGCCGCTATATGACCGACTCGCCGGCACTCGTACCCGTCACCCTCGTCACCGGCTTTCTCGGCAGCGGCAAGACGACGCTGCTCAACCACGTGCTCGGGGCCGCGCACGGGAGGCGGATCGCGGTCATCGAGAACGAGCTCGGCGAAGCCGGGATCGACAACGAAATACTCCTCCAGGAGCGCGAAGAGCAGATCGTGGAGACCGCGAACGGCTGCATCTGCTGCACCGTGCGCGGCGATCTCACGAGGATACTCGGCGAGCTCGCGCGCAAGCGCGAAAGCGGCGCGCTCAGCTTCGAGCGCGTGATCATCGAGACCACCGGTCTCGCCGACCCCGGGCCGGTCGCACAGACTTTCTTCGTCGAGGACGAGGTCGTTCGCGATTACCGCCTCGACGGGATCGTGACGCTCGTCGACGCGAAGCACGCCGCGCCCACGCTCGACCTCCACTTCGAGGCCCGCAGGCAGGTCGGTTTCGCGGATCGCATCCTGGTCTCGAAGACCGATCTGATCGGCGCCGACGAGACGCGAGCCCTCGTGCAGCGGTTGCAGAGGATGAACGCTCGCGCGACGGTGAAAACGGTTCAGCACGGACGCGCCGACCTCGCGGACGTGCTCGACCTCGGAGGTTTCGAGCTCGACTCGGCGTTATCGCTCGATCCGGGTTTCCTCAAAGAGCCTGCACATCATCACGACGACGAGATCGGCTCGTTCGTCTATCGCACGCAAGCGCCGCTCGATCTGGAGAAGCTCGAGGATTTTCTCGGCCTGATGATCGAGCGCTTCGGCGATGACATGCTGCGCTACAAAGGCATCGTGGACGTTGCGGGCCGCGGGCAGCGCATCATCTTCCAGGGCGTGCAGAGGATGGTCGGCTCGGAGCCGGGCGCGCGCTGGGCGCCGGCCGACAAGCGCGAAAGCGTGATCGTGTTCATCGGCCGCAGGCTTCCGCAGGCGCTGTTCACCCGCGGCCTCGAGCTCTGCGCCGAAGGCGTCACGACAGATCCCGCCGGCGTGTTACGCGAGCCCGCCAGGTAGTGGTTTCCCGGAGGCAACCTTGTTCCAGCTGCGCGACGTCAGACACGCGTACAACGGCGTAGACGCGCTGCAGATCCGCGACTGGCTCGCCGAGCAGGGCGAGCACTGGCTCGTGCTCGGCCCGTCGGGAAGCGGCAAGACCACGCTCCTGCACATCCTCGCGGGCTTCCTCAAGCCGAGCTACGGCGAAGTGATCGTCGCGGGCAATGCGCTGGGCAAGCTGAAGACTGCGCAGCTCGGGCGCTTTCGCGGCCGCCACATCGGGATCGTGCTCCAGCGCCTGCATCTGGTCGGCAGCCTGACCGTCGCGCAGAACCTCCTGCTCGCGCAGTTTTTCTCCGGGCTCGGCGAGAATCTCTCGCGTGTGCACGAGGTGCTCGACGACCTGGGCCTGCGCAACAAGGCCGAAGCGTATCCGCACGAGCTTTCCTTCGGGCAGGCGCAGCGCGTCGCCGTCGCGCGCGCCGTCGTCAACCGGCCGACCCTGCTGCTCGCCGACGAGCCGACGTCGAACCTCGACGACGCGCACTGCGTGCAGACGCTCGATCTGCTCGAAGCGCAGGCCCGCGCGTGCAACGCGACCTTGATGATCGCGACGCACGACCAGCGCATCAAGGCGCGCTTTCGAAACCAGTTCATGCTGAGCCCGCTGCGGTGACGCTCGCCGGGATCAGCCTCGCGTACTTGCGCGCGCGCAACATGAGCACGGTGCTCAATGTGGTGCTGCTCGCTTTCGGCGTCGCGGCGATCACGCTGCTCGTGCTGACCGCCGAACAGCTCGAAGAGCGCATGCACGTCGACTCGCGCGGAATCGATCTCGTGGTCGGCGCGAAAGGCAGCGCGCTCCAGATCATCCTGTCGAGCGTGTATCAGCTCGACGTGCCGACCGGCTCGATCCCATGGGGCCAGGCGCTGCAGATCGCGGCGAAGCCCGAAGTGAAACAGGCGATCCCGATCTCGCTCGCCGACAACTACGACGGCTTCCGGGTCGTCGGTACGACCCACGATTACATAAGGCAGTACGACGCGAGGCTGCGCGAAGGCGAGCTCTGGCACGCTCCGCTCCAGGCGGTGATCGGCGCGGAAGTCGCGGCGCGAACCCGGCTGCGAGCGGGCTGGTCGCTGACGGTCAATCACGGAACCGCGCACCAGACCGCGGCGCCTCACACCGATTACCCGCTCAACGTGGTGGGCGTGCTGTGGCCGACCGGAACCGTGCTCGACCACCTGATCCTCACCGACGTGGCCAGCGTCTGGATGATGCATCCCGAGCACTCCGACGGGCTCGTCAGCGAGCCGCGGCTCGACGACGGCAGGACGATCAGCGCGCTCCTCATCAAGTACTCATCGCCGCTTGCCGGGGCGACGCTGCCGAGTGAGGTGAACGCTTATCCCGAAATGCAGGCGGCCTCTCCGACCCTCGAGACCTCGCGGCTTTTCGGCGTGATGGTGGTCGGGATGCGGGTGCTGCGCGGTTTCGCGATCGTGCTCGTGATCGCCGCCGGGCTGTCGGTGTTCATCGGGCTCTACACCGCGCTCAACGAGCGCCGCTACGACCTCGCGATCATGCGGGCGCTGGGGGCGAGCCCGCGCCAGCTCATGAGCCTGTTGCTGTTCGAAGGCGCGCTGCTCGCCTTGATCGGCGCGGTGCTCGGCCTCGCGCTCGGCCACCTCCTCACCTCGCTGCTCGGATTCGCGCTGCGCTTCCAGCAGGTCGGCATCACCGGCTGGGTGTGGAGCCCGAACGAGCTGTGGATCGCGGTCGCCGCACTCGTCGTCGGCATGCTCGCCGCGTTGCTCCCGGCGTGGCGCGCGCATGAGACCGACATCGCGCGTGTCCTCGCGCGGGGTTGAGGGGACTGACCCCGGTTTTTCTTGGTTCCCGTTTTTCGGGGTCTGTCCCCGATTCGGTCTCGGGAGGTGAGCGAGCTCCTCCACCCCGATTCAAACCCCCCGACCCCGTGGTAATGTACGCCCCTCCGTGCGGCAAGCCATGACTTCTTCTTCGCGATCATCGATGGGTGTGAAACGAGCGCTGGTTCAGCTCGTGTGCGCCTTGCTGCTGCTCGCGCAGCACGTCGGGCTCGCGCACGCCGTGTGGCACGCGGCGCAGAACCTGCCTGCACAGGGGCAGCCTGCGCGCACCAAGGCCGCCCAGCCTGGCGACGCGCCTGCACGGACGCCGTCGGACGCATCCAAGCTTTGCGCGCTCGACGCCGCATTCGGGCAGGTGCTCGGTGCGGGTCCCCTGGCGTGCCTCCAGCTCCACGCCGACAAGTCTGCGGTCCAGGCGCCGCTGCACGCGTCGGGCTCGTTCGCAACCCTCGACACTCCCACTGCCCGCTCGCGCGGTCCGCCGTCTCCTCTCTGACAGATCGGGTCGCGGCGCCTTCAACGGGCGCCCCGGCATCCTTCATGTTCCAGGGAGTCGAGACATGGTTAAAGCACCTGTTGTCGCGTCCGCCATAGCATTGATGCTGGCGGCGCTGACGCCCGCGCACGCGCAGGACGCCTCGGCGTCCGAGCTCGGACGCGTGCGTGATGAAATGAAAGAACTGCAGCGCGGCTACGAGCAGCGCATGCAGGCGCTCGAAAAGCGCCTCAACGAAGCCGAAGCGCGAGCGGCGAAACCCGAGAAGGGCGCCGCGGAAAGCGCCGCTCAGGCGCAAGCCGCTCCGAGCGCGGCGCCCGTAGCCACGAGCGCAGTGCCCGCGTCGAACGCATTCAATCCCGCGATCTCGCTGATCCTGCAAGGCACTTACGCGCGCACGTCGCAGGATCCGAACAATTTCGCGATCAGCGGCTTCATCCCGTCCGGAGGCGAAGTCAGGCCCCCGCCGCGCAGCTTCGGTCTGGGCGAGAGCGAGCTCGTCTTCACCGCGAACGTCGATCCGTATTTCCGCGGTGCGCTGGTCGCATCGCTTGCGCCGGACAATGCGGTTTCGGTCGAGGAAGCGTATTTCCAGACGACCGCGTTGCCCCAGGGCTTTACGCTCAAAGGCGGGCGCTTCCTCTCGGGCATCGGATACCAGAACGAGATCCACCAGCACGCGTGGGACTTCCAGGACGCGCCGCTGGCTTACAAGGCGTTTCTCGGCGGCCGCTACCAGCAGGACGGCGTGCAG
>JAQGMV010000476.1 GCA_028292225.1 Betaproteobacteria bacterium
GGCTCATCGGCGGCACGCCCGGCGGCGACCAGCAGACCCAGTGGAGCGCGCAGGTCATCACGGGCGTCGTCGATCACGGCCTGTCGCTGCAGCAGGCGGTCGACAGCCCGCGCTGGTACAGCTTCCCTGGGACCGACCCCGTGAACATCGATCGGCCGGCGGTAGTGAGGCTGGAGAACGGTGTGCCCGAAGCATCGATACAGACGCTCGCGGGCTACGGTCACGTCATCGAGCGGCTCGGCGCGCTTGCCGGCGGCGGCGCGGTGCAGCTCATCCAGCTCGATCGCGAGAGCGGCGTGCTGCGCGGGGCAAGCGACCCGCGGCCGGGAGGTAGCGCGCTCGGGTTCTGATTCTGATTGCGCTCGCCCGCGAGCAGTTACTCCGGGCGAGCGCTTGCGGAAGTCTCGGTGCCGGCGGGTTTCCCGCTTTGGTTGCCGAGCTTCTTCACCTGCTTTGCTTCCCTGGCCTGAATTTTCTTGCCGACCTGCTTTTTACGTCGGGTCTGCACCATTCGCGAGTGACTCATGGAGTGTCCTGTATCTGTGTGGGGGGGATGAGCTGCGCGCCCGTGAGTGGATCGGCTGCTTCGGGCCCGGAGCGGGCGGCGCGCGGCTATAGGGCAATTGTATCCTGTGCGTCGCCGGAGCGGGTTTTGCAGGATTTTCGGGGCTCTGTTCGACTTCGATCTGCTGCGAATTGCTCCGGCGTCGTGCTCACGGCGCCGGCGCCTGGCAGCGGGACGCACGCGTCGTCGTCATGCCGCGACGTATGACAGCTTGCACGGCCGCGAGTCCAGCACCACCGCGGACGCCGCGGCCTCGAACAGCACGTGCACTATCCCCGCCTCGACCTTCACGTCGTACATCGCCAGCGGCCGGTAGCCGTGAATCTCGCGTCCGGCGTCGCGCAGGTCGAAGCGCCACGCGTGATACGGACACGTGACGATCGCGCCGTCGACTTCGGCGCGGTGCATCGGGCCGAAGGCGTGAGGGCACAAGCCGTCGAACGCGAAGATCCCGCCGTCGAGTCCCGCGACCGCGACTTTCTTCCTGCCGATCTGAAACACTTTCATCTGCCCTGCGAAATCGGCCTCGGCGCCGACCTCGATCCAGCTCGAGCTCATTCCGACCTCTCCTCGATTCAACAGAACACCGCGCGGTCGACGTAGATGCGGACCAGGTCTTCGTCGTAGCCGAGGCGTTCGATCTTCGGCCGCAGCATGCCCATCACCGTCTCGAGATCGTCGGTGAGCCGATATATCTTGAAGGGCTCCTCGAAGGGAATGTCGAGCGCCTCGGCGAGCAGCCCGAAATAGTGCTGCGTCTCGACACCGAACTCCAGTTGCATCTTGATGTGCTGCCGGTAGCACGAGTGATAAGGCACCACGAGGGCATCGGCCTCGAGAGCCTTCGCCTCGGCGAACATCGCCGCCTGATCGTGGGGCGCCATCGGGTGCACCGTCTGGCAGTGGATTCCCGGCCCGTGTGCGAGCTGCGCCGGAAGGATCTCGAGCCCGGGTATGGCTTTCAATATCGTCATCACGCGCCCGGCATCCTTCACCCGTGACGGGCTCGCGTCGTGAAAGTGCACCACCACGCGCTTGTTCACCGGCTTCATCTTCGGCTTCAACGCGTCGAGATATTCGACGACGAGGTCGGAGATGTTGGCATGCACGAACGATGCGGCCTTGAGCGGATATTCCGCAAACACGTCGTCGCAGTCGGGGCAGATCGACAGCACCTTGCGCGGCTTCGCGCGGTTGAAGCCGAGCTGCGCCTTGGTCGCCACGTCCGCCTCGAGATCGGGGTCTCCCATGTTCTTCTGGATCGAGCCGCAGCAGTTCTCCGGGCCCCCGACGGTGACGAATTCGAGGTCGAGCCGCTTCAGGATCTCGCCGGCGATATACGCGATGAACATGGTGAAGTGCGCATTGCACGAAATATGGATGATCAGCGGCACGTGCTTCGCTCGGACCGGGAGCTCGGTCTCCCAGGTGTAGCCTTCGGGCGAGAAGAGCTGCCCCAGCGTGCGCGCCGCTTCGAAAGCCGTGGTGTAGGTTCGCTTCTTTCGGGGTGTGGCCATGATGCCTCGTTATGCAGAAGTGCCCGCCGTGCGCCGGGTCTCGCGAAGCGCCGCGCTTCCTTCGACGAAGAGCGCCTCGGGCGTCCACCGCTTCGCTATGAATTTCTGCTCGTACAGATGTCCGATGAGCTTTTCGACGACCGTCCGGTTCTGATCGGTGAGCCCGTACGGCAGCGGGTCCCCTCCGAAAAACTCGAAGACGTCGGTCCAGTTGCTTTTAGCCCACGGCACGAGCGTGGTGCCGAGCCGCCGTCCATACGCTCGCGCCTTGCTCATCGCATAGGCGTCGAACAGCAGCGCCGGCACCTCGGGCATGCGCTCGAGCAGGTCGCTGCGAACGACGACGCAGTGGTTGATCGGATAGATGCCGGTGCTCCGGAAATACACCTTTTCGACGTTCTCGACGTCGTCGATGAGGCGCCTGAGCTTGCGCTGTGCGCGAGGCAAGCGCTCGTCGCGGGGGCCGAACGAGATGAGCGCATCGAGCTCGCCCGACACGAGCATGTCTTCGAGATCCGCAGACACCGCGGTCACCTTCGCGCCGTCGGGGATCGGGAAGCGCTGGTGAGCCGCGTTGCAGTACCAGTCGAGCTCGCTCCAGTGCACGCCATACTGCTCCTGCAGGAACCCGCGCACCCACACCGCGGCAGTCATGGAGTAATCCTCCACCCCGATCCTGCGACCACGCAATCCGGCCGGCGCCTTCAGCGGCGACTGCGCGTGCACGAAAAGCGTGTTGTGCCTGAAGCTGCGGTTCGGAAACACCGGAATGGCGTGCAGCCAGTCCGCGCCGCCGTCCTTGAGAAGGATGTAGTTCGCCAGCGAAAACTCGCACGCCTCGAACGCGCGCCGCGTGATCATCCGGGCGAACATTTCCATGGTCGGCAGCACGTTGTAATCGATGGTGAGGCTCGCGGCGTCGCCGCCGAGCGTCAGCGTGTGCTCGTAATCGCCGCCGTAGAGCTCGATGCGCTTCTGCTGCGCCGGCCCGTTCACGGCAGCGCCGCGACCGCGTTGATTTCGATGAGCATGTCCTTGTGGACCAGCCGGGTGACTTCGACCATGGTCGAAGCCGGCGGCTCGTTCGGGAAGTACTGGCGGCGGATCTCGTGGATGGCGTCGAACTCCTCGATGTCGGTGACGAATACCGTGACCGACACGAGGTCCGCCAGCGAGCCGCCGGCAGCTTCGACCGTCGCCTTCAGGTTCTCGCAGACGAGGCGCGTCTGCCCGCGGATGTCGCCGACGTGCACGACTGCGCCTTTCTCGTTGCGCGCGGTGAAACCCGAGAGGAACACGAGCCTGCAGGGCTGCGTCACCACGATGGCAGGCGACCACACGCCCGCCGGTTTAGCCACGTTACCGGGGTGCACCACTTTCTTGAGCGACATCAAGTCCTCCTCCAGCTCGGGTTACACGCAAAACCAACAATCGTTTGCATCTCGAATCTCCCCTCGCCACAAAGGGGAGACGGGTGTCGAGCGTCAGTCCAGCGTCGCGCCTGAGGCCTTGACGACCTTGGCCCACTTCGACATCTCGGTCCTGATGAACGCGCCGAATTCCGCGGGAGTGCTGCCGACCGGCGTGTAGCCGCTGTCGACGAGCCGCTGGTGCACGTCGGGCGCCTGCAATGCTTTCGCGGCGGTGTCGCGTATCCTCGCGACGATCAAAGGCGGCGTTCCCGCCGGTGCGAGGATCCCCTGCCACGAAGTCGCGTCGAAGCCCGGGATGAACTCGGACATCGCGGGCACTTCGGGCACCGCGGACGAGCGCTTCGCGCTCGAGACTGCGAGCGCTCGCAACCGGCCGGCGCGCACCAGGGGCACGGCCGGCGCCATCGTCGAGAACATCAGCTGGATCTGTCCGCCGAGCAGATCGGTCAGCGCGGGCGGTATGCCTTTGTAAGGCACATGCCTGATGTCGACGCCTGCGCTCGTCTTCAGCAGCTCCATCGCGAGATGCGGCGTGGCGCCGTTGCCTGACGAGCCGTAGTTGAGCTGTCCCGGCTTCGCCTTGGCAAGCGTGATCAGCTCGGGGACGCTGCGCGGCGGAAGCGACGGGTTGACTACCAGAAGGGCCGGCGCGAACGACACGTACGACACCGGTGCAAAGTCCTTGATCGGATCGAACGGCAGCTTGTTGTACAGGCTCGGGACGATCGCGTGATTGGTCGCGACGAGCAGGATCGTATAGCCGTCCGGCGTCGCTCGCGCCGTCGTCTCGGCCGCGATGTTCCCGGCTGCACCGGGCCTGTTGTCCACGATCACCTGCTGACCCCACGCCTCGCTCATCTTCTGCGAGAGGATTCGCGCGAGATTGTCGCTCGCGCTGCCCGCCGGATAGCCCGCGATGAAACGCACCGGGCGCTCGGGATAGGTCTGCGCACAGACGCTGTCTGCGAGCAGGGTCACTACGATTGCGGCGAAGATCCTCATTGTCATTCCAGTGCTCCTGTCGGACAAACCCACCCCCATCCCAAGGCCCCTTCGCTACTCGGATCAGTCCACGGTCGCGCCGGATTGCTTCACCACCCTTGCCCACTTCCCGATTTCGTTTTTGAGATGCTCGGCGAACTGAACCGGACTGCTGCCGATCGGAATCGAGCCCTCTTTCGCAAGCTGCGCGGTCACTGCGGGATCACGCAGGGCTTCGACGGTGCGCGCATGCAGGAGCGTGATGATCTGCGGCGATATCTGGGCGGGCGCGAGCAGGCCGTACCACTGACTCGCTTCATATCCCGGCAACCCCGATTCCGCTACCGTGGGAAGCTTGGGCAATGCCGCCGAGCGCACGCTGCTCGTGATCGCGACCGCGCGAAGCTTTCCGCCGTTGATCTGCGGGAGCACGGTGAGCGCCGGCGCGAACATGAGCGGCGCTTCTCCGCTCAGGAGCGCGACCAGCGCACCCGTCGTGCCTTTGTAGGGCACGTGCACCAGGTCGATCTTCGCCATCGATTTCATGAGCTCGGCCGCGAGGTGCGAAGTCGTCCCGTTGCCTGCCGAGCCGTACATGACCGAGCCCGGGGTTTTCCGGGAGACCCTGATGAGGTCTTTCACCGAATGCACCGGCATCGACGGATGCACGGTGATGATGTTCGGCGTCGACGCGAGCAGGCTGATCGGGACGAAATCACGCACCGGGTCGAAAGGCAGCTTGTCGTAGAGCGTCACGTTGATCGCCAGCGCCGCGGCCCCCATCATCAGCGTGTAGCCGTCGCGCGGCGCGCGCGCGGCATATTCGGTGCCGATGTTCCCGCCGGCCCCGCCGCGGTTGTCGATCACGATCTGCTGGCCGAGTCGTTCCGAGAGCTTCGGCGAGACCAGGCGGGCGATCGCGTCGACGCCGCCGGCGGGCGGATACGGCACGACGAGCCGCACCGGCTTCGACGGATAGACCTCGGCCGCAGCAGCGACCCCGCCGATACACGACACGCCCGCGGCAAAAACTGAAGCGACTCGTAAATCCTTCATGTCCACCCTGATGAGCGTTCGAGCCTGCGATTCGATCTGCGGGCTGCGGCGCTGCAGCCCCCTTGCCGGCATCGTGCGGTCGCGTCGTTGCGAAAATAAATCTAAATCGGGGACAGACCCCGATTTTCATGGGGCGTAAATGGGGGTCTGTCCCCGGTTGGCCGTGAGTGCGGCGCCGTGCTATTCGACTTTGGCATTCGCCTCGCGCACGGCTTTGTCCCAGAAGACGAGGTTCGTCCTGATGTAGGCGCGAAACTCGTCCGGCGTAGAAATCAGCGGCGTCGCACCGAGCGCGGCGAAGCGCTCGTTCAACGCGTCTTCGGGCCTGGCGAGGAAGCTCGAGAGCGCGCCGTTGAGCTTCACCACAACCACTTTCGGAACACCGTGCGGGGCGAGCACGCCGTACCACTGATCGACGTCGTAGCCGGGCACGCCTGATTCGGCGACGGTCGGAATGTCGGGGATGAAAGGCATGCGCTTCGCGGTCGTGACTGCGAGGCCGCGCAGCTTGCCGCTTTTCATGAACGCGATGCACGACGGCAGGCTCGACATCGTGATGTCGACGCGTCCGCCGAGCAGATCCGCGAGCGCAGGCGCGAGGCCTTTGTACGGGACGTGCTGGATCTGCACACCGGTCATCGACTTGAGGATCTCACCGGCGAGATGCCCGGTGCTGCCGTTGCCGCCGGTCGAGTAATTCAACTGGCCGGGCTTCGAGCGGGCGAGCGCGAGCAGGTCTTTCACCGATTGCACCGGCAGCGAAGGCCGCACGACCACGACGAATGGAGAGGATGCGACTTTCGCGATCGGCGCGAAACCCTTGACCGCGTCGTACGGCACGCGGCTGTAGAGATTCGGATTGATCGTGAAGCTCGTCGTCGCGAGCAGCAGGGTGTAACCATCGGGAACCGCAGCTGCGACGATGCCGGTCCCCGTCGAAGACCCTGCGCCTGAACGGTTGTCGATGACGACTGGCACGCGCAGCTTTTCGCCGAGCTGCTCGCCGATCACCCGAGCCATGATGTCGGCGCCGCCGCCGGGCGGGAAGCCCACGACCATCCTCACCGGCTTGTCGGGATAGGCAGCCTGCGCGGCGAAAAGCGTTGCCGCCGGCGCCGCACACGCGGCTGCCAGCGCGAGCACAACGGTCTGCGCGATGCGCACGCTAGTGTGCGGCCGCGGCGAAGCGGGGCACTTCCGACGGGTCGGCGCGCACGATCCTGCACGCGGTGTTTCTGGCTTCAGGCGACCCTGAGATCGGGTCCCACGGCGGGCCGTAGCGTATCGCCGCGTCGATGTTGAACGTGAGGGCACCATGGTCGGCGCCTTCGATTTCCGGATACCACCAACCCATGCCGGTCGCGACCACGCCATCGGGCATTTCCTCGCTGACCCATGCTTTCAACAACGCGCGCCGCGCGATGTTCGGCGTCGCGATCCACACCCAGTCGCCGCGCGCGATCCCGTGGCGCTCGGCGGTCTTCGGGTTGATGCGAAGCTCCGGTGCGTCCTGGAGCTTGCGCGCCCACGTGTGATTCCTGAATCTCGAATGGTGATACGCCATGCTGCGGATTCCGGTGAGGAGCACGAGGTCGTAGCCTTCGGGCGGAGACGCGTATACGGGCGGGACATACTGCGGCAGCGGATCGTGACCGAGCTTCTCCAGCCGGTCGGGGCAGAGCTCTATTTTTTTGCTCGGCGTCCTGAAGCCTTTGCTGCGGTAATCCTCATACGTCAGCGGTATCGGGATGAAACCCTTCTCGCACAGCGCCTCGAACGGGATACCGGTCTCCTGTAGCTGGTAATCGATGAAATCGCGGTGGTTCGTCCACGGAAAGAGATCGAAGTCGAGCAGGCCGCGCGCTCGAAGCGCCCGGATCAGTCCTGCGGCAATGTCCATGTCGCTCTTCGCTTCGCCTTTGGGTGGCAGCGCCTGCTGCACGGCTGCGAGGCACGGACCGGTTTGATCGGCGGAAACGTCTTCTTCCTCGAGCAGCGTGGTCTTCGGGAGCACGAAGTCTGCCAGCTCCGCAGTCGGCGTGATGTGGTCGCTCGCGACGACGAGAAGATCGAGCTTCTTCAGCGCCGCAGTCGTCCTGTCGGTGTCCGGATAGGTGCACAGGATGTTCACGCCGCTCACATACAGTGCGCGGATCGGGTACGGCTCGCCGGTGATCACTGCGTCGATCAGCGACGGATTGTGCGAAGACTTCGACCAGCTGTTCGGGCCGGACCACAGCGGATACGCTTCGCCGCCGATGATCTTCTGCTCGACCTCGGCAGGCAGCCGGAAAGCCGCATCGTTGATCACACTGTAGTAATCGCGAAAGCCGCTCTGTGCTTTCGGCATCCGGTTGGTGCCTTCGCGGTCGATATTCCCGGTGATCGCGAGCAGCGCGTGAAAAGCGATCGTCGTCTTGACGCCGTTGGCCTGCGCGTCGATGCCGTGGCCGAGCACCAGAGACGCCGGCCTGGTCGTTGCGAAAGTACGCGCCGCATCGATGATCGCCTGCGCCGGAACGCCGGTGATGGTCGAAGCGAGCGCCGGAGGATACTCGCGCGCGCGCTCACGCAGCCTGTCGACACCGGTGCACCAGTTGGCGACGAATTCGTGATCGTGCAGGTTCTCTTCGAAAATCACGTTGATCATCGAGAGCGCAAGGGCGGCATCGGTGCCGGGCTTCAACCGCAGCCACTGCTGGGCGAGACGCGCGACCTGGGTTTTTCTCGGGTCGACCACGATGAGCTCCGCGCCCGCTTTCTTCGCCTCCTTCAGGTTCATCCACTGCACCACGCTCGAATCCGACGGGCTCTTGCCGATGATCAGCACGCAGCGCGACTTGGGCAGCTCGTTTCCGGGCTGGGCGCCGACGCCGGTCAGCATCGCGGCGGTGTAGCGGCAGCCCTGGCACAGGTCCTGGTTGATCATGTAATTCGGAGAGCCGATGCTGCGCAGGAGCTGCGTCATCGCCACGCCGCGGCTCACGAAGTGGTTCGAAACCGCGCCGGCGACCGACGTCGAGCCGTGCTCGGCCTTGACGCGCCCGATGCGCTCGGCAATCGAGTCGAAAGCTTCGTCCCACGAGATGCGCTCCCACCTGCCTTCTCCGCGCTCGCCGGTTCGGCGCATCGGATGCAGCGGTCGATCCGGATGCTCGCGGGCGGTCACCGGCGCGTGAACGCCCTTGACGCAGAAAGCGCCGCGCGAGCCGGGGTGATCCGGGTTGCCGGTGATACGCACCACCTTGCCGTCTTCGACGTAGATGAGCGAGCCGCAGCGGACCGAACACTCTTTGCAACTGCTCGCGATTACCTTGACGGTCATTGAGGCGTCTCTTCGTTGCGTTCGTCGGTCCGGCGGCGGGTCAATCTCGAATTTCGAATTCGCCCATGATCTCGAGCAGCGCCCTGCGGGGCAGCTCGGCGATGCCGACGGCGGCACGGGCGTGCAGCCCCCGTTCGGGGCCCCAGACCTCGTAGAAGAGATCGGAGGCGCCGTCGATGACTGCGAACTGCCGGTCGAAACCCGGCGCGGAGTTCACCATCCCGTAGAGGCGGATGACCCGCGTGACGCGATCGAGGTCACCCACGGCCTGCTTGATCGACGCGATCATCTGGAGGGCGACGGCCCGGGCGGTCTGATACGCCTCGTCCTCGGTCGCGTCGGCGCCGACCTTCCCGTGCTGCTTCACGTTTTCGGGCATCGCGTGGCGGCCCGAGCCGTGCCCGGACAGGAACAGGATGCCGTTCGACAGGACGGCGGGGGTTCGGTTGGGGCTGGGATACGCGTGCGTCGGCGGCAGCGTAAGGCCCAGGGCAGCCACCTTCTCTTCGATGCGACTCATACGACCCCCGATTTCGCAGGCGCGCGGCTGCGGTACGCCTTTGCGCCATCGTAGGGTCGCAATCCTTATGCGATCAAAGACTATAATCGCATAGCCTCATACGCCCAGCGTATCAACCTCATTACCATTTCCGGGAACGCGATGCAGTTGAAACAGCTCCTGTGCGTTCAGGAGATCGTCGAGCGCGGCTTCAGGGTCGGCGATGCCGCGGTCGCCCTTCACACGTCCCAACCGAGCGTGAGCCGCCAGGTGCAGGCGCTCGAGAAAGAACTCGGCGTGAGGATTTTCATCAGGCATAACAAGCGCTTTCTTGGCCTCACCCAGCCGGGCACCGAAGTTCTGAAAATCGTACGGCGCGTGCTGCGCGACACCGACAACCTGCGCCACGTCGGCGCGGAATATACCGACCAGGCGAGCGGCAGCCTCACGGTGAGCACTTCGCATACGCAGGCGCGGTACGTGCTGCCGCGGGTCATTCAGGCTTTCGCGGCGCTGCACCCGAACGTCACGGTCATCCTGAGACAGGGTCCGCCGCCGCAGACCGCGCAGTGGGTCCACGACGGCGAGGCCGACCTGTCGATCTCCCCCGACGCGACCGTACCCGTGCCCGACGTGGTCCTGCTGCCGTGCTACGACCACCAGAAGATCGTGCTCGTTACGGTGGGCCACCCGCTGCTCGCCGAAAAGCCGCTGACGCTCGAAGCGCTCGCCGGGTATCCGCTGATCACCTACGACACCAAGTTCGTCACGACCGCTTATGTCGCGAACGCCTTCGCAGCCGCGAAGCTGGTGCCGAAGATCGTGCTCACCGCGACCGACGTCGACGTCATGAAAACGTACGTCAAATCAGGCCTCGGCGTCGCGATCGTTCCCAAGCTCGCCTACGATCGAAAGGGGGATCGCTCGCTGCGTGCGATCGATGCCAAGCACATCTTCGCCCCCAGCCGGATCAGCATCGGAATCGCGAAGAACCGCTACCTCAGAAGCTACGCATACGATTTCATCCGGATGCTCTCGCCGAACCTCACGCGCGAGATGATCGATTCAGCCGTCTTCGACGGCGCCTGAGCCCTCATGAGCCCGATCGACCTTTCATGTTAGAGACACGCGCGCGCGCGATTTTCGTCGATGCCAGCGCCACGCTCGCAGACCTCGCCGAGCGCTTGCGCCGCCCGGACGATCCCGAGCTTCGCATCCACCGCGATCCGGATGTGAAGCCGCAGCAGTTGCCCGGGATCCTTTCCGGCGCGCAGATCGCGCTGATCGATCACACCGCGTTGCCGGTCGGGATCGCGCTGCGCTGCGAAGGGCTGAAGCACGTGGTGTTCCTCGGCACCGGCGCGCGCAGCTACATGAACCCGGAGGCGCTCGCTGAGATCGGTATCACGGTTCACACGATCAAGGGCTACGGCGACACCGCAGTCGCCGAGTGCGCGTTCGCTCTGATGTGGTCCGCCGCGAAAGGCCTCGCGCGCATGGACCGCGAGATGCGTGCAGGGCGCTGGCTGCGCACCGACGGCATCCAGCTCACCGGAAAGACGCTCGGATTGATCGGCTTCGGCTCGATCGCGGCGGAGCTCGCGCGTCTCGCCCTGGGCTGCGGCATGAAGGTGCTCGCGTGGAATCGCACGGCGAGGTCACACCCCGGAGTCGATTTCGTCGGGCTCGATCGCCTCATCAAAGGCAGCGACGTCGTATCGCTGCACCTGCTGCTGAACGACGAGACCGCGGGCTTCCTCACCCGGGAGCGAATCCAGGCGATGCGTCCGGGCGCAATCCTGATCAACACCGCCCGCGGCGCGCTCGTCGACGAGACCGCGATGGTCGATGCGTTGCGCTCGGGTCACCTCGCGCACGCCGGGCTGGACGTTTTCACCACGGAACCGTTGCCGGCGGAACACGCGCTGGCGACGCTGCCGAACGTGACGCTCTCGGCTCACTCGGCTTTCAGAACGCCCGAAGCGAGCATCAATCTGGTCGAGGCCGCGCTCGAGCACTGCCGGAGAATCGCTATTCGGTCCTGATGCCGTGACCGCGGCCCTGTTCTTCGCGATAGCCGTGCTCGCATGCGTCTGCAACGCATTCGCGCCGCGTGAGGAAGGCGCACTTCGATTCCGCTTGCACACCGTCGCCGTAGTGTTTCCAGAGCCACAGGCCGGAGGGATCCTCGTGTATGGACCAAGTGCCCGGCTGCTCGCTCAGCGGCACGACCGTCAGCCCGATCTGCTCCCGGCGACCGCGTTTCGGAACGACCTCGAGCCCGTTCGCCTTCGCGTCGGCCTCGCACTCCGCACGCGTGCCGAAGCCTTCGCTCACGTTCACCGCGTGCTTGTCAGCCGTTCGCAGCTCCCAGATCCACTTTCCGGATATGGTCGTTCTGATGTGTAGCCGGGTGCCGGTGGTTTTCATCGCGAGCGGATTCTACCCGACTGCGCGATCGATCAACGCCTCATGTCAGCTTCAGCAAAGCCTGCAGCACGTCGGGGTCTACCGGCTTGACGAGATGCGAATCGAAACCCGACGCCGCCGCTTTCTCGCGATCGGAGTCGCGCCCGTAGCCGGTGAGCGCGATGAGCCTGACCGCTCGCGCCCACTCGGTCTCGCGGCTGCGGATCTGCTGTGCGACTTCGTAGCCGCTCAGCCCCGGAAGGCCGATGTCGATCAGCGCCACGTCGGGCCGCAGGAGGTCCGCGCGCCTCACGCCGTCCGGGCCGGATTCGGCGTAGTCGACGCCGTGCCCCCACATGTTGAGCAGCATCCCCAGCGATTCGCGGATGTCGGGGTTGTCCTCGATCACGAGCACACGCCTGGCCGATCCTGCGAGCACGTCGCCCACCGGCGCCTTGTTGTCCGCGACCCTGACGCTCTGCCGCGGAAAGGTGACCGTAAACTGCGCGCCGCGGCCGCGGCCTTCGCTCGCAACGCGAATCGTTCCGCCATGCAGCTCGACGAGCCGCTTCACGATCGTCAAGCCGATCCCGAGCCCGCCCTGCGAGCGCTCGAGCGTGTTCGCGTCCTGGGTGAAAAGATCGAAAACGCTGCTCAGCATGCGCGCGTCGATGCCGATTCCGCTGTCGCGCACGGTCACCGAAGCGTTCGCGGCTTCGCATGCCGCTTCCACGATGATCGTGCCGGCCTCAGGCGTGAATTTGGCCGCATTGGTCACGAGGTTGCAGATGACCTGCTCGAGGCGCACCGGATCGGCGCGTATGCAGCAGGGCTCGCTCGGGAGCCGCACCTCGAGGGTCTGCTGGCGCGCGGTGATCATCGGCAGGCAGGTCTCGGTCGCTGCCGATATCGCGGCGTTCAGGTCGAGATCGCGCATCTTCAGCTGGACCTTCCCGAGCTCGAGCCGGGACACGTCGAGCAGGTCGTCGACGAGCCGCGCCATGTGGGCCACCTGCCGGTCGATCAGGTCGCGCGCCTTTATGAAGAGCGCATTGTCGATCTCCAGGCGCTTCATGAGATACGCCGCATTGCGCATCGGCGCGAGCGGGTTGCGCAGCTCGTGGCTCAGCATCGCGAGGAACTCGTCGCGCTGGCGCAGCGCGCTCGACCGCTGCTCGAGCAGCTCGCGAACCTGGAACTGCCGCTGCCGCGCGCGCAGGCCGACGCGCACCGCCGAGACGAGGCTCACCGGGTTCATCGGACGCTCGAGCACCGCGACGTTCCCGGATTCAGGGAAGAGGCGCTCGACCAGCGCGCCGAGCGCGGCGCCCTGGCTCGCGAGCAGCACCAGCGGCAGGTCCGACCACGGCGGCTGAGATGCGAGCGCGTTCAGGAAATCGTCGATCTCCGGATGGACGAGGGCTTCTTCCACGAGCACGGCGCAGCCCACGTCACCCGGCGCGAGCTTGCAGAGCTCCGAAAGGGACGCACACGCGCGGCCCGCGACGCCCGCCTCTCGCAGAAACGAAAGCGCGACCCGCGCGTCGGTTTCATTCGGCGTGACGATGACTGCAGCACAAGACTCCACGTCGCGACCGATCGCTATGCGCTCGGGACCACCGGCTTGCTGGTGCTGCCGACGAAAGTCGGCACGCCGGTCAGCACGCCTTCGAAATCGCTCAGCGCCTGTCCGATGCGAATACCGGATGGCGTCATCTGGAGCTCGCGGATCGTCGACTCGTGCGCGCCGCTGCGCTTTTTGATGATCGATATCGCCTTGCGCACCGAGCCTCGCGCCTCGAAATAGCGGGTGAGTATGACCGTGTCGGCGAGATAGCTCACGTCGACCGGCACGCCCATGGTCCCGATGAGGCCCTGCTGCGCGAGCGTCATGATCGTGACCACGCCGCGCTGGTTGAGAAAGCTCAGCAGCTCGTGCAGATGCAGGTTGATGTAATCCTCCTGCGGCATCGCGTTGACGTACCCGTTGAGGCTGTCGAGCACGATCATGCGGGTCTGGTGCTTCTCGACACACTCCACGATCTTGTTCGCGAGCTCGCCGGGCGCGATCTCGGCCGGATCGATCTGCTGCACGGTAAGCAGGCCTGCGGCGATGTGAGCCTTGAAATCGAGGCCCATCGCGTGCGCTCGCTTGAACAGGGTATGCAGGGTTTCATCGAACGCGAAGTAGATGACTCTCTCGCCGCGTGCAGCGGCCGCGTGGACGAACAGGCTGGCGACCGTCGATTTCCCGCTCCCGGCGGGGCCCATCAGCAGGTTGCTCGTTCCCGCATCGAGGCCGCCGCCCACCAGCGCGTCGAGCTCGGGGTTGCCGCTGGACAGCGCGTCTTCCTCGAAGTCCGTCGGATACTCGGCGGCGACGAGCCGGGGAAAGAGTGTCAGCCCGCCGCGGTTGATGACGTAATCGTGGTTGCCTTCGATGAAACGCGCGCCGCGCAGCTTGGTCACGGTCAAGTACCGCCGGTTGATTCCGAACTTCAGCGGCCTCACGAACAGCGACAGCATGCCGTGAACGATGCTCTGCACCTGGACATCAGGACCGATGGCGCTGCGGTCGTCGAGCAGGAGCACGGTGCAGCGCAAGTGCGAAAACCGCTGCTTGAAAGTGAGGATCTGGCGCCGGTACCGCAGCGGATTCTGGGCAAGCAGCCGCATCTCGGAGAGCGAATCGAGCACCACCCGCGCCGGCTGCTGCTGTTCGATTCGCTCGAGCAGCAGGCTGCTCAGGTTGTTGAGCTCGACCTCGGCCGGCTGGAACAGGCTGTTCTGCGACTTGCTCGTGAGCGTCTGCTCGATCTGCGAAAGCTCGATGATCGACATCCCCTCGAGCGTCCAGCCATGAGATTCCGCGACGGCGTCGAGCTCGACCTTGGTCTCGGACAGCGTCACGTAAAGGCACTGCTCTCCCTGCTTGACGCCTTCGAGGAGGAACTGGAGCGCGAGGGTCGTCTTGCCCACGCCGGGATTGCCGTCGACGAGATAGAGCCGGTCGCGGGGCAGGCCGCCATACAGAACGTCATCGAGCCCGGGGACGCCGGTCTCGCACTGAGGAGTTACAGGGGTCGCCATTCGCGCCGCCTTTATGGATAGAGGGGAACGCGGCAGCGCCGCGGGGCGGGCCCGGAGTCCGGGACCGCGCCGGAATGGCCCGGATCAATGGGCGACAGCCGCATCGCTCTCCATGGAATACCGGCGGGCCGTGAAAGCGTTCGGCTTGTACAGGTCCC
Organism: Betaproteobacteria bacterium; assembly: GCA_028292225.1. Classification (GTDB taxonomy): domain Bacteria; phylum Pseudomonadota; class Gammaproteobacteria; order Burkholderiales; family SG8-41; genus JAQGMV01. The sequence goes on from JAQGMV010000476.1 coordinate 15,034, forward strand.
TGTAGCCGCACTTCGAGCACCTGACCGAGAACAGGCCCGGCCCCGGAAGCCTCTCGTCACTCCCGGCGCGGGCGTGAAATGCATAGACCGGAGTCCCGCAGTGAGAACAATCCACACAGTGATACCACTCACCTTCTGTAAACGTTTCGGTTTGCACGATGCAACCTCGCTGATCGCCAAAGTCCCCCACAAGCAATCTGCGCACCCACGCGCAGCACCCCGTTTTCGGACTACCATTCAACCTCACGCGTGTCATTTCGCAGCGCACAAACGACGTACGAAATCGTCGCGGCCACAACAGGAGAGAGGTCATGCCGGACCAGCCCGAAGCCCAGAGAAAAACATTCGTCCTCGAAGAAGCGACGATCGACGAGCTCCACGAGGCGATTCAGAAGGGGCAGACGACCTGCGTCGCGGTCGTTCGACATTACATCGAGCGGGCACGCGCGTACAACGGGGTCGCGAGCGCGCTGGTGACCGAAGAGGGCGCTTTGATCCCGCAGGCGGCCGGCACGGTGCGTGCGAAAGCGCCGCTGCGCTTCCCGACGCAGACCGTGAAGGCTTCCACCCTTCTGCCCGACCTCGACAAGTACCAGGGGCCGCCGCTCGAGTTCGGGCGCATGGAAGCGACCGCTTCCGATCCCGGCGCGCAGCAGCAGTTCGGGATGATCGTCGGCATGCCGAACGCCGGCCAAGTGAATGCGCTCGCGACGCTGAACATCAGGGGTGAGCGTTCGGTGACCTGCCGCGGCGATTTCGACCGCCATCCGTCCGAGGGTCCGCTGCCCGCCGGGGCGCCGCCGGTATGCGACGAATTCCGGCGCCAGCCGGACGCGCTGGAACGCGCGGCCGAGCTCGACGCGGCGTATGGACGCGACCCGGATCTGGAGACGATGCCCATGTACGGCGTGGTCTTCTCGTTCAAGGACCCTTTCGACACCAGAGACATGCGCTCGACCGGCGGCGGCGATGCGCGCTACGACATGGATTTCCCCGCGCGCGATCACGTGCTGGTGGAGCAGCTCCGCAACAAAGGCGCGATCATCTACGCGAAAGCGGTGAACACCGAATACAACGGGCGCGCCGGCGATCCGGGCGGCCGGAACACGCCCGATAAAGTGCTCCCGTCGGTCCTCGGCTACCAGCGCAGCACGTGGGGCGGTAACCCTTCGAACGTCTACGACACCACACGGGCGGCGTCGCTCGGATCGAGCTCGGGATCGGCGGTGTCTGTCAGCGCGAACCTCGTCATGTGCAGCCTCGGCGAAGAAACGCGAGCATCGTGCCGCGGCCCGTCCAACCACAACTCGGTCGCGCTGATCCTCCCGCACAAGGCGATGCTCGGTTTCGACGGCGGCGCCATCGGCGCGGACATCTACTGCGATCGAACCGGAATCCACGCGCGGAAATTCGCCGACTGCGCCAAAGTCCTCGATGCGCTGAAGGACCCGGTCAACGGCTATTACGATCCACGCGATCCGTTTACGACGGTGCCGCGCTCGTCGGTATTGAGCACGGGTTACACAGTGCATGCGCAGGCGTCAGGCGCACCGGGCGCGCTCAAAGGCATGCGTATCGGCATCGTGCGCGAGTCGATGCTCAATCCGGGGGTGAAGGCCGCCGAGCCGATCACCACCGCAGCCGCAAAAGAGATCAGGACGATGCTGGGAGACAGGCTCGGCGCGACGCTGGTCGAGTCTTCGGATCCGCTCTGGGAAACGGACCCCGATATCGAGCCGATGAAGGTCGATTTCAGGCGCGCGCTGGCGAGGCTGGTCCCGGTCTTCATGCCCGACCTGTTGTTCAGGCTCGACGCAGACGGCCAACCGCTGTTCAAAGAATTCGCCGCTTCGATCCAGCCGACCGAGTTCGAGCCGGGCAAGGTCTTCGGCACGGGCACGATGCAGCCGATCGATTACTGCGTCGCGCTGGCCGATGGCGGAATCGAACCGCCGTCTAACCTCGACATCTCGACGGTGCAGCAGCAGGAGCTCGCGCCGACCTTCAGGTATCACATCTCGCAGTACCTCTCGCGCCGCGCGGCGGACTGGAAAGCGCGCGGCTACACCGAGACGCTCGCCGACTGGGCGGCGCTCAACGCGCGCTCGAAGTTCTGGGGCGACGACCAGCGCGCGGCGTGGAAGAACTGGGAAGAGACCAGCGACCCGCGCAACCGCCTCGGCCAGCGCCAGGGCGTGAACGAGCGCATCATGCTGCGCGAGCTGCTGCGGCGCGTGGACATGATGGTGATCCTCGAGAACCGGCTCGACGCGCTGGTCAGGCTGCACACCCCGCTGCCGCCGGCGAAGATCGGCGGCCCTGAAGTGCCGGGCCCCATCGGCGGGCTGCGCAACGAATCGCAGTACGGTCCCAACGCGGGGCTGTCCGAAGTGCTGATCCCCGCGGGTTACGTGAGGACCGCGTACGACCCGGTGTTCGCGTTGAGCGCCGACGGCAAGAAGTACATCGGCGCCGCCTCCGACAAGCCCACCGCGATTCCGGAACCGGGGCTGCCGTTCTCGCTGGTGTTCCGCGCCGAACCGGGCAAGGAGGACATCCTGCTGAAGATCGCGTCGGCGTACGAAGCGGTGTCGAAGCGCCGGGTGCCGCCGCCGGCATTCGGGCCGCTGCCGATGCAGTAGGCGCGTGAATGACTGTAGATAGACCTGCGCAAGCCGAGGCTCGCCGCGATCGGCGGCGAGCTGCGGCGCGCGGGATTCGCTCAAGGATCTGCCGCAGCCTGCCGTTAACGCCGGGATAACCGCGTCACGCCCAGGAGCGTCACTTGAAAACCTTCATCCCCGCGCTCGCCTGTGCCACCGCGCTCGCCTGCGTTTTACCCGCTTCGGCCCAGCCGCAAGCGTATCCGTCGCGTCCGATCACCATCGTCGTGCCTTTCGCCGCTGGCGGCCCGACCGACGTGATCGCCCGCACGCTCGCGCAGCACATGCGCGGAACGCTCGGCCAGACGGTCCTCGTCGACAACACCGCCGGCGCGAACGGCAACATCGGCGTGGGCAAGGTCGCGCGCGCCGCGCCGGACGGCTACACCGTCAGCATCGGCCACTGGAGCACCCACGTGGTCAACGGCGCGGTGTATCCGCTCCAGTACGACGTGCTCAGGGATTTCGAACCGGTGTCGCTGCTCTCGACGAACGCTTACCTGATCGTCGCGAAGAACGCAGTGCCCGCGAACGACCTCAAACGCTTCATCGCGTGGCTCAGGACGAATCCGGACAAGGCTTCCGAAGGCACGGCGGGCGCGGGTAGTCCGCAGCACATCGGCGGCCTTTTCTTCCAGCAGGCCACCGGCACG
>JAQGMV010000056.1 GCA_028292225.1 Betaproteobacteria bacterium
GCGACGATCGCGCTTCGGTTACCGTGCGTCCCGTACAGACGATCGTCGCGACCGACGCTGCGTGCTATGCCGCGCGCGGCCGCAAGTCGGCTTCGGTCACCTCACCCATGTACACGTCAGCCGTCTCCGGGATGCTCCCCGCGCCGGTGTAGACCCCGATGACTTCCAGCGGCTCGGTCTTGCTGAGGTTGACCATGAAGCGTTCGACGCCCCTGGGAATGAAGTGGACGTGGCCGGCACGTATCTCGGCGCGGTCCGGGCCCGCACCGACGTAGCCGTGACCGCTGATGACGTAGTACAACTCTTCGCAGCCGTCGAGCCGGTGCTTGTTCTGCACCTCGCCCGGTGCCAGCTTCGACCAGTACAGCGCCGACGAGCTTCCGTTGTGACTGCCGATGGGCATGCGGAAGTCGGCGGTGTTCCAGCCGTTCTTAACCCGGTCGGGCAGCGGTTCCACGTCGGCGACGTCCAGGAGAATCCCTTCCTCGAGTCCCTCGCTGCGAGGCACTTTCAGATCGGCCTCGGTCACCGAGCCGCGGAACTCGTAGCCGGTGTCCTTTACATCCTTTGCGCCGATGTAGAAGCCAATGACGAGGCCGTCCTCGTCCCTGGTCTCGTTGTGGAAGAAGTGCGCCGAACCTTTCGGCATGAGGCGGCAGTAGCCCGGACGCACCTCGGTGACCTCGGTGCTCTGGCCGACGATGCCGTGGCCCTTCAGGTAAACCGCGATCTCGTCGCAGCGGCTGTGCAGGTGCCTCGCGTGCGTGGAGCCGGGACGAAAGATCGAATGGAAGATCGTCGTGGAGCTTCCGTCCTTGCCGGTGATGGGGAGCCGGAACTCCGAGATGGCCCAGCCGTCTCCCTTCTGCATGTTCTCGGGCGCGACGTCGTCGACATGGACCAGCGGGTATTTCAGCGGCATGGGGAATCCTCGCGTGTATGAAGGCTCGCATTGTTCTGACCGTCGGCGCGAGCGGGATGTGGGGAGTTTGCCAGATAACGCGGCGTCAGGACGAGGGTGTAGCCTTCCACCGGCAGCGGGCTCGCACGACGAGCACGCGGCCTTCCGCCGGCAGCGGGCTCGCACGACGGGCACGCGGCCTACCTTCCACAGCCCGGGCGACCGGTGCAGAATCACTTTTTTTGCGAAAAAGGGGGATGCCATGAAAGCTCGTTACGTACTGACCGCGCTCGTTGCGGCAACTTTCTCAGTCGGCGCTTCGGCGCAAAACCTGAAGCCGGGTCTGTGGGAAGTCACGCACAACATGAAAAGCAGCGGCGGTGAAATGGAAAAAGGCATGGCGCAGGCACAAAAGGAGATGGCGAACATGCCGCCCGAACAGCGCAAGATGATGGAAAAGATGATGGCCGAGCGCGGCATGAAGGCCGGCGCGGGCGGGTCGACCATGAAGGTGTGCATGACCAGGGAGATGGTCGAGCGCAACGAGATGCCGGCGCGACAGGGCGACTGCAAGACCACGAAGCAGGAGCGCAAAGGGAACACGGTGAAGATGGCCTACGTGTGCACCAACCCGCCTTCCAGCGGCGAAGGTGAGTACACGACGGCAAGTCCCGAGGCGTACACGATGAAGATGATCATCAAGAGCGCTGCAGGCGGTAAGCCCGAGACGATCAACATGGACGGCTCGGGCAAATGGATCTCAGCCGATTGCGGCAACGTCAAGCCGATGGTGCCGCCGGCTAAGAAGTAGCACGACAGCGGGTCGTTCAACGCGCGCGTCCCGGATGACGACCGGTAGTTACGTCTTCGTGAGCGTCACTGCGCCGTCGCCACCCCGGCGGCCTTGATCACGCGCGCGAACCGGTCCGATTCCGCACGCATGTGCGCCGTGAGCTCCGCAGGCGTCGACGACTGCGGATCCTGGCCCTGATCGGCGAGCTTCCGCGCGAACGGCGGGTCGTTCAGCATCTTCACCATCTCCGCGTTGACCTGCGCCACGATCGGCTGCGAGGTCGCGCGCGGCGCGAAGAGCGCATACCACGTGACGCACTGGAAACCGGGAATGGTCTCGGCGACGGTCGGCACGTTGGGCGCCGCGGGCGAGCGCTTGGTTCCGCCGTGCGCGAGCGCGCGCAGCTTGCCGGCCTTCGCGAGCGGCCACACGGCCGGCATGCTGTTGAACATGAACTGGACCTGGCCGCCCATGACATCGGTGATCGCGGGCGAAGTGCCCTTGTAAGGCACGTGCACGATGTCGATACCCGCCATCACCTTCAGCGTTTCACAGCCGAGGTGGTTCGACGTTCCGGTTCCGGGCGACGCGCAGTGCAGCTGACGGGGCTTCGCGCGCGCGAGTGCGACGAGCTCTTCGACATTGTTCGCAGGGAGCGACGGATGGCTGACGAGCATCTGCGGGCTGATCACCACGAGCGAGACCGGCCCGAAGTCGCGAAACGAGTCGTAGGTTACTTTCGTCAGCAGCGGGCTGATGATCACGCCCGAGGACGCGGCAAAAAGCAGCGTGTATCCGCCCGGCGCGGCTCTCGCCGCGATCTCGTGGCCGACGATTCCGGCCGCACCGGGCCGGTTGTCGACCACGACCTGCTGTCCCCACACTTCGGTCAGACGCTGCGCGATCAGGCGCGTCACCATATCCATGCCGCTGCCCGCGGTGTTGGGCACGAGGATGCGCACCGGGCGGGCGGGATACGCCTGTGCGGCGCGGGTCTGCGCGTTCGCGTCTGGCGGCCCGAGCGCAACGCCGGAGAGCATCGCAAGCGCTGCGACGGCCGTGATATCCGAAAGATTTCGTTTCACAAACCCTCCCGCCATGTTGGAGACGCGGTGATACAGGAGCTGCTCAGCCGTGATCCGCGCGGTGCGGATGATCTTCTTTCCTGATTCTTGGTTATGTCGCCGCTGCGGCGCTCATTCGCCTTCGAATTCGCACAGTGCAAACACGCCGTACCCCTTCGCCTCGAGTCTCTTCCTGCCGCCGAGGTCGGGCAGGTCGACGACGAAACAGCACTCGGTGACCGTGCCGCCGCCCTGCTCGATCAGCGACGCCGCGGCTTCGGCGGTGCCGCCGGTTGCGATCAGGTCATCCACGAGCAGCACCTTTTCTCCGTGCTCGATCGCGTCGACGTGCATCTCGACGCGGTCTTGACCGTATTCGAGGTCGTAATCGTGACCGAAGGTCGCGCCCGGAAGCTTGCCTTTCTTGCGGATGGGCACGAAGCCGACGCCGAGGGTGTAGGCCAGTGCGCCGCCGATGATGAAGCCGCGCGATTCCACACCCGCAACCTTGTGGGGCCTGACAGGTGCGTAGCGCTGCGCGAGCTCGTCGATCACCCGCCTGAACCCTGCCGGATCCTTGAGCAGCGTGGTGATGTCCCGGTACATGATGCCCTGCTTCGGGTAGTGCGGGATCGTGCGGATGAGGGATCTTATCGGCATGCCGGCATCCTGAACGTGAAGCGCGTCTCGGTCTGGGGGGAGGCGACGTCGAGCGTACCGCCGTGGGCGCGTGCGATCTCGGAGGCGATGAAGAGTCCCTGCCCCGGACCCTCCTGGTTCGACCGGACCCAAACGCGAGTGAAAGGCTGGAACAGGCGCTGAATCGTCGCAGATGTAGCTCACGAAGCCGTACAGCGCAGGCGTCGGATGCATGCAATAGACGTCGTCCCGAGTGGCATGATCGATGACGACGGCGCGGCCGTCTTTCCCGTGGGGCCGGCATCGGAGCCGGCCGGCGGCGATCTTCCTGCGTCTATTTGTTCTTGCCCGGCGCCGTCACCGATCGGGCGGGCGGCACGACCGAGGATGAAACCGGAATCGAGGTTTTCTTCGGTTGCTTCGGCTTCTTGGTTTCCTTGTTGCTGCGTTGTTGACCTTTCGCCATCTGAGTCTCCTGGTTGCGCGCTATGGGCGCCGTGTACCTTCGACGGCACAGGCGTGCCCATTATGGCACGCGTGCGGCTTTTCACTATCGCCCCCATAGCGATATTCAGTTGGTCGGGTCGGGAGCGCGCCTGTATCTTGCACCGCTGTCTGCGCTTACCCTGTTACCAACCGTTTCCTGAGGATTTCACATGCTGCCCAATGCCAACGAGCTCGAAGGTAAACCCGTCCCGAAAGTCACGTTCAAGACCCGTGTGAACGACGCCTGGAAGAACGTCACCAGCGACGACCTGTTCAAAGGCAAGACTGTCGTCCTGTTCTCGCTCCCGGGCGCCTACACCCCGACGTGCTCGAGCACCCACCTGCCGCGCTACAACGAGCTCGCCCCGGTGCTCAAATCGAAGGGCGTCGACGATATCGTCTGCCTGTCGGTCAACGATACTTTCGTCATGGACCAGTGGAAGCGCGACCAGGAAGCCGGGAACATCACCGTGGTTCCCGACGGTAACGGCGAGTTCACGCAGGGTATGGGAATGCTGGTGGACAAGTCCGACCTCGGTTTCGGCAAGCGCTCGTGGCGCTATTCCATGCTCGTCAAGGACGGCATCGTCGACAAGATCTTCATCGAGCCCGAGCAGGAAGGCGATCCGTTCGAGGTCTCCGACGCCGATACGATGCTCAAGTACCTCGATCCCGAAGCGAAGCCGCCCGAGCCGGTCGTCATTTTCGCCAAACCGGGCTGCCCGCACTGCGCGCGCGCCAAAGCGCTGCTGGAATCGAACGGCTACAAGTACGACGAGATCACGCTCGGCAAGAACATCACCTCGCAAACGTTGCGAGGCATCTCCGGCGCCGGCACGTGGCCGCAGGTCTTCATCGGCGGCAAGCTGATCGGCAGCGCCGACGACGTGCAGAAGTACTTCGACGTGGCGAAGAAGGCGGCGCGATGAAGGCTTTGAATGTCGACGTCGCAGTCATCGGTTCGGGCACGGCGGGCCTGGCCGCGTACCGGGCGGCGAAGACCGCCGGCGCGACCGTCGCGCTCATCGAAGGCGGCGAGTACGGGACGACGTGCGCGCGCGTAGGCTGCATGCCGAGCAAGCTGCTCATCGCGGCGGCGGAAGCCGTGCACGCGGCGCAGCTCGCGCCGGCTTTCGGCGTTCATATCGACGGGAAGATCCGCATCGACGGGCGGGACGTCATGGCGCGGCTACGCAGCGAGCGCGACCGTTTCGTCGATTTTGTCACCCGCGACGTCGAGCGCATCCCCGAGGCCGATCGCATCCGCGGCCATGCGCGCTTCGAGAACGACCACACGCTGCTGGTCGACGGTACCCTGCGCATCACTGCTAAAAGTATCGTCATCGCGACCGGCTCCCGCGTCACTTACCCCGACGCGTTCAGGAAGCTCGGGGAGCGGCTCATCATCAACGACGACGTGTTCGCCTGGACCGATCTTCCGGAAGCGGTTGCCGTGATCGGCCCCGGCGTGATAGGCCTCGAACTGGGGCAGGCGCTGCACCGGCTGGGGGTGCGGGTGGCGGTGCTCGGGCGGGGCGGCAGAGTCGGCCCGATCGCCGACCCGGAGATTCGCGCTTATGCGATTCAAACATTCAGCCGCGAGCTCGTGCTGGAGCCCGACGCGCATTTCGTCGGCATGGAACGCGAAGGCGATCGCGTGGCGATTCGCCGCGGGAACGCCGAAGGTGTCGAATTCACCGAGCACTTCGACTACCTGCTCGCGGCAACCGGCCGCTCGCCGAACGTGGACAGGATCGGCCTCGAGAACACCACCATCGACCGCGACGCAGCTGGGGTGCCGGTCTTCGATTCGACTACCGCTCAAACCGTGAACGCAGCCGGCCCGGCGCCGATCTTCGTCGCGGGTGACGCCAGCAACTTCATTCCGTTACTGCACGAGGCCGCAGATGAAGGCCGTATCGCAGGCGAGAACGCAGCGCGTGTCGCGGCGGGCAAACCGGTCGGACGGGGAATTCGCCGCGCGCCGCTGGGCGTGGTCTTCACCGATCCGCAGATCGCGATCGTCGGCGGAGGATGGCAGGCGCTGGAGCAGGGCCGTTTCGTGGTCGGCCAGGTCAGCTTCGAAGACCAGGGCCGATCGCGCGTCCTCCTGAAGAACCAGGGACTGCTCAATGTCTATGGCGACGTGGCGACCGGCCGTCTCCTCGGCGCTGAAATGATCGGGCCGGCAGCCGAGCATCTGGGACATCTGCTCGCGTGGGCGCTGCAAAACCAGATGACGATCCCGGAGATGCTGGAGATGCCTTTCTATCACCCGGTGATCGAGGAAGGGCTGCGCACCGCGTTGCGCGATCTCGACGGCAAGCTGCGCTCGGCGCACGCGCGCGCGGTCAGGGCGGCGTGAGGAGGACCTGCATCCTGTAATCTTGGGTGAAAGCCCCGGCTTTCGGACGCTGAAAAGGGAAAGCATCTTGGATACTACGCTGTGGATCGTCCTCTCCGTCGTGGCCGTGGTGATCGTGATCTACCTCGTCACGATGCGGGTCTTTTTCAAACAGAGCAAAGACGCGGACAAGAAGATCGACATGAGCAAGGTCCGCGAGTGGAAGGATGAGGACTGAAGGTAAATCGGGGACAGACCCCGATTTCAGCCTGGTAATCGGGGTCTGTCCCCGATTTTTATGTCCAGGCGACCGGGCCGGTACCGAAGATCCAGGCGTGGGCAAGGATGGTGAGCCAGGCGAGCACGAGCGCGCCGGCGACGGCCATCACGTCGTATTTCCACTCGGGCACGAACGGCTTCATGGCGCCGCGCCGGATGGCGGACACGAGCGCCACCACCGAGTAGGCGAAGAAGCTTCCGAACAGTAGGGTTCCGGCGAGATCGCCGTTCGCCAGCAGGTGCACGCCCGACCACAGCATGAGTCCGACCAGCATCGGATGGCGCACGATGCGGCGGATGTGGCTGCGCATATTCGCCACGGCGAACAGCACGAACGCGAGGGTGACGAGCAGCGGCGCAGCCTCTCGCGCTGGGGGGAAGGGCGCAAAGAGCGGGACGCGCTCGGGACGCAAGTGGTAGCCGGCGATGATGAGGACTAGGCCCATCGCCGAGACCGCCGCGAAGAGGCCGCGGTAAGGACGGTCGCCGAAGCGCGCGATCAGGCGAGCGCGCAACCGCGGCGCTTCCGGCACGAGGTGTATGCCTATGAAAAGCACGAGCCCGACGATCATCACAGCCATGCGGGAACCTTTCGATGTGCATTCACTTTACATGAACCGGGCCGATGACGGCCTCGCGTGCAGCGCGCCGAAAATCAGTACGTCCGTCCTGGGTTATCCTCGGCCATTACCGACGCCAGGGCGCACACCGTGAAAATCGCCATTCTCGACGACTATCAGCAGATCGCGAAGCAGTCCGCCGACTGGGGAGCGCTGCCTCCGGGGACCGAGGTCGATTCGTTCGCCGACACGATCGCGGATCGCGCAGCGCTCGTGCAGCGGCTGCTGCCGTATGAGGTGATCGTCGCGATGCGCGAGCGTACGCGCTTTCCTGCGCCGCTCATCGACGCACTGCCCAACCTGCGCCTCCTCGTCAGCACGGGCGGGCGCAATCCCAGCATCGACGCCGAAGCGTGCGCGCGGCGCAACGTCACGCTGTGCAGCGCCCACGGCGCCTCGAGCGGCCAGAGCTCGACTGCCGAAGTCGCGTGGGCGCTGATCCTGGCGCTGGTCAAGCGTATTCCGCAGGCCGACCAGGCGATGCGCGCCGGAGGCTGGCAGGAGACCGTCGTCACCGAATCGCTCGCGGGCAAGACCCTGGGCGTGCTCGGACTCGGCCGCCTCGGCAAATACGTTGCGAAGTACGGCCAGGCGTTCGGCATGGACGTGATCGCGTGGAGTCCCCACCTCACCGATGAGCGCGCCGCGGAAGTCTCGGTGCGGCGGGTGGCGAGGGCGCAGCTATTCGCCGAATCGGACGTGATCTCGCTGCACCTCGTCTCGAACGCAGAGACCAAAGGCATCGTCGGCGAGGCGGAGATCGGTGCGATGAAGCGCACCGCGTATCTCGTCAACACTTCCCGCGGCCCGCTCATCGATGAGCAGGCGCTCGTGAGTGCGCTTCAGGCGCGACGGATCGCAGGCGCGGGTCTCGACGTGTTCTGGACCGAGCCGCTGCCGAAAGATCATGTCATACGGCGCCTCGACAATGTGGTGCTCACGCCGCACCTCGGCTACGTCGTCGACGAGAACCTGAAGAAGTTCTACGAGAACGCGGTGAAGAACATCAGGCGCTGGATTGCGGGAGAGCCGCTGACGCCGATGGGGCGCTGACGCCGCGAAGGCGGACCTTACCTGGCGTCGAGTCTTGCGAGCAGTGCCTGCGCTGTTTCGCGAGCATCGCCTCGATTGCCTTTGAGTACGGTCGCAAAGCGAACGACCTGCCCGAGCGCGACGAATGCGCTTTCGGGTGACCGTCGCGCCGAAACGGTGTTATTCAGGAGCTCGAGCACGCCGGCGCCGGGCGTCAGCTCACGAGGCTTCCACACGGCGTCTCTCTTGAACCTCGTGACCAGAACCACGCCCGCGCGCAGCGGCGCGGTGCCCACTACACCGTCGATTTCGCGCAAGTCGAGCGTACGCTGAGTGCGCTCACCATCGTTGCGCAGCTCGAGCGGTTTTGCGAACGGATGAACGAGGCCGTCGGCGCTGCAGACGGCATATTCATCGGAATAGTATTCCGCGCCGGCGCGAACGAGCTCGGCGACGAGCGTCGATTTGCCCGAAAAGCTGCGGCCTGGGACGACGATTGCGCGCCCCCGCCATCCGACCACGCCCGCATGGACGAAGACCCGATCCGGCGCGTGCTCGGCCACCGTGAGACGCGCATCGCTCTCGAGCTGATCGAGCAATGCGTCGAGGCGGGACGATCGCGCCAGCTCGACTCCCCGCGCGAACAGCGTGTAGAGCGCAGTGTCCGGCGAGCGATCGGACGCGGGTTCGCTCAACAAGACATACGTCGCCGCGGCAGCAGCCGGCTGCGCTGTCGCTCGCGCGCCGGGAGGCAGGCAGCGGCGGGCCTCGTCCAGCGTGACGGGATCGTTCGAGCGGACATCGACGCCGACGCCATACGCCTCGAAGGAAAAACGTATAGGCCATTCAGCGCTTTGCAGCGCGTGCGGCACGATCGATGCCGCTCTGCGCCGCGAGACCGCCCGCCCCGGAACCGGCTTGGGTTCCACTCGTTCCGGAGGCGGCGTCACCGCCGCGCGCGGCCGACAGCAAAGCGGCCGCAGAACCGCGCGCCTCGAGAAAGGAACATTGCGAGCTGATAGCGCAGGGGAAAAACCCGCGGCGCCTTGCCGAAATGAATCGCCGCGGCGATGGGCGTCGGCCAGCGGCCGCGGATGTCGCGCCAGACGCCGCCCGGTCGGGCGACGAATCGGGATAAGGGCGTCAGCGGCGGTTCGCGGTTCGCGCTCGCGTTCGTCCAGTGGGACAGCGTCCATTTCACCAGCCATTGCGGCGGCCGGGCGCTGACGCCTGATTGCGGCAGCGATCGCGCGCGAGCGCGCAGCAGCACGCACGCGAGCTCGATGACCGACGCGATCCAGCGGGCTTCGATGGCGTTCCGGCCCGCGCACACGGCCCAGTCGAACCCGTCCGGCAGCGCTTCGAGCGTCGCGGCCACGTCGCACAGCCACACCGGCCTCCATGCATCGTGCCGGATGAAATGCACGCAGACGTGGGCGAGATGATCTTCGATCCCGAGAGCCCGAATGGTGCTGTCATTGATCTGGAGGAGGCGCGAGCGCTCATGCAACTCGCCGAACGTTCGGTCGGGAAGGTCCGTCACACGGTCGTGAAGATCGCAGTCGATCTCGCTCGTGTCCGCGTCGTGCAAGACCGCCTCCGCCCGCTCGAAATCCTCCGGGCGAACGAGCACGTCGATGTCGCCGTACGGCCGGAGCGTAACGTCACTATAGAACGACGCCGACGCGCGGCCCTTGAGAAGTATCGCCTCGATCGACGCCTGTTCGAAGAGACGAAACACGTACTCGATGCGTTTTTCGTACGCTGTGCAGCGCAGCGCCTGAAAGCGATAGTCGTGGCGCAGAGCCGCGGCGGATGGGGTCGCGCGGAGCTCGGTGTCGCGGATCCGCCACCACGCGAGGCCCGATGAACCGGAGCGGCGGAGGTGCGGCGTGATCGCCTGAAGATCGGCCGGACCGATCTTCAGATCCGGGTAGCCGGAAGGCCGGCACGCTCCTGCGAGCGTTTCGGCGATCAACGCTCCGGTCGCCGTGTTCGCCAAGATCAGGGCGGCGGTTTTCCGGACGCCGCCTGCGCGGGCGTCGGTGCGAGGATCGAAGTGATAAAAGGAACAGCCACGACCGAGGCCAGCGCGAGCGTGCGCACGGCGTTTCGCCGGCCGATCTGCTGAAGCAGCTCCGGCGGGACCACCGGCTCGTCGAGCAGCTGAGTTTTCTCGAGGTGCGCCAGGGCTAGCCAGACGGTCTGCTCGTCGACTGCGATCGCGGCGTCGATGGACAGGTGGGCGGCGATCTGCGGCACGCTCGTTCGGCCGTCGCAAGCGTTCCAGACCCGCGCAGCGGTGTCGTTCAGGCAATGGGCCTTGTTGCTGGCGGTGTCGTACACCAGGAGCTCGCCGTCGAGCTGCCGCTGTATCAACCGACTTTTGCGGGCCGCCGGATATTTCACTTCGATGGAATCCATGAAAGTCCTTCTTGTTGTTGTCGTTGAGGTGCCGCGAGCCTTCAGCCGTGGCCGCTTCGAGGCCGACCAGCCGAACGTGTTAGTAGCACGTACGCTTTTCGCCTGTCCAGTGCCTAATGCCAGGATCGGCGAGGGCGCAGTGGGGCATCAGGATTTGCCCGGCCCGGCTGGGCAGTCGTGCCTGCCGAGCAGAAATCTAAGTGCTGTTGCGGCTGGATTTCCTTCCTGCAGTTGATGCTTTGGCAGCGAACGAAACCGTGCTTCTCGTGCACAAGGCGGCGCGCAGCCCCGCCGGCTATTGTCGTCCGGAGCGCGCAGCCTGGCCGGCGCCACCGCGCCCCGGGTCGACGTTCATCTTCACGCACACGCCGGGAAAACGCTCGGTCCTAACGCCCGGTTGCGGCTGTAGACGTTTCACGCGGAGCAGCGCATACGCATGGATCAGGACGACCCACACGACTTCGGCGACGACGAATACCTTCTGCGTCAGCGTTTGCCACGGGTTCCAGCCCGCGTCCTTCAGGAAAAACGTCGCAAGAAAGATGAGCCCGATTGCGACCAGGCAGACGGCCACAGCCTGCGCTGCACGCTGCAGCCCGTCGAGGCCGGACTGCCCGTGCGCAACGCGTCGAGCCGCCGCCGAAACCGCGTCCACGACGGCGAACAGGGTCATTCCGAAAAAGAACACGTAGGAGAGGTTCGTGTGCACGGGCGTGTTCACGACGATCGTCAGGTGCAGGTAATGCACGATGCCGAGCGCGCCTGCGATACCCCATGCCCACGCGGACACGAGCAAGGCTCGTGGGGTCGGCGAGTCGCGCGCGAGCCGCAGATGCAGGACCGCCACCGCCGTGCCGCTGATGACGTGGAACACCGCCGCGACTGCGGCGATCCACCTGTAGACCGTAACATCAGCCTCTGAGAGCGCGCGACTGAAGCTCGGCCACGCGTGGCTGTAATAGTCCGGATGGGAGTTCGCGAACAGCAGGTGCACGTAGCCGAGCAGCAGGGCATTCGAGACCGCCATGACGCGCAGAGAAAGGGATGCGGTGATCCATGCGTGCCGGACGATCGTGAATGCCGCTATCCCCTTTGCCATGGGTCGCTATTGTAGCCGCTTGACCCTCCAGTCGAGAGCGGCAGCGGCGAGCGCACCCCGCGGCTGCTTTGCATTCAGTGAGCACGGGCCTTACGGGTGACGCGGGACGGGGCAGCTTGCGCTACGGCTGAAGTGCGGGCGGCGGGCGGGGAGGCCCGGATACGCCGGAAGAAGTCGGTGCGACCCGGGAGGGCCGCACCGGGGCTGCGGCTCAGTCGTCCTGGTAACCGCCGCCGAACGGAAACGGATCGTGCGGCTTGGGCTGCTGGCGCTTGCTCACACCCCACGCCTCGGCGCCCTGCGCGTTGATGCCGGCCGCCTGCTGGTCGAGATACGAATCGAGCGTCGGGAGGCTCATGCTCGCCTCGGCGTCGGCAGGATAGGGCGAGTCGTTCGCCGAAAGCGCCGCACCGTGAATCCCGAAAGCCAGAACAGACAGCGCCACCAGTTGAAGTTTGCGTTTCATGATGAACTCCTTTGATATGTGCACGCCTTTGACATTGGTGCCAGGGCTTCGCAAGAGACGCGCTCAAACTTCTTGGCCCCGATCTATTGCTGTTCACTACTGATGGGGCACATCTTAGGAATCAAAGGAGCTGCGGGAAATCAGGCAGATGACCTACTCCTAATAGCCGGCAGGAAGGCTGCCGGCGGCGGGCGCCTCCCCACTGTGGGGGAGGCTTCGTTCGAGTGCCGGCGTTCAGCCGGGTAAGGCCTGCTGAATCGGGCGCACCTCGATCGTTCCGCCGACGCGCAGAGTGGGGATGCGCGAGGCGAGCGCCATCGCCTCGTCGAGGTCTTTGCACTCGAGGACGTGGTAGCCGCCGAGCTGCTCCTTGGTCTCGGCGAAAGGTCCATCGGTGATGACCGGCTTGCCGTTGCGGGCGCGAACCGTGGTGGAGCTCGCGCTCGACTTCAGTTTTGCGCCGGTGCGGTAGCGGCCGCTGCCGGCGGCGCTTTGCACCCACTCGCCGTACTCCTGCATGATCCCGTCGCGCTCGGTCTGCGGAATCTTCTCCCACAGCTTTTCGTCGAAACAGCACATCAGCAGATATTGCATTTTCATTGCTCCTTATTTCTCCGCAGCGGCTTTCAGATTGGCAAGACCCGCCTCGAAGTCTTTTCCCACCATCCTGTCCATGCTCAAAAAAACGTGCAGGACCTTGGAGAAGAAGGGGCTGGGGCCGTGCATCGCCCACGTCACGCTGGTCGTCCCGCCTTTGGGTTCCAGGGTGAAATCGACGACATTGTGCGCTTCGAAAGGCTTCACGAAATCGAGATTGATCGTCACTTTGGAAGTCGGGGACGATTCCGCGATCTCCATGCGGCCCATGCCGACGTCCTTGTTGCCTTCCCACGCGTAAGCAGCGCCTTTACCGCGAGCTTCGCCGCTGTAGGTCCGCTTCATCGCCGGGTCTTTCTTTTCCCACGGCGACCACGCCGTCCAGTTGTGCAGGTCGTCGATCAGCGGAAAGATTTTCTCGGGGGGCGCATTGATGCTGACCGAGCGTTCGACTTGAAAGGTGTCGGGCTTGGTCGCGGCCAGAGCGAGCACCGCGGCGACCACAACAACGAGGACAAACGCAATTTTCTTGAACATCGATTCTCTCTACGTGAGTGGGATGGACGACGATGGCGTCACTTCTTGGGCGCTGCGACGATCATCCACGACACGCCGAAGCGATCGGCGACCATACCGAAGCGCGACGCGAAAAATGTTTCGGTCAGCGGCATCTGCACCTGCCCGCCGTCGGCGATTGCGGCAAAGAGCCGCTCGCCTTCGGCTACCGTGTCCGCAGAAAGCGAAAGCGACACACCCTGGAACTTCGGGGCGCCGCCGCAGTTGCCATCGGAAGCCATGATGTCCGTCTCGCCGATGCGAAAGCAGGCGTGCATGACGCTCTCCGGCGAGGACTTCGGTGGGGCGCATCCGGGTTGCGGAGGCTCGGGGCTGTCCTTGTAGCGCATGAGCATCATCACTTGCGCACCGAGCGCTTTTTTGTAGAACTCGATCGCTTCTTCGCAGCGGCCGTCGAAAAACAGGTAGGGCTGAACCAGCATTACGTTCTCCTTCGAAGTTGTGCATCAGTAAATATCTGCTCGGAGCGGCCATAGCCGCTTAAGCGCCTTCTTCGCGCGGGGAGGCGCGGGCAACCCGCGCCGAATCAGCGGCGTAGACCTTTCACCGGTGTGGATCTTTCACCTGCGCGCGGAGCCGTTCTTCCTGCTCCCGCAGGTCAGGTGTGAATTCGGCGCCGAAATCTTCCGCCTCGAACACCTGCCGGATCTCGATTTCCGAGTCAGTGCCCGGCATCGGGTTCGGGCAGCGCTTGACCCACTCGATCGCTTCTTCCTTAGACTTCACCTGCCACATCCAGTAACCCGCGACGAGCTCCTTGGTCTCGGTGAACGGCCCGTCGATGACCGTGCGCTTGTCGCCCGAGAAGCGCACGCGTGCGCCTTTCGAACTCGGGTGCAGCCCCTCGCCGGCGAGCATGATTCCGGCTTTCACGAGCTCTTCGTTGAACTTGCCCATGTCCGCGAGCAGCTTTGTGTCCGGCATTACACCGGCTTCCGAGTCTTTAGTCGCTTTGACCATCACCATGAATCGCATCGTGTTCTCCTTGTGTTTCGGGTTTTCAGATCAGTCGACCGGGCCGCGTGGAATCGACAACCGCCCCGCGCGGCCGGGACCGTCATGTCGAGGGCGGGATCAGCTCCTTGATCGGACGCACTTCGACGCTGCCGATGCGCCCGCCCGGGATCTTCGCGGCGATGCCGATCGCTTCGTTGAGGTCGCGCGCCTCCACGAAGTAGAAACCGCCGAGCTGCTCCTTGGTCTCGGCGAATGGGCCGTCGGTCATGGCCACTTTGCCGTTGCGCACGCGCAGGGTCGTCGCCGTCTCTACGGGCTGGAGTGCATTGGCTGCGATGTAATGACCGCTCGCGCGCAGCTCTTCGACGAGTCCGAGGCTGTCGGCGACGAGCGTGTCGTACTCGCTGCGAGGCAGGGCGTCGAGCTTATCTTCCTCGTGGTACACCAGGCAGAGGTATTTCATGCGTCGAACCTCACTGCGTAAACGGGGGGCAGGTGTGCGGAGATGCACTGCCATGAATCGCCGCGATTGTCGGAGATCCACAGGCCGCCGGTGGTCGAGCCGATCGCGAGGCGCTCGCCCGTTGCATCGATGTCGAGGCCGTGGCGATAGACGAGGTCGTATGCAGGCGCGGCGGGCAGGCCTTCTCGCAGCACGTCGAACGTGCGGCCGCCGTCGCGCGTGCGAGTGACTGCAAGCTGACCGCCGACCGGCACGCGCTGCTCGTCCTTGATCGCGGGGACGAACCACGCGATATTCGCATCGTCGGGATCGACGACCACGCCGAAGCCGAAGCACGACAACGCCGGCTTTTCGACTTCCTGCCAGCTCGACGCATAGTCGGTCGAGCGGAA
This sequence comes from Betaproteobacteria bacterium, assembly GCA_028292225.1. Lineage (GTDB taxonomy): Bacteria > Pseudomonadota > Gammaproteobacteria > Burkholderiales > SG8-41 > JAQGMV01. The sequence goes on from JAQGMV010000056.1 coordinate 15,133, forward strand.
CACCGCGTTGTGATGCTGCGCCCACAGCACGTCGGGGTTGCTGCGGCACGCGACCATGCGGTGCACGTCCTGGACGTTCGGATCGTTCTGGCGATCAGGCGGCATGTACGCGGCGCGCATACCGGTCGCGCGGCATGCCCAGGTTTCGCCGCGGTCGCGGCTTTGCCATACGCCCCCGGTCGATACGGCAACCGTGATGCTCCGGCTGTCGCGCGGATCGATGCAGATCGAATGGATACCCGCCGCGTCATAGCCGCCGCCCGACCATTCGGGGCGCTCCGGCCGATCCCACAGCGAGCGCTGTAGCGACCACGTCGCGCCGCGGTCCTGCGAGCGGAACAGGCCTCCGGGTATTGTGCCCGCCCACAGCACACCGGGCTCGTCCGCGCCGCCGGTCTCGAGGGTCCAGACCTGCACGAGCTTCCACGGTGCGCCCGGCGCGCCCTCGGGCTGCGGCGGGTAGGTCGGTGCGGCCTGCTCGTCCCACGTCTTGCCGCCGTCTTTCGAGCGCCTCATCTTGACGCCGAAGTGTCCGAGGTTCAGCGCCGCGTACAGCGTGCCGTCGCGCGCGTCGGGAAGCACTGCGGTGACGGGATCGCCGAGAAATGCCGGCTCGGGCGCCTGCTGCCAGCGGCCGTTGCGCCGCTGGACCGTGAACAGCCCTTTGCGAGTCGCGACGAATAGTCGATCGCTCATTCGATACTCCTGTAAGCGTCAGCCGCCGGACAAAGCCTGCAGCACGCAGATTTCACTGCCGGGCGTGACGATATCGGTCAGGCGCTCGCGATCCGCGATGCGCTGTCCGTCCACAAAGACGACCACGTGCCGGCGCACGTGGCCCTGCTCGTCGAGCACGTAATCGCGCACCTGCGGCGCATCGGCGAAAACCGCCTCGAGAGCCTGCGCCACGGTCCCGCCGTGGACGTCGCACTCGGGGCATGCCACATGGCGCTGCAGGTTCGACGTGAATACGACTCGAGGCATTTCAGATCTCCAGGTCCATGCACCTTAGTCGACCGGCGCGACCCGGAGTCGACAAGCCGCGAATTTTATTTTTGCGGCCCCATCTCTGCCAGGCGCCGTTCCAGAAAGCGCCGTTCGGGGTCGGTTCCCGCGAGCTCGAGCGCCCGGCGGTACGACGTCCGGGCATCGGCCGTTCTCTCGAGGCGGCGGCACAGGTCCGCCCGCACCGAATGCGCGAGGTGATATTCCGCGAGATCGCCCTGCTCGAGAAGCGCATCGACGAGGGCGAGCCCCGCCTGGGGGCCGTCTCGCATCGCGACCGCGACGGCGCGATTGAGCTCGATGACCGGTGACGGCACCACCCGCACGAGCAGGTCGTAGAGGCCGACGATCTCGGCCCAGTCGGTCCCGGCTGCGTCCCCGGCCTCCGCGTGCACCGCGGCGATCGCCGCCTGCAGCGTGTAAGGTCCGAAGCGCCGGGAAGCCAGGGCGCGCTCGATCAATGCGACGCCTTCGACGATCTGTTCGCGGTTCCACCGCGAGCGGTCCTGGTCGTCGAGGAGGATGAGCTCGCCGTCCGCAGAAGTGCGTGCGCCACGCCGGGACTCCTGGAGCAGCATCAGCGCGAGCAGTCCCATGACTTCCGGCTCGGGCAGCAGCGCCATGATGAGCCTCCCGAGCCGTATCGCTTCTCCGGACAGGTCGTGACGCGTCAGCGCTGCGCCGGAAGACGCGTAATAGCCCTCGTTGAACACGAGATAGAGGACGCGAAGCACCGATTCGAGCCGCTCCGGCAGGTCCTCTTTGGAGGGGACCTGGTAGGGGATGCGCGCGTCGCGGATCTTCGACTTGGCGCGCACGATTCGTTGAGCGATCGTCGTGGGCGCGGTCAGGAACGCACGTGCGATCTCTTCAGTCGCGAGCCCGCACACTTCGCGCAGTGTGAGCGCGACCTGCGCATCAGGGGGCAGGGCCGGATGGCAGCACGTGAAGATGAGGCGCAGCCGGTCGTCCTCCACGTGCTCGGCGTCGGCCTCCGGTGCGATCTCGGCATCGGCGTCGAGCTCCCGTGCGAGCTCGGCCAGCAGGACATCGGACTTCGCGCGCCGGCGAATCTTGTCGATCGCCTTGAAGCGTCCGGCGGAGACCAGCCACGCGCGCGGATTCGCCGGCACGCCTGCACTTGGCCATTGCTCGACCGCGGCGGTGAAGGCGTCATGTACTGCTTCCTCCGCAAGATCGAAGCTGCCGAGGAGGCGGATCAGCGTCGCGAGCACCCGCCGGGATTCGGCGCGGTAAATGGCCTCGACCGTGTCGAGGGGATTGTTGCTCATCTCGTGTTCAGGGCACCGTTCATGCTTCGACGGCCGCTATCGCTGCTCAGCACGAACGGGTCTAGCTGCGCTGCTCGGCACTGTACTCCATTCGCCCCGAGCGTCGTGCGACGACGCGGTCGAAGCCTGCCCTGAGCTTTGCCGACGGGGGGAACGGTCTGACGCGCCTGCGACGATGGGTGAGCATGATGCACCAATCATGCGACTAATGCTGAATCTTGGCCGGCGCACCCGGCTGTTTCAGCGGCTGGCCTCGGTCGAAAGCTTCGAGCTTGATGCATTCGGCGAAGACTCGCATCACGGTCGGGACGCTCGAGAGCTCGAACCCGAAAAGCTGCGCACCGCACACCTGCGAGAAAAGGCAGATGTCGGCGAACGTCGGCGCGGTTCCGTGGCAGAAGCGCACGGTTTCGGTGTCCCTCAGGAGCTGCGCTTCAACGGCTTCGAGACCTTTCATCATCCAGTTGCGGATCCACGCCATGCGCTTCGGTTCGTCGAGGCCGAGGCCTTTCTCGAGGTACTCGCGCACCCGCGGGACGATCAGCGGATGGGTGTCGGAAACGATGATCTGCGCAAGTCCGCGCACTCGTGCGCGGCCTCGCGGGTCGACCGGCAGGAGCGCGGGCTGCGGATACTTTTCTTCGAGATACTCGAGGATCGCCATCGACTGGAAGAGCGGTGCGTCGTCGTCGACGACCAGCGAAGGCACGACGGCTTGCGGATTGAGCGCGCGATATGACGCGGCGTGCTGCTCGCCTTTGATGAGGTCGATCGGCGTTTCTTCGAACGCCACGCCTTTGAGATTGAGCGCGATGCGCACGCGACACGTTGCGAGCGACCGCCAGTAACCGTATAGCAGCATGCCGTTCTCCTTTGGGGGCCGTTCGTGCCGCGACGGGCTCAGCACGAATGGACTGTCATCGATCGATGCTATTTACGTCCCGGCACGATCGGCAGCAGCACGTGGGCCGGATGTTCAGGCCCGAAATGCAGAGTGGTGCGTCCGCCGAAGAGCGCGGACGGGCGGTCGCGCGGATCGTCGTGCAGGAAAGGACCGCAGCCCTTGAGCTCGTTCTTGAAGTTCGACAGGCGCGCGCCCGTCGAGTTTGCGAATTCGTAATCGCGCCCGCGCACGGTGAGGGCGACACGATGGCCCGCCGGTACGACGATGCTCGTCGGCCAGAGCTCGATGTCGAGTGGCACGATCTCGGCGGGCTTCAGCGGCACGCGCTCGTCGTGCATGTGATACGGTCGCCACGGCTTCGACAGCGACGGGTCGAGCTTGCGGTGAGAGGCGCGCAGCCAGCCCTGTGCGATCGGCGTGTGCGGGTCGATTGCGCCCATGAACACGACTTCGCGCAGGTCCGGCGTGAAGACGCGAAAGACGAGGAACAGATCCGCGTCGGCGGTCGTCGACGAGACATGGAGGCGTGCGGCGAGGGGACCGGTGATCTCGGTCTCGACATCGAGCGGCGGCGAGACGAAGGTGAGCCCGTCGCCCATGGCGTCGAAGCTCATCGTGCCGCCGCTCGCACCGACTTCATGGCGCAGGACGCCGCCGGTTTCGAGGTAGAGCTTCGTCCAGTGCGTGCGCGCGATCGGCCACTCGTTTTCGTGACGCTCGACGAAGCGATCGACGCGACGCACCTGGAGTTGCACCGGAGGCTGCTGGCCCCAGCCGGTGCGCTCGCCTTTGAGGAAATGACCAAAGAAGCGCTTCTGAAGCTGCACGCCGTAATCGGTATAGAAATGGGTCCAGTGCTCGATGCCGTGCGCTTCGAGCCACTTCTGCTTCGACGCCGCGCGAGCGTAGCCTTCGAAGTTGCCGCGAGGGTGCAGGCCTTGTCCGCCCCAGTTCGCCGCGGAAAGCAAAGGCACGGTGACGCGGCTCCAGTCGGGCGAGCGCGCGCGGTGATACGCGTCGTCGAGGGGGTGGGCGAGGATCTCGTCTCCGAACTCGCAGCGGTTCGCGGCGAGCTGCGCGTCCGACCACGTCTCGTCGCCGCAGATCGGCTTTCCGGTGACGCGGCTTTTCGGGCCGCGCTCGCCGAGACCGTACTGCACGGTCTTCACCTGCATGTCGAACCAGTTCGCCCAGAAGGTATTGAGGATGCCGCCATGGTGCGTCATGTCGCGATACCAGTCCGCGGCGCCTTCCCAGACGCACATCGCCGCGAGATGCGCAGGCTGGAGTGAGGCGACGTGCCACTGGTTGATCCCGAAATACGACACGCCGTTGAGGCCGACCTTGCCGTTCGACCACGGCTGCACGCCGGCCCACTCGATGCACTCGTAGAAATCGCGAGTCTCACGCGGCGAGAACGGATCGATGCGCCCCGGTGATCGCCCGGCGCCGCGCGAATCGACGCGTACGCACACGTAACCGTCAGGGATCCATTTTTCCGGATCGACGACTTCCCAGCTCTGATACTGGTTCGTCGAGCCGTATGCGACGTCGGGATGCTCGGCGACCATGCGCTGCCACGCGCCGGGATAGCCGTCCTGGAACGCGAGGCCTTTTGCGTACGGGCCATAGGAGAGAATGACCGGATGACGGCCTTCGTCGATCGGCCGAAAAACGTCGGCGCGAAGGATGAGACCGTCGTCCATCGCTACGGCGACGTCCCAATCGACGCGCATACCATCGCGAATTTCGCTGACCCCTTCCTCCATCTCCGATTCCTTTTGACTGCATCTGATCCTGCTATATTAAATGCAATCAACACAGGAGCACGACATTGAAAATCGGTATCGCGGGAACGGGAAGAATGGGCGCGGCGATGGCGCAGCGCCTGATGAGCGTCGGACATGAAGTGAGCGTATGGAATCGTTCGCCTGACAAGACGAAGCCGCTCGTCGATGCCGGCGCGAAGCTCGCAGCGACGCCGCGCGAGCTCGCTCTCGCATCGGAGCTCGTCATCACGATCCTCACCGATTCCGGTGCCATCGATGCAACCTACGACGGCGAGCATGGATTGCTTGCAGGCGATGTAAAGGGAAAGCTGTTCATCGAAATGAGCACGGTGCGTCCTGAAGTCGAGGAGAAGCTCGCTGAAAAGATACGCGCCAAAGGCGGCGCTATCGTCGATTGCCCCGTCGGCGGAACGGTGGGGCCCGCACGCGACGGCAAGCTGCTCGGCTTCGTCGGCGGCGAGCCCGGCGACGTGGCGCGAGCGAAGCCCGTGCTCGATCAACTCTGCCGCCGGGTCGAGCACGTCGGCCCCATCGGCAGCGGGGCGCGCATGAAGCTCGCGATCAACCTGCCGCTGCTCGTGTACTGGCAGGCGCTCGGCGAAGCGCTGTTGCTCATCAAGTCGCTCGGCCTGGATCCCGCTCGCGTGATGGACATCCTCTCCGACACGTCCGGCGGACCGAACGTGCTCAAGGCGCGCGGCCCTGCGATTGCGCAGGCGCTCAACGGTGAAGAAGTCGCGCCGGTGACATTCGACGTCGACTCCATACGCAAGGACCTGCGTACGATGATCGAGGAAGGGCGCGCGCTCGGCGCGGCGCTGCCGGTCACGGCGCAGGCGCTCGCGTGCTTCGACGAAGCCTCGCGCGACGGCCTCGGTCCTAAAGACGCGTCGACGCTGCCCGCGCGATTCGTCCAAAAGCCCTCAAAAGCCTGAAATCGGGGACAGACCCCGATTTCCAGCGCGCGAAATCGGGGTCTGTCCCCGATTTCGGGTGCTTGAAAAGCCCCGAACCATCCCCAACTAGTCGCACCGTGGTTGCAGTCTCGTAACGCCGCCGCGTGCTTGGGCGCGCCCGCCTCCCCGACCGGCGCGAGGCTTGCTTTGATTCCTCCTCATCCCCATTTACCCATGAGTGCGTCGCCTGCGCTGCAAACCGCAGCCGGGCGCCGCTCAGAAAACCCCTGACAAACAGACCCATGCCAAAACGCGATCCGATCGCCGTGATGTGGACCGAAGCCTGCCAGCTCGTACAGCAGGCCGAACGCATGCACCGGCAGTACTTCAGGCCGAGCGCGGCGCGCGGCGCCCGCACCGCGTGGGAGCCTCCCGTAAACGTTTTCGAGGACGACGAGCGCTACGTAATCATGGTCGCGCTGCCGGGCGTTGCGGCGGACTGCATCGAAGTGCTTCTCGATTCGAGCAGCATCATCGTGCGGGCGAGCTGCGACGTGCCGTTCAGCCCGACGGCAAGCAACATCAGGCGTCTCGAGATTCCGTACGGGTATTTCGAGCGCCGGATCCAGTTGCCGGCAATGG
>JAQGMV010000112.1 GCA_028292225.1 Betaproteobacteria bacterium
GATCTGGGCATGAACGATCCGCATTTCGGCTGTGGTCTTGCGCAGTGCGGCGCGTGCACGGTGCTGCGCGACGGCGTGGCGGTTCGCTCGTGCGCCCTGCCGGTCGGCGCCGTCGGCACGTCGAAGATCACGACGCTGACGGGCATCGGCACGCCCGAAAAACCTCACAAGGTCCAGGCGGCTTTCATCGCGGAGCAGGTGCCGCAATGCGGCTACTGCCTCAACGGCTGGATCATGACGAGCGTCGCCCTGCTCGACAGGACGCCGCATCCGACCGACGCAGAGATACGCGATGCCTTGACGGGCCTGAAGTGCCGCTGCGGAACGCATTTGAGCATCCTGCGCGCGGTCAAGCGTGCGGCCCAGGTATAGGGGAGCGCGCGATGACCATCAAAATCGACCGCCGTGATTTCATGAAGAGCGCCGGCGCGCTCGTGGTCTCCGTGTCGGTGCCGGGTGTCAAAGCCGCGCGGGCGTCGAGCCTGACCAAGGCTTCGCGTCTCGAGCTCAAGCCGGAGGACCTCTCGAGCTACATCAGCATCAACCAGGACGGCAGCGCCGTGGGCTGGGTCGGCAAGGTCGACATGGGCCAGGGCACCGACATCGGCTGGATCAAGCTCATCGCCGAGGAGCTCGACCTGCCGCCCGAGCGTGTGAGCATGGTTCAGGGCCACACCGACCAGACGGTCGATCAGGGCGGCGCCTCGGGCTCCACCGGTGTCTGGAGAGCGGGCGCGGCGTTGCGCAACGCCGCCGCCGAAGCGCGCTACGCGCTGCTCGGCATGGCATCCGAAAAACTCGCCGTGCCGCTGGATCGGTTGACCGTCGTCGACGGTGTGGTCAGCGACAAGACCGACCCTGCGAAGAAGGTTACCTACGGCGAGCTCATCGGTGGCAGGCACTTCGACGTGCAGCTCGACTGGAACAAGCATTACGGCAACGAGCTCCTCGTCAAAGGCAAAGCGAAGCTCAAGTCGCCCAGCGAATACAAGACCATCGGCAAGCCGGGTACACCGCGCCGGGACATCGCGCCGAAAGTGCTCGGCAAGATGGAGTATATGGCCGACGTGCGCATGCCCGGCATGCTCCACGGACGCATGATCCGGCCGCCCGTCGCGGGCACGGTGCCGATCGCGGTGGACGAGTCGTCCGTAAAAGGCATTCCGGGTGTGCGGGTGTTCCGGCAGAAGGGTTACATCGGTCTTGTCGCGCCGAAGGAATGGGACGCGATCCGCGCGGCGCGGGCGCTCAAGGTGACGTGGTCCGATGCCAAAGCGGCGTTCCCCGATCAGAAGGACCTCTACGATCACATCCGCAAAGCCGCAGTGACCCGGCGCAATCAGGAGGTCAACGTCGGAGACGTGGACGCTGCTTTCGCGAGCGCCGCGAAGATAGTCGAAGCGACTTACGAGTGGCCGTTTCATTCGCACGCGCCGATGGCGCCCGCGTGCGGTGTCGCCGATGTTCGCAAGGGCTCGGCGACGGTTTGGACCGGTTCTCAGAAGCCGCACCACTGCCGCGACGGTGTCGCGCTGCTGCTCGATCTGCCGGTCGAAAAGGTGAAGGTCATTTCGATGACGGGCCCCGGCTCGTATGGCCGCAACGACGCGGGCGACTCGGTCATGGACGCCGTCGTGCTCTCGCGCGCTTTCGGCAAGCCCGTGCGCGTCCAGGGCATGCGCTACGAAGGCATCGGCTGGGATCCGAAGGCGCCGGCCTCGGTGCACACCTCGCGCGCCGCGATCGACAAGGACGGCAGGGTCATCGCATGGCAGTTCGAAAGCAAGGCATTCTCCCGGCAGGAATTCTTTCGCGATGAGGGGGCGCCCGAGCGGACCCTGGCGGGCCAGCTCCTCGACTACCCGCTGAAACCGGTATGGCTTTTCGGTCCGCCGACCGAATCGTATTCCTTCGCCTCCCGCCGCAAGGCTTCCGAAACGATAGCGCCGCTGCTCGAACGCGCCTCGCCGCTGCGCACATCGCACATGCGCGATCCGAGCGGGACGCAGATTCATTTCGCGGTGGAGTCCTTCATGGACGAGCTCGCGCTCGCGACCGGTACCGATCCGGTCGAGTTCAGGCTGCGTTACCTCAGCGACGCACGCGATCTCGCGCTGATCAAGGCGGCGGTCGAGAAGGCGGGCTGGAAACCGCGCATCGGCGCGCGCAAGGATTCGAAAGGCGACGTGCTGACGGGGCAGGGCATCGGTTACGCGGTGCGCGGCGCGACGCGGGTCGCCGTCATTGCCGAAGTCGAAGTGAACCGCAAGACTTCGAAGATCTGGGCGAGGCGCTTCGTCGTCGCGCACGATTGCGGCCAGGTGGTCGCGCCCGATCTGCTGCGTCAGGTCATCGAAGCGCAGGTCGTCCAGACCACGAGCCGCTCGCTGTACGAGGAAGTGAAATTCGACAACAGGAACGTGACCAGCGTCGACTGGAACACTTATCCGATCCTCGACATCAAGGATGCGCCGGAGGCGATCGACATCGTGCTGCTCGACCATCCGGAGCTTCCGCCCGCAGGCGCGGGCGAGGCGGTGTGCCGGCCGCTCGCGGGCGCGCTCGCGAACGCCATCTTCGACGCGACCGGAGTCCGGCTGCGTCAAGCGCCGTTCACCCCCGAGCGCCTGAAGGCGCAGCTCGTTTAGCATTCACGCAACGGAGGCTGACATGCTGAACACGAGGCATCCTAAAGAATCGACGGCTCTCCGCCTTCAACTCCCGCACATAGGCGCCTACACACAGGGCCGGCGCTTGTTTCAAGCACGAAGGAAAATCCGCCAGGGAAACGGCGGCGCCGCTGCACGATGAGGTCAAGCGAAAGTATCCGGGGTGGGCGCAGCCGATTCGGGTCCACCCGGCCGTCATGTCGGTGTAGTTCGAGCAGCCGTAGGTCTGCCTGCACTACATCCGGCCAGGGATACGCGGTGTGAGCAGCAGGCGCGTCTGGTAAGTCCCTGTAGTCAATGTAGAACCCGGATATGAAACCCGGCCAAAAACCCGGCCAGACTGATCCTGAAGATCGCGGCGAGGCCGTCAGTTCGCAAGCAGCCCCGCCGCTTTGGCCACCTTCGAGAAAATCTCCATCTGATTCCGGATGATCCGGTCGTATTCCTCCGGAGTCGTCGGCGCGGGCTCGAACGCGATTGCCTGCATGCGCTCCCTCACGTCGGCCTGATCGAGCACGCGCGCGACGTCGTTGCTGATCCTGTGCAGGATAGGCCGCGGGGTGCGTGCCGGCGCGAGGAGGCCGTGGGTCGCGTCTCTCTCGAACCCGGGAAGGGCCTCCACCATCGTGGGTATGTTCGGCAGCAGCGGTGAGCGCTTCTGGTTGACCACGGCCAGCGCGAGCAAACGGCCGTCCCTGATGAAAGGCAGCGCGGGTCCGAGACCCGGGATGCCGTATTGAATGCGACCGGCGAGCATGTCGACGAGCATTTCGGGCTGGCCCCTGAACGGCACATGAGTCACTTTGATTCCGGCGACCATGTTGAATCGCTCGGTCGTCATGTGGATTCCGCTGCCGTTGCCGGCCGAGCCGAAAAAGAGCTTGTCCGGCCGCTCCTGCGCGAGCGCGATGAGCTCCTTCACCGATTTGACCCCGACCGAGGGTGCAACCGTGAGCGCGCTCGTCGACGCGCCGATCTGGGTGATGCCGCTGAAATCCTTCAGCGGGTCGTACGGCAGGTTCTTCTGCAGGACCGCGGTGATCGCGAAAGACGAGGAGATCAGCAGCAGGGTGTGGCCGTCGGGGTTTGCCTTGGCGACCATCGCGGAGGCGAGGGTGCTGCCGGCGCCCGACCGATTGTCGATGATGATCGGCTGTCCCCACATTTCACTCAGCTTCGGCGCGATCATCCGCGCGGTGATGTCGGTCGCGCTGCCGGGGGAGAAGCCGACGACGATGCGCAGGGGCTTGGTCGGGTACTTCGGCTGCGTCTGGGCGACGCCCGGCGCGGCGACGGCAAGCCCGAGTGCGGTGACGCTCGCGACGATCGCTGCCGGCAACGTACGCATGACGAGGGCCTCCTCCCGGTTACCCGATGCCAGGGACGATGTTAATCCCGCGCTTCTCCAAACGCACCATGGGGCGATGCCTCCGTCTCAACTAGAATAGGGCCGCCAGTGCCCTGCATACACGAAACGGAGATGAAACATGGAAATCCATCCTGACAAATACATGTACTTCACCCAGCCCGGATGAAGTAGCTGCCTCAGAACGAAAGAGTTTCTTTCGAAAAGCGGTATCGATTTTGTGGTCGTCGACGTCCTCAACGACGCCGGCGGCCGGGAGTTGCTGTTCGAGAAGTTCGGGTTGCGCAAAGTGCCCGTGCTGACGAAAGGCGACAAGTACGCGTTCGGGCAGATGCTCGATCCGTTCGTGAAGTTCATCGGCATGGATCCGGCGACTATCGCCAGGCTCACGCCCGAGCAGCTCTACAGGAAGTACGAGATGGTCTTTGCCGCGGGGCAGCGTTTCGCGCGGCAGTTTCCGCCGGAGCGCTTCGGCGAGCCTGTCATCCCGAACCGGCCGCGTCCGATCAGGACGCTGTGCTATCACGTCTTCCGGATCGGCGAATCGTTCCTGGAAACGTGGGACGGCGCGGAGTACTCGGTGAAGATCGCCGACAACGAGCCGCCCGAATCGATGCGCACAGGCGACGACATCGCGCGTTACGGCGAGAGCGTCTGGAAGCGCTACGAAGCCTGGTGGGCAGGTCTCGAGGACCGCGAGCTCTCACGCGTGCTCAAGACGTATTACGGCGACACCGTCGCGCACCGGGTGTTCGAGCGCGTGACGTGGCACTCCGCTCAACATTGCAGGCAACTGGTCGCGGTCCTGGAGCGCATGGGTATACAACCGGACAAGCCGCTCACACCGGCGGACCTGGCCGGGCTCCCGCTGCCTGAGCGATTGTGGGAATGAGGCCGTAACGAGCGACAGGCGATGACACGAGCTCCGGCGCGCTTACGCCGAAGCTCGTGTCTTCGGATCGGGGGTATAGAACCTGTAGGTGTTGCGTCCCGCAGCCTTCGCGTCGTACATGGCGGCGTCGGCCGCGTCCACGAGCGCCTCGACGCTGTCTGCATCTATCGGGCAGAGCGCGATCCCGATGCTCGGCGAGATGAAAATCTCGACTCCATCTTCTGTCGTCAGCGCTGCGGCGAACGCGGCCTTGATCTTCTGCGCGACGGTCGCGACGTGCTCGACGTCGACGACGTCGTCCAGGATGATCGTGAACTCGTCGCCGCCTAGGCGCGCGACCGTGTCCACGTCGCGCAGCGAGCCGCGCAGGAGCTTACCCGCGGCTTGCAGCACTCTGTCACCCGCGGCATGTCCCATCGAGTCGTTGATTGCCTTGAAGCAGTCGAGATCGATGAACATCAGCGCCGCCATATGGCCGCTGCGCTTCACGCGCGCGAGGGTGAGCGAGAGCCGGTCGCTGAAGAGCTTACGGTTGGGCAGCCCCGTCAGCGTGTCGTGGTGCGCGAGGTGCAGGATCGTCTCCTCGTCGTGCTGACGCCGCAGTTCCTGGCTCTTGATGACGCCGTCGGCCCGCTTCACGATGAAGAACAAAGCGCCGTACAGCAGTATCAGCACGGTCGCGGTGCCGAAGCGGATATCCCGCTGGGTGCGCCTGATCTCGTCGAAGAACGGCGTCACGTCGGCGTACAGCTCGAAGACGGCATCGAGCTCCCTTGCCCCTGATCCCCGAACTGGAACATGCGTCGCGAGCAGGCTGCGGTCAGTTAGCGTCTGCCCGAACGCATCGAACGAGTCGCGCTGGTACAAGGCGGTTTTCACGGCTCCCGCACGCGCGGCCACGAACCCCGGATCGGCGCTGTCGATCTCGCCGATCTGCTGCGGATCGCTGGAATAGATCGTGCGGCCGCTCGGGTCGTAAATTCTTACTTTGACCACGTGGGTTTGTCGCACGGCATCGAGCACAGCCTGATGCAGCGTCGCAACCTGCGGATTCGCCTTGACCGGCGCGGCGCCCGATTTTTGCGCGGCTTCGATCAGCGGGATGTAGTGCGGTCTGAGCGCATTGGAGAACGCTCTCGCGAGGCTGATGTTGTTGTCTTCGCCGACCTTGATGAGTTGCTTCAGGGCGCTCTGGCGGAAGAAGAAGCCCAGCCCGCCCGCGGCGAGAACGATTGCGATGAGACTGGCCACCGAGAAATAGCGCAGCAGCCTGAAACCGCCTCGGACCGGTCGGGGCGGCGCCGGGAGCGCCTGGATGGTCAGCACGGCGCGATCCTGCGCGCCAAGCTGGGCATCGGTGGCGACCGCAGCGACAATTTGGGTTTCAGTATCTGTGGTTTTCAAAAGACCGGCGCTCCGAGCGTCGGCTCGTCGAGCATTCGTATAAGAGCGCGATTGTATAAGAAGCCGATAAAGTGAATCCCGGGGATGGGATCCGCGTGGTTCGTGGCCGTCCCGTCATGGTAGCCTCAGTCACAAACACGGCCGGATGGGGTAGGAACCGCCTGTGCCTCGACCGACCCGTACGTACCGATGCCGGATTCCGATCACCCACTGCCCAGGGCGCACCGTATTCAGGCGTTCACTCGGTGTTGTGCTCTGTGAGAGTGCTTGTACTGGCGATCGGCGAGCCGATCGACTGCCGTCGATCGATCCCCCACCGGCAAATCGCCTGAACTTTCCGGGGCTTGAGATGATCGCATTGCTTTAGCCCCGCGTGCCGATGGCGTGCACAGATTTTGCGCGCGTGACACGCTCTATCGATGCCCGAGATGATCACGATGAATAAACCGGTCGATACACCTCAGACCGTGGGTCCCGAAGACCACCGCACCGGACTCCGCAAGGAGGCGCTCAAGCGCGCTTTCCTCGACAGTCTGTTCTACATGCAGGGCAAGTTTCCGGCGCTGGCGACCAAACGCGACTATTACCTGGCGCTGGCTTATGTCGTGCGCGACCGCCTGCTGCAACGCTGGGTGAGCACGGCTGCCGCGTACACCGAACAGCGTTCGCGAACGGTCGCGTACCTGTCCGCTGAATTTCTGATCGGTCCGCATCTGGGCAACAACCTCGTCAATCTCGGGATCTACGCAGAGGTTCAGCAGGCCATCACCGAGCTGGGCCTGGACTTCGACGGGTTGCTTCAGGAAGAGGACGAGCCCGGCCTCGGCAACGGAGGTCTGGGTCGGCTGGCTGCGTGCTTCCTCGATTCGATGGCGACGCTCGAGATTCCGGCGATGGGTTACGGCATCCGCTACGAGTACGGCATCTTCGAGCAGGAGATCATCGACGGCTGGCAGGTGGAGCGCACCGATAAATGGCTGCGATACGGCACGCCGTGGGACGTCGCGCGGCCCGAGTGGGCGGTCGAAGTCAAACTCGGCGGCCATACCGAGCGCTGGACCGACGAGCACGGCCGGCTGCACGTGCGCTGGCTCCCCGAGCGCGTCGTCATGGGCGTGCCGTACGACACGCCGGTTCTCGGGTATCACAACAACACCGCGAACACGCTGCGCTTATGGCGCGCAGAGGCGGCCGAATCGTTCGACTTCGCCGTATTCAATCGGGGCGATTATTACGGTGCGGTCAATCACAAGGTCGTGTCGGAGAACCTGACCAAGGTTCTGTATCCCAACGACGAAGCGATCAAGGGTAAGGAGCTGCGGCTGGAACAGCAGTACTTCTTCGTCTCGTGCTCGCTGCAGGACATGTTGCGCATCATGCGCGGGCAGAGAATCCCGATCGAGCGTTTCCACGAGAAGTTCGCCGTGCAGCTCAACGACACCCACCCGGCGATCGCCGTGCCGGAGCTCATGCGCCTGCTCGTGGACGACCACGGCGTCGCCTGGGACGAGGCGTGGAGCATTACGCGCCGGACCTTCGGTTACACCAATCACACTCTGATGCCCGAGGCGCTCGAGTGCTGGCCTCTGCACATGCTGGCGAGGCTGCTGCCGAGGCATCTGGAGATCATCTGTGAGATCAACGCCCGGTTTCTCGACGAGGTTCGCCTTCGATTCTGGGGCGACGATCAGCGGATCGCGCGCTTGTCGCTGATCGATGAAAGCGGAGAGCGCTACGTGCGCATGGCGCATCTGGCATGCGTCGGGTCCCACGCGATCAACGGTGTCGCCGAGCTGCATTCGGAGCTGTTGAAACAGGACGTGCTGCGCGATTTTCATGCGTTGTGGCCCGAGAAGTTTCGCAACAAGACCAACGGCGTCACGCCCCGGCGCTGGATCGCACTCAGCAATCCGCGCCTCTCCGCGTTGATCAGCGACGCGATCGGGGAGGATTGGATCACCCACCTGGACGAGCTCAAGCGCCTCGAGCCGCTGGCGCAGGACAGGGGTTTCGGCGAACGGTGGAGGCATGTAAAGCGCGCCAACAAGGATGAATTCGCGGTGTTCGTCAGGCAGCGCACCGGAATCGCCGTCGACCCGCAATCGATGTTCGACGTTCAGGTCAAGCGCATCCACGAGTACAAACGCCAGCACCTGAACATCCTGCACGTGATCGCCGAATACATCCGTCTCAAATCCGGCGCTCGCGGCGACAGGTCGCCTCGCACTTTCATTTTCGGCGGCAAGGCCGCGCCGGCCTACATGTTCGCGAAGCTCATCATCAAGCTGATCAACGCGGTCGGAGAAGTGCTGGAGCGTGACCGCGAGGCGCGCAATCATCTGCGGGTGGTTTTCCTGCCGAACTACAACGTGAGCAGCGGCCAGCGTGTCTACCCTGCGGCGGATCTCTCCGAGCAGATCTCCACTGCGGGCAAAGAGGCGTCCGGCACGGGCAACATGAAGTTCTCGCTGAACGGCGCGCTTACGATCGGCACGCTCGACGGGGCCAACATCGAGATCCGCGACGAAGTCGGCGCCGAAAACTTCTTCCTGTTCGGGCTCACCGCGCCCGAGGTCGCAAGCGTCAAGGCACGAGGTTATCGGCCGATGGAGCGCTATCTCGCCAATCCGGTGCTGCGCGAGGCGATCGATCTCATAGGTTCGGGATTCTTCTCGCACGGGGACCCCGCGTTGTTCCGGCCCCTCGTCGACAACCTGCTGCACAGCGATCCCTATCTCGTGCTCGCGGACTTCGAGCTCTACGAGGCCTGCCAGGACGACGTGACGCAGGCCTATCGCGATACCGAACGCTGGACCCGCATGGCTATCCTCAACGCGGCGCGCTGCGGAAAGTTCTCTTCCGACCGCACCATACGCCAGTACTGCGATGACATCTGGAAGGTCGATCCCGTGCCGATACGCCTCTTGTCGCACGACGACGTGAAGAGCGGATTCCTGCAATAGCGCCTCATCGATGCTTTGTTCGTCGTGGTACCCTCGGCGCAAACAAGACTGAGGAAAAATCCATGTTTCGCGTGCATGCGGCCTTATGCGCAGTAGCGATGTCCTGCGCGGCCGGCGCGCCGGCACAGACTTATCCCGTGAAGCCGGTGCGCATGATCGTCGGCTTCGCGCCCGGCGGCGGCACCGATGTCACCGCGCGGGCGATCGTGCAGGAGCTGTCCGAAGGTCTGCGCCAGCGGGTCATCATCGAGAACCGTCCGGGCGCCAACGGTGTGGTCGGCACCGAGATCGCCGCGAAAGCCTCCGCTGACGGCTACACCTTGCTGATGGTCAACTCGGGACACACGGTGAATCCCGGGTTGTATCCCAGGCTTCCTTACGATTCGATCCGGGACTTCGCGCCGATCAGCCTGGTCGCGACGCTCCCGAACCTGCTCGTCGTGCATCCTTCGCTCCCGGTGAAGCGGTTTCCCGATTTCGTGCAGCTCGCCAAAAAGCAGCCGCGGCAGATCAACTACGGGTCAGGCGGCCAGGGCGCGAGCTCGCACCTCGGCATGGAGCTGCTCGCCCGGACTGCGCGCATCGAGCTCACGCACGTGCCTTACAAGAGCGGCGGCCTGTCAGCCGGTGCGCTCCTGGCAGGCGAGGTCATGGTGTCCTTCAACACGATTCCGTCGGCGCTGCCGTACGTGAAAGCGGGGCGGCTGCGCGCGCTCGGCGTCTCCAGCGCGCAGCGATCGGTGAGCGTGCCCGACGTGCCCACGATCGCGGAGATGGGTTATCCGGGCTTTTCCGCGGCAGGGCTTGCGGGGCTGCTCGCTCCCGCCGGCACGCCGGTCGAAGCGATCAATCGCGTGCAGGCGGAAACCGCGAAGCTGATGAAGCTGCCGGTGGTCGCCGAGCGATTCCACACGCTCGGCCTCGATCCGGTCGCCAGCACACCCGCCGAGTTCGCGCGGTTCATCAGGACCGACACCGATAAATGGACGAAGCTCGTGCGCGAGCTCAACCTCACGCTGCAATAGAAGGAAGACATGATGGAAAAACTGGATGTCGTGAGCCCGCTCGGGCTCGATACCGTCAAGCGAGCCAGCGCCGCCCCGCGGCTCGACACCCTGCGCGGCAAGACCGTATGCGAAGTCTGGAACGGCGTGTTCAAAGGGGACGTGACGTTCCCGGTCATTCGTAAGCTGCTCCAGGCGCGCTACCCGGATCTCGAGGTCATCCCCTACACCGCATTCCCCCACGCGCCCGGCAGCGACAATCCGGCACGCCAGCGTGAGCTCGCCCGCGAGATCGCACAGCTTGCGAAGGAAAAGGGTTGCGACGCCGTCATCTCCGGCAACGGCGCCTGAGGCACCTGCGCTCCGGCCGCGGCGCGGCCGGCTTCAGAGACTGAGAAAGTCGGCATCCCGAGCGTGGTCGTCACCACCAAAGGATTCTCGGCGCTCGCGCGCTTTACCGGCAAGGCCGCAGGCGTGGACGATCTCGCGATCGCCGAATACCCCGGGCCTGTCGGCATACACGACGCGCAGAAGATTGCGCAGAACATCGAGGGAGGGCTGATCGACCGGATCGTCGAAGCGCTCACGGCCGGAGACGCTGCGCTCGGCGGTGCGGCAGGGACCGGCACCGCCGGCGAGCGCGGCATTGCGTTCAGCGGGACCTATGACGAGGTGAATCGCTACTTTCACTCCAAGGAGTGGAGCGATGGCCTGCCGATCGTGCCGCCCACGGTCGAGCGCGTCGAGCAATTCCTCGCCCATACCCGGCGCTTGCCCGAAGAGACGATCGCTGTACTGCCGTCTGCGAACCTGGCCGCAACGCCCTGGAACATCGCGGTGAACGCAGTCATGGCGGGTTGCGCGCCTGAGCTCATGCCGCTGCTGATCGCAGCAGTCGAGGCGCTGGGTGACGACCGCTGCAGTCTGAACAACGTCGGAAGCTCTTCGGGAATCGTGCCCTACGTACTCGTGGGCGGTCCGATCGCGAAGACGCTCGGGATCGAGAGCGGCCCTCAGCTCGTCTCCAGAGGTGCCAATCCCGCGCTCGGGCGCGCGATCGGGCTCATCGTGCGCAACATCGCAGGCTTTCGTCCCGGGGCGAGCTATATGGGAACGTTCGGCTATCCGCTCGCATTCGCGCTCGCGGAAGCCGAGGACAGCCCCTGGGATCCGTTACACGTCGACCAGGGATACACGCGCGATGCCAACACGGTCACGATCGGTGTGACCAACAACTGGGGCGCCTCGCCGAGTCCGTACGAGACTGCCGATCAGAGCGGGGCGCTGACCGCGCTCCAGCTCATCAGCAAGGAAGTCACCGGGAAAACGCGCCTGTTCAATTTCCCTGCGATCGGCGCCGATGCGGAGAAGGTGATGATCACGGTGCTCATGTCGCCGCCGGTCGCGCGGTCGCTCGCCGCTGCGGGTTACTCGAAGCGCGACGTGAAAACATGGATCCACGAGCACGCGACGATGCGGCTGGCGGATTTCGACTGGGTCCTGCGATACACCGCCACGATGCGAACGACTGCGCGCGAGCGTGCCGAAGCGGGTGTGTACCCGCGGGAATTCATGGGCGATCCGAACGATCAGGTGCGCGTGCTTTCGAGTCCCGACGTGCTGCACATCATCGTCTGCGGCGACCCGCATCGAAACCGGATCATGGTGATGGAGGGCGGCCACACCGAGCCGACGACCCGCGAGGTGCAGACGTTCTGATCGGCAAGGTCTGCTATCCGGGCCGTACCAGCTGTTTGGTGCAAAATCTCTAAACCATTCGTGTCGAGCCTAGCGGTAGCGGAGTCTAAACATGAGCGTCTCTCGACGGCGTCCCACCATCCCGCCAAGCGCCGGTTTCTCCGGCACGCATCCGTATGACTGATCCCTTTCGAGAATGCTGGAAAGAGATCGCCGCGGTTTTCCTCAAGCTCGGGGCGATCAGTTATGGCGGCGGCGCCATGATGGGCATCATGCACGCAGAGATCGCGGAAAAGCGGGGATGGCTTACCAACGAGCGATACCTGGACGGTATCGCGCTGGTCAGCATGCTTCCGGGGCCTCCCGCAGTTCAGCTCGCCATATTCGTCGGATACGATCGCGCCGGCTGGCGAGGCGGCGTGCTCGCCGGGCTTTGCTTCATGCTGCCTGCTTTTTTCATACTGCTCGGGCTGACGCTGCTGTATTCGGCATACGGTACCGTAGGCGTGGTCCGCGACGCGCTCCATGGGATAGGCGCGGTGGTTCTGGGCATTTTTGCTGCGGCCGTTTATCGACTCGGAAAATCGGCCTTGAACGGCCCGGCGCCGATCGCAATTGCGGTCGTGGCGGCGATCCTTGCCGCGATCACCCCCGTCGGCATCGCCACGATCCTGCTTCTCGCCGCATGCGCCGGGGTTGCGTTGTACGACTCACGCGTACATGGACTCGTGGCGGCGATGGCGGTCGTGGCCCTGGCGGCTTCGATACAGCTCTTGCTGCCGCTCGTCATGGGATCGGTCTCGCAGCCTGACGCGCCCGCGCCCGGGGGGGCCGTCAGCCCATCGCTTTGGCAACTCGCCGCTTTGTTTCTGAAGGTCAGCGCGCTGACCTTCGGCGGCGGGATTGCCATCCTGGCGTTCGTGCAGGAACACGTCGTCAATCAGATGCACTGGCTTACGCCCCGCGAATTTCTCGACGGGCTCGCCCTCGGTCAGCTGACTCCCGGGCCGACATTGATGATCGCGGCTTACGTGGGTTACAAAGTCGCGGGCCTGAGCGGTTCGCTCGTGAGCGCGCTCTGCATTTTCGCACCGGCGTTCTTCCTGTTGCTGCCGCTGCTGCCTGTCCTGGAACGGTTCGAACATCTGCTTTGGATCAAGGCAGCGATGAGGGGTA
>JAQGMV010000117.1 GCA_028292225.1 Betaproteobacteria bacterium
AGCCTCGATGATCCTGTGGGGCATGGGCATCTCGCAGCACGTGCACGGCACCGACAACGCGCGCTGCCTCATCGCGCTGTGTCTCATGACCGGCCAGGTCGGGCGCCCCGGCAGCGGGCTTCATCCGTTGCGCGGCCAGAACAACGTGCAGGGCGCATCGGACTCGGGCCTCATCCCGATGATGTTCCCGGACTACCGGCGCGTCGACAACCCGGAGGCCCGCGCGCGTTTCGAGTCGCTGTGGAAGGCGAAGCTCGATCCGAAGCCCGGGCTGACCGTGGTCGAGATCATGGGGGAGGTGATCGCCGGCAACATCCGCGGCATGTACATCATGGGCGAGAACCCTGCGATGTCCGATCCCGACGCGCACCACGCGCGCGAGGCGCTTGCGAAGCTCGACTGTCTCGTCGTGCAGGAGATCTTCCTCACCGAGACGTGCTACCACGCCGACGTCGTCCTTCCGGCGACCGCGTGGCCCGAGAAAGACGGCACCGTCACCAACACCGACCGCATGGTGCAGCTCGGGCGCAAAGCGCTCGACGCGCCCGGCGACGTAAAGCCTGATCTCTGGATTATCCAGGAGATCGCGCGCCGCATGGGCCTCGACTGGAATTACGACGGTCCGAAAGATGTCTTCAACGAGATGCGCAAAGCGATGGATTCGATCGCCGGCATCACATGGGAGCGTCTGGAAGCGGAAAGCTCGGTCACCTATCCGTGCGAGCAGGAAGGCGATCCGGGACAGCCGGTCGTCTTCACCGAGCGCTTCCCCACCGCGACCGGGCGCGCGAAATTCGTTCCGGCCGACATCATCCCGGCCGCCGAGCGTCCCGACACCGAATACCCGTTCGTCCTCATCACCGGCCGGCAGCTCGAGCACTGGCACACGGGTGCGATGACTCGCCGCGCGTCGGTGCTCGATGCGATCGAGCCCGATCCGACCGCGCTCATCCATCCGCTCGACCTCGACGCACTGGGCGCCCGCGCCGGCGACGTCATCAGCATCGCGTCCCGGCGGGGCATCATCTCGCTCTATGCGCGCTCGGACGACGGCACCCCGCGAGGTGCGGTGTTCGTCCCGTTCTGCTTCTACGAGGCCGCGGCCAATCTGCTGACCAACCCCGCGCTCGACCCGTTCGGCAAGATCCCTGAGTTCAAGTACTGCGCAGTGAAAGTCACGCGCGGCGGCGAGCTCACCCCGCGCTCGACCTACGGCGGAGGCCAGGCCCTCGCCGAGCTCGAGAGCTGAACGCCCCGCCCGATAAAAAAAAGATTCCCACGTTTCACGTTTCCACGGAAAGGTTGCCCCCATGCCGTTATCAGATATCGAAATCGCCCAGAAGGCGAAGATGCAGCGCATCACCCCGATCGCGCAAAAGCTCGGGATTCCCGAAGACGCGCTCGAGCCCTACGGCCACTACAAGGCGAAGGTCTCGCTCGAGTACATGGACAGTCTCGCCGGTCGCAAGGACGGCAAGCTGATCCTGGTCACCGCGATCAGCCCCACGCCCGCGGGTGAAGGCAAGACCACGACGACCGTCGGCCTGGGCGATGCCCTGAACAAGATCGGCAAGAAGGCGGTGATCTGCCTGCGCGAGCCTTCGCTCGGCCCGGTGTTCGGAATGAAAGGCGGAGCCGCCGGCGGCGGATACGCGCAGGTCGTGCCGATGGAAGACATCAACCTGCACTTCACCGGCGACTTCAACGCGATCGCGCTCGCGAACAACCTGCTTTCGGCCACGCTCGACAACCACATCCACCACGGCAACGAGCTCGGCATCGACGTTCGCCGCATCGCGTGGAAGCGCGTGATCGACATGAACGACCGCGCGCTGCGCCAGATCGTCGCCTCGCTCGGCGGTCCCGGCAACGGTTACCCGCGCGAAGACGGTTTCGACATCGTCGTGGCATCCGAGGTGATGGCGATCTTCTGCCTCGCGACTTCGATCAAGGATCTCAAGAACCGCCTGGGCAACATCGTCGTCGCATACACCCGCGACCAGAAACCGGTGCTCGCGAAAGACCTCAAGGTCCACGGCGCGATGACGGTGTTGCTCAAGGACGCGCTCAAGCCCAACCTCGTGCAGACGCTCGAGAACAATCCCGCATTCATCCACGGCGGACCGTTCGCGAATATCGCGCACGGCTGCAACTCGGTGATCGCGACCAAGACCGCGTTGAAGCTCGCCGATTACGTCGTGACCGAAGCCGGATTCGGCGCCGACCTCGGGGCCGAGAAGTTCGTCGACATCAAGTGCCGCAAGTCGGGCCTGAGGCCCGACGCGGTGGTGATCGTCGCGACCATACGCGCGCTGAAATACCACGGCGGCGTCGACGTGAAGGAAGTGAACAAGGAGAACCTCGCCGCGCTGGAGAAAGGCGTGACGAACCTCGAGCGCCACGTGAACAACGTGCGCAATCACTACGGCCTGCCGTGCGTCGTGTCGATCAACCACTTCTAGTTCGACACCGACGCCGAGATCGAGCTGCTCAAGAAGAAGATGGCGCCTCATCAGGTGCCGGTGCTGCTCGCGAGACACTGGGCCGACGGGGGCGAAGGCGCCGCCGATGTCGCGCGCACGGTCGTGGACCTGATCGAGAAAGGCAACAACCAGTTCAAGTTCGTCTACGAAGACGACCTGCCGCTCTGGGACAAGATCAAGACCATCGCGACCAAGATCTACGGCGCGGCCGACATCACGGCGGACGCGAAGGTGCGCGGGCAGATCAAGCGCCTGCAGGAAGGCGGCTACGGCCACTACCCGGTGTGCGTCGCGAAGACCCAGTACTCGTTCTCGACCGATCCGACCCTGCGCGGCGCGCCTTCGGGGCACGTCGTCAACATCCGCGAAGTCAGACTCGCCGCCGGCGCCGAATTCGTCGTGATGGTCTGCGGCGACGTCATGACGATGCCGGGCCTGCCGAAAGTGCCGTCGGCCGAGAAGATCGATATCACCGATGACGGCAAGATCGTCGGATTGTTCTGACAATCGGCGACTGCGTTAGCGGCGCTCTGGTCGCCGAAGTTTT
>JAQGMV010000135.1 GCA_028292225.1 Betaproteobacteria bacterium
GAATGCGTTTGCCACCCAATTACGGCATGGCTTACACCGAAAAGTTCCGGCAGGCCTATGCCGATCTCGCGCGCTCGAAGAAGATCGCGCTCGTGCCGTTTCTGTTCGAAGGTCTTTCCGATGATGCGCGGTTCTTCCAGGCGGACCGCGTACACCCGACGAGTGAGGGACAGGCGGTGATGCTCGAGACGATATGGAAAGGGTTACAGCCGCTGCTGCGGCGGAAAAAGGGCAGTGTTTAGTGTTTAGTGCCCCACGCGGCTCACTAAACACTCAACGTTTAACACTGCCGCTCGAGCGGCGCGTCACCGCACCGTGATGCCCGGCTCCCCGGAAAGCAGCTCGCCGATCACTGCCGCGTTTTTAAAGCCCTGCGCCCGAAATACATCGAGCACCGCCTGAGCGGATTCGCGACCGCACGCGACGAGCAGTCCGCCGCTGGTCTGCGGATCGGTGAGCATCTTCCGATGCCATTGCGGTGCGTCGTTCGGCAGGGTCACGCACGCTTCGCAGCTCGCCCAGTTGCGGTCCGATGCGCCGGTGACATAGCCCTGCTCCGCCAGATGGCGGGCGGCCGAAAGAATGGGGATTTCGGCGTAGCGTATTTCCGCTTTCAGGCCTGAGCCGCGGCACACTTCCATGAGGTGCCCGAGGAGACCGAAACCGGTCACGTCGGTCATGGCGTGCACCCCCGGCATTGCGGCCAGGTCCGGCCCCGGGGTGTTCAGCTGGGTCGTCGTCTCTATCATCTGCTCGTACGCTTTCGGGCGCAGCTCCCCTTTCTTCAGCGCCGCGCTCATGATGCCCACGCCGAGGCCTTTGCCGAGGATCAACACGTCTCCGGCGCGCGCACGATCGTTGCGCATGACCCGATCCGGGTGGACGAGGCCGAGCGCGACGAGGCCGTAGATCGGCTCGGGTGAATCGATCGAGTGACCGCCCGCGATGGGGATGCCCGCGGCCGCGCACACCGC
The DNA here is from genome assembly GCA_028292225.1 of Betaproteobacteria bacterium. Classification (GTDB taxonomy): domain Bacteria; phylum Pseudomonadota; class Gammaproteobacteria; order Burkholderiales; family SG8-41; genus JAQGMV01. The sequence goes on from JAQGMV010000135.1 coordinate 975, forward strand.
CTGACCGCCTGCGGTGATGCGCTGGATCGCTTCGACCGGGACTTTTCCGACCGGCATGCCGAGCAGCGCGAGCGCCATGAAAGGCTTGCCGCCCATCGCATAGACGTCGGAGATCGCATTGGTCGCGGCGATGCGGCCGAAGTCGTACGGATCGTCGACGATCGGCATGAAGAAATCGGTGGTCGCAACGATCGCCTGGGTATCGTTGATGCGATACACCGCGGCGTCGTCCGCGTTCTCGTTCCCGACCAGGAGATCGGGAAACGCAGCCGCGATCGGCGACTTGGAAAGAATTTCGCTCAGCAACGCCGGCGTCAGCTTGCAGCCTCAGCCGCCGCCGTGCGAGAGCAGCGTGAGCCGCACGGCTCCCGCTTCAACAGACTCGTTCATGATTTACTTTAAAATTGGGAAATGGTGAAACAGCAAGGCAGTGAAGACGCGGCGACGCGCAACGACGAAAGTGACGAAACGCGCGATACGCGCCCGAAGGCGCCGCAACGCTCTGGGCCCGCACCGATCACGGTAACCGTAGCACAACTGTCCGAGTTTGACGAGGTGATCGACGTGCGCTCCGAAGGCGAGTACTTTGATGATCACATCCCCGGCGCACTGAGCTGCCCGGTGCTCGACGACGCCGAGCGCGCGCTCGTCGGCACGATCTACAAGCAGAGCTCGTCTTTCGACGCGAAGAAAATCGGCGCCGCCCTGGTCAGCGCGAACATCTCGCGGCATTTGCGCGAGCGCTTTCAGGACCGGCCCCGCGAGTGGCGCCCGCTCGTCTATTGCTGGCGCGGCGGCGGAAGAAGCGGTTCGCTCGCAAACGTGCTCGCGCAGATCGGGTGGCGGGTCGGTCAGCTCGAAGGCGGCTACAAATCGTATCGGCGTGCGGTGATGGCCGATCTGGCACAACTGCCGCACCAGTTCAGCTGGCGTGTCGTCTGCGGGATGACCGGCACGGGAAAAAGCCGCCTGCTGCGCGCGCTCGATGCAGCCGGCGCGCAGGTGCTCGATCTCGAAGCGCTCGCGGCGCACCGCGGGTCCATCCTCGGCAACCTTCCCGGCGAGCCGCAGCCCTCGCAGAAGATGTTCGACAGCCTGGTGTGGCACGAGCTTCGGCGTTTCGATCGCAGCCGCCCGGTATTGGTCGAGGCAGAAAGCAAGAAAATCGGCCGGCTGCGAGTCCCCGAAGCGCTGATCGAGGCGATGTGGCGCAGCGAATGCCTGGTGCTAGACGCGCCGATCGACGTGCGGGTCGCGCTGCTCAAATCGGAATACACGCACTATATCGCTGAGCCGCAAGCGCTGATCGCACAGATCGAATGCCTGACCCCGCTGCATGGGCGCGAGACGATCGACAGATGGCAGGCGCTCGCGCGCGAAGGCAAGAGCGACGCGTTCGTCGAAGAGCTGCTGGTGCGCCACTACGATCCTGCTTACACACGCTCCACGCTCAAGCACTACCCGGCGCTCGAGCACGCGCCTCGCTTTGCGATGCACGACGCGGGCGACGCCGCGTTTGCCAGTCTCGCCGCCGAAGTCATCGAGCAGTTGCTTGCGCGCGCCTGAAAAACGCATCGACTTCTCTTGCATGCGCCGCCGCTTTCGTTCAACATACTTCCACGAAGATGCTAGATCAACCTGTGCCTGAGTTGGAGCTTCCCGCCACCGGGAGCAAGGCCTTCCGCCTCGCGGACGCCAGAGGCCGCACCGTCGTCTTCTACTTCTATCCGAAGGACAACACGCCGGGCTGCACGACCGAAGGTCAGCAGTTCCGCGATCTCCATCCCGAATTCCAGAAGCTCGGCTGCGACGTCTACGGCATCTCGCGCGACAGCCTGAAGTCGCACGAAAGCTTTCGCACCAAGATGAGCTTTCCGTTCGACCTCCTGTCCGACACCGATGAGATCGCGTGCAAGCTCTTCGATGTCATCAAAATGAAAAACATGTATGGCAAGAAGGTGCGTGGCATCGAGCGCAGCACTTTCGTGATCGACGGGCAAGGCGTGCTGCGCAAGGAATGGCGCGGCGTGAAAGTTCCGGGACATGCAGAGGAGGTGCTGGGATTCGT
>JAQGMV010000148.1 GCA_028292225.1 Betaproteobacteria bacterium
GAATTCATCATCCCTGCGACCTCCGGCGGCGGACAGGACCGCACAGCGCGCGTCATCCAGAAGATCCTTCAGCAAGAGGGCGCCGTCACCACGCCGATCAACATCGTCAACAAGGGCGGTGGCGGCGGCAACCTCGCTTATGCCTACCTCCAGCAGTTCAAGGCCGACGGTCACTATCTCGCGACCGGGACGCCCACGCTGATCACCAATCAGCTCCTCGGCACGAGCCCGATCAACTACACCGATTTCACTGCCGTGAACGTGCTTTACAACGAATACGTCGGCTTCGCGGTGGCTGCTGACGGGCCGATCAAATCCGGGGCGGACCTCGTCGAGCGGCTGAAGAAAAATCCCGCGGGCGTGACGTTCGCTTTCGGGACCAGCCGCGGGAACGCGAACCATATCGCCGTCGCGCAAATCGCAAAGGCTGCCGGCGCCGACATCAAGCAGCTGAAGGTCGTCATCTTCAAGTCATCGATCGAGGCCGCGACCGCGCTGATGGGCGGGCACGTCGACGTCGTGGCGACCCCGACGTCGACTTTCGTTCCGGTGCTCGCGTCCGGAAAATTGCGGCTGGTGGGTATTGCTTCGCCGACGCGTCAGGGCGGCGTATTTGCGAAGGTGCCGACGTGGAAAGAGCAGGGTCTGGACGTGCTTGCGCCGAGCTACCGCATGCTCCTCGGATCGCGCGACATGACGCCTGCGCAGCTGGCTTTCTGGGACCAGTCTTTTGGCCGCCTCGTCAAAAGCGCCGAGTGGAAGAAGGAGCTCGAGTTCAACGACTGGGACAATACCTACCTGGACAGCGCCCGGACTCGCGCCTTCCTGGACGAACAGGCCCACACTTACCGCGCCGCCCTCATCGAGCTCGGCCTCATCAAGCCGACGCCTTGACGCGCACACGCCGTGATCCGTCGCGGCGCAGGCTCCGTTTCAACCTGGCTTGACGGCAAGTTTGTGCCGCACGTCCTTCACGCCCTCGACCCGCCTCGCAATCTCCACAGCGCTGTCGATGTCGCTGTTGCTGGGCGCGAAGCCGGTCAGATGCCCCACACCGTCCTGTGTATCGATGTTGATGTCTATGCTTTTGCCATCGCTGGCTTTGAGCACCTCGGCTTTGACTCTGCCGGTGATAATGGCGTCTTGGGCGCTTGCGCCCGTTCTGCTGCTGACGGCCGGAGCTGACGCAGACGAAGTTGCGGCCGGGCTCGCAGATGTCGCGGGTGAGCTTCCTGCGAGGGCGCCGGCGGGGGGCGCGGAGGCGGCCGGAGCCCCGGTGGTCGGCGTCGGAGACGACGGCGGGGCCTTCGGCATCTCCTGCCGACAGCCCAGATTGAACAGAGTCAGTGCGACACCGAGACTCGTCCGAATCGGTGACAACGTCATGGCCATACTCCCCCATAAAGTGGCTGATGATTTTTCGGCACGGCGTGCGCCGGAAAGTTCAGGCGGGGTGCAGCGCCGCAGCTCTCTCGCGCGCGCGTGAGCCCGACACTGCATGGCACAGCGTTTGCGTGGTCGGTACATTGACTCGCGCGCGGAGGCCCGCATGGTTTCGCCCACCCACCAATACCCGATCTACGGAAGAAAATGGTTTTCACACGACGCGGTAATCCGCCGCGCGCGGAGCGTAGCGGCATGCTTCGGATTAGCGGTGACGCTTGCGTTCGCTCTGCCTGCCTCCGCACAAACCGCGCCGCCGGACAAGTCGGGGACGCCGCGGCAGGGCGGCTCAGGGACGCTTCAGGGTGCGATCGAGCTCTGCGACAGGCTCGCCGGCACGGAGCGCGAGCTCTGTGTGCAGCAGGCGCGTGAGAACAGAGAGCGCGCAGGGGCAGCGATCGGTGCGACACCTGGCGATGCCGACGTTACGCGAAGGGGCGGAGCCGCTGACAACAACACGGGCTCGGCAGATTCCAACCCGGCGAAGCGCTAGTGCCTGATGCCGGGGCGCACTTCGTTATTGATCACGATTTTCGCTCTACGGAACCAGCACTGCGCGGCCGGCGAATCACCCGGCCTCGAAGCCCTGGTGCGCGGCCGCGGCGTCTCTGAGAGGAAAGACTCGCGCGATGAGCGGCTCGATACGCCCGGCCTTGACGAGCGCGATCGAGTCCTCGATATCGCGTCTGCCGGCCGAGCGGTTTCCGGTCACGGTGCGCTCCTCGCTGAAAACCCATGTGGGTGTCTCGAGCACGCTGCCGCGGGGGAAGTAGCCCATGATGACGAGTGTTCCCGCGGGCGCGAGCGCATCGAGGCTGCCCTTGAGCGTCTGCGTGTTCGCGACGAAATCGAGCGCAGCTTGCGCGCCCCAGCCGTCGGTGTGACGGCGCACCTGCTCGCTCCAGTCCGGCTCTTCAGTGGATACGATGACGTCGGCGCCGGCCGCTTTCACCGCGTCGGCCATGCGCATCGAACGCATCGCTGCGATCACCCGCCCGCCGCACGCGCGCGCCGCCTGGACCGCGTGTATGCCCATCCCTCCGCCCGCGCCGACGACGAGCACGTTCTCGCCCGGGCTGATGTCCGCCCGGCGCGAGCACGCTTTGAGCACCGGCCCGATCGTGTTCGGTATCAGGCACGCCTGCTCGAACGAGATCGATTCGGGAAGCGGCACGCAGTCGCGCGCAGGCACGGCGACGAGCTCGGCATAGCCGCCGTTGCGATGTCCGCCGAGGATCAAACGCCCGATGCACAGCGTGTCGCGCCCCATGCGGCAGTACCGGCAGTCGCCGCAGCTCACGTTGTTGCAGACGACCACGCGCTCGCCCACCGCGACACCTGATGCATTCGCACCCAGCGCGCTCACCGTACCCGCAATGCCGTTGCCCATGATGAGCGGCAGCTTGACCCCGACCGCGCCGCCGCGGCGCAGCACCGACTGATAGATGTCGACGCTCACGGCGCCCACACGGATCAACGCTTCACCGGCCTTGGGCTCCGGCGCAGGAACTTCTTCCCATTTCAGGTTTTCGGGCCCGCCGTATTCCCTCAGGACGACTGCGTGCATACGCTCTCTCCTCTGGCCGATCCGCTTCAGTATACGTTCGCCCCCTGCGAAGACGGCGTCGCCGAGTCTGAGCGCCTGCTGAAGCGCTAGCGGCCTGATGGGGAATCGCCTGGAGCAGGGCGCCGACCGGGGTGACGAGGCCGCGCCCGATCTGGCGCTTCCGGTGTAAGGCGCTTGCCGTGCCCGGCCCCTGGAATGATCGCCGGCGAGGGCGAGCGCTCGAGCCGGGTATGATCAGCGAATGGGAAGACGTCGGTCATGCGTCCTTCGAACGCGCAGACCGAGCACATAACGAACGGGGAGGAATCATGGAGAACGACAACACGCCATTCCTGCACTGGCGTCGAAGGCGTTCCATCGCGACCGTCCTTGCGGCAGCAGTCGCCTGGCATGCATCCGTCTGCAGCGCGCAGACGTACCCGTCCAAACCGGTGCGCATCATCGTTCCCTTCTCCGCGGGCGGAGGCTCCGACCTCGTCGCGCGCGCGATCTCGCCCAAGCTCACCGCAGCGCTCGGCCAGTCGGTGATCATCGACAACCGCCCCGGCGCCGACGGGCAGATCGGCGCGAGCCAGGTCGCCAAAGCGCCGCCGGATGGTTATACGCTGCTCGTCGGCACGACCGGACCGATGGTCATCAACCCCGCGCTCGAAGCGAAGACGCCGTACGACACCCTGCGTGACTTCGCCCCCATCACGCAGCTCATAACCCAGCCGATCGCGCTCGTGGTGCATCCGTCGTTGCCGGTGGCTACGGTGTCGCAGTTCGTCGCCTTCGCGAAGACGAGGCCGGGCCAGCTCAGCTACGGTACGGCGGGCACCGGAAGCGGCACGCATCTGGGGGCCGAGATCTTCGCGGGCCTCACCGGCATCAAAATGCTTCACGTGCCCTACAAGGGCACGGCGCCCGCCGTAACGGATGTCATGAGCGGCCAGGTGCAGGCGATATTCAGCAGCATCCCGGTCCTGCTGCCGCACATCCAGTCGCACAGGCTGAAGGCGCTCGCGGTCGGGAGCGAGGCGCGCATGCCGATGCTGCCGGGCGTGCCGACGATGAGCGAGGCCGGCGTCACAGGCTTCGACGCGAGCTCGTGGTATGGCCTCTTCGCGCCGGCAGGGACGAGCGCTGACGTATTGCGGCGTCTCAACACGGAGACCGCGAGCGCGCTGAAGAGCCCGGAGATCGACAAGCTCCTGTCGAGCCAGGGCGCGTTTCCGGTCGGCAGCTCGGTCGAGCAATTCTCGGCGCACATCCGCACCGAGCTCGTGAAGTGGAAGCGGGCCGTCGAGGCGGCCGGTGTGAAGGGTCAATAGATCAACGACGAAAGAGCAACCATGGCCGAGACCCGAAAAGCGCCCAACTATTTCATGTACTTCCCCGACAACTATCGCTGGTCGGCCGAGATGATGGCGATCCTGAGCACCGCGCCTTATGGCGGGCCCGAGATCGCCGAGGTCGACCGCGCGGGGCGCAAGCTCCGCGAGCACGCCGGCGACGACGCCGTGTGGTTCCGCGTGATGCGCGAAGAGGGCGACGTGCTTCACCGCCGCGCACGGGACGCCGAGACGAAAGGTCACAAGCTGACGGCCGCGTCGAACTACCTGCGCGCGTGCTCGCTCTACCAGCACGCCGAGCATTTCCGGCAGCCGAAGGACGACGCAGCGGTCGAAGTCTTCACGCAGTCGCTCGACTGCTTCGCGCGTTACGCCGCGCTCACCGACAGGCCGCGGATCGAGCTCGTCGATGTGCCTTTCGACGGCGGCGCGTTCCCGGCGATCTTCGTCCACGCCGAGAACACGACGGCTGCGCGCACGCCGTGTGTGGTGCGCTTCCCGGGGTTCGATACGCAGAAAGAGCTGCAGTTCTTCCGGGGTGTGACCGACATCACGCGGCGCGGCATTTCGGTGCTGATCGTCGACGGCCCCGGCAGCGGTGAAGCGCTGCGCTTGCGGAATCTCCTGCTGCGCCACGATTACGAGATCGCGGGAAGCGCCGCGATCGATTACCTCGAGACTCGCAACGACGTCGACTCCAATCGCATCGGCATCGTCGCATTGAGTCTTGGCGGCTACTTCGCGCCGCGCTGCGCCGCGTACGACTCGCGCTTCAAGGCGTGCGTAGTGTGGGGCGCCCTGTGGGACTACCACGAGACCTGGCGACGCCGCATCGAGCGCCTGCGCACCGCTTCGCTATCGGTCCCGCCGCATCACCTGCTATGGGTGACGGGCACGACGAACTACGACGACGCCCTGAAGAAAATCGAAGGCTTCCGCCTGGACGGCGTCGCGCAGCAGGTTCGGTGCCCGGTCCTGCTCACCCACGGCACCGAAGACGAGCAGGTGCCGCTCGCCGACGCGCACAGACTCTTCGACGCCCTCGGGTCGAAAGACAAGACGCTGCGGATTTTCGATGCCGAGGAGGGCGGGGCGCAGCACTGTCAACGGGATTACCTCACGCGGGTGGGTTCGGTGATGGCCGACTGGCTCGTCGAGAAGCTTTAAAGCGGCCCCGAACCCTGAGCTCCTGGGGGCGTCGGGGAGATCCTGCGAAAAGCAGGCGACCGGATTGTGCGCCTCGCAACTTCGTGCCCCGTCGTGGTGCGTCGAGCTGCGGGGTGCCGCTGGTGCGGTAGGATGCGAAGCTAGCGGCCGTTGACGTTCGTCTAGCGGACTGCCGGATAAACCAACAACAAAAGGGAGTCACAATGAACGGACGACTGCTGCGTATTCTCGCAGGTGTGATCGCGCTCGGCGCGGGGTTCGGTGTCCAGGGCGCCGAGAAAATTCACGAGCTCAAACCCACGCCTGCCACGGTGCATCGCAACTTCTTCGACGCGAGCCTGAAGCCGGTGCTGACCATCGATTCGGGCGACGTCGTGCGCATCTGGACCGCGACCGGCAATCCGCGCTACTTCGAAAGTCTCGGCGTGCCGAAGGAGAAGATTCCGGCCGAGCTCTATGCTGCGTTCGAAGGCGTCAAGGACAACGCGCGCTACGATCACTCGCTGACCGGGCCGATCGAAGTGAAAGGCGCCGAGATCGGCGACATGCTCGAAGTGCGTATCCGGCAGGTCGAGCTCTGGCTGCCGATCGCCGCCATGAGCTTCCGGCCCAATCGCGGCTCGCTACCCGAGGAGTTTCCGTACTCGCGCGACCGCGTCATGTGGCTCGACGTGGCGAACAAGACGCTCGATTTCGCGCCGGGCGTGGTTGTTCCGCTGACCAAGCCCTTCTGGGGCGACATCGGCGTCGCGCCGCCGGCAGCGATCGGGCGCATCCCCGCCCAGGTGCCGAGCGTGCACGGCGGCAACATGGACAACCATGATCTGGGCGCCGGCAGCATTCTCTATCTCCCGGTGCACACACCCGGCGCGCTGCTGTCGATCGGCGACGGTCATGCGGCGCAGGGCAATGGCGAAGTCGGCCACTCGGCCGTGGAAACCTCGCTCAGGGGCGAAGTCCAGGTCGTGCTTCACAAGGGCAAGCGCATCCGCTGGCCGCGCGGCGAGACGCCCACGCATTACATGACCATCGGCCTGCACGAGGATCTGGATCAGGCGGCGAAGATCGCGGTGAAAGAGATGCTGGATTTCATCGTCGAGACCAAAGGCCTGACGCGCGACGACGCCTACATGCTGATGAGCGCGGCGATGGACCTCCACGTCACGCAGGTCGTGGACGGGACCAAGGGCATACACGCGATGCTGCCGAAGTCGATTTTCCGAAAATAGCATCCGGCCGCTTTGAACTGAAGCTCGATCCGCGGCCGCGCCACCGTGTGTGGGCCGCCAGGTCGGCCGCGGCCTTGTCGCCCCTTCGGCGCCGCTACTCGCTACGCTGAGTAGCGGACACCCTGTGCTGCTCGCCCAGGCCGGCGGCTGCGGAACTCACGCACCAGCGTCATTCTCGCTTACACCATCGACGCGTACAGAGCGTGCCGATGGCGCCACCGGTGAGGTTCGACAGTCCTCGCCGAAACCCCGTCCTGGTCTTCGCTGCTCGAGCGCCTCACAGGGGCGCCAAGCCCGCGCCCGACCTGGCGGCGCCGGAGATCGCATGCTTGCGCATGCGACATGCCGCCCGGCATCCTGGATCTATGCAACAATTTTGGCGTGGATCATGTTTACAGTATTCGCGACATGCATCTGACCCATGGCGGCTGTCGAAGACGCTGGCGCTGACGATCGCGCTGCCATTGTCATTCTTCACGAAATTTGGACTGCCGAATCTTGCACTACGGTAGGAATTCAATTCATCGAACCGCCAGATACGTGATCCGTACGTCCGGTGGTGTAGGAGGGAGGGGCCGTAAGGCTTCTTCCTATCCCGATTAGGCAGCCGATGTCGTATCCGCTGCGCCCAAAATCAACGAAGGCCCTGCGTCTCGGGCAGTTCTGGGCCGTTCCGCTGAGTGGCGGCGGCTTTGGCTGCGGCCGAGTGCTAGAACTCAACGCTCGATAAATCCCCGTCAAGACCCGTGCATTCTTCGGTGGCTTGCATCGATGGGTAGGGCGCGTGCCACCTGATGTCCACACACCTCTCGGTGCCGAATTCATTGCATTTGGTTTCATGCACATCAAGGCAATCACGAACACTGGCGGAGCCGTACTCGGGGAACGCCCCCTGGAGGCAGACGCGATTGAGTTGCCCATTCTTCTCTCCGCTCACGGCGGGCCCGACACAATGATCCTCAGAGGCGCTGAACCTCTGCGTCCCGCCCGGGACGATGAGTGGGGCACGCTACCAGTGCTAGGCTATTGGGGCTATGACTTCATTAGCGAACTGGCCGAGCATCACTTACAACGAGTTTCCTGATCGTGACCGTACTGCCTAATCTGTCGGTGCGCCAGACCCGCTACGGCGGGCTTCCCCCGCCCGCTCGGGCAGGTGCACCTCTAGCGGCAGGCGTCCGAAGAGTGGGCGTGTACGTCTTCGAAATCCGCATTCCAGGCACATGACTCGACCATAAGAATACAGAGATCGGTCTTGGACAATCTACGTATGGAGCGCAGATGCTAGAAGCAGGACTTGAGTTCGCGGATGACATTCATCGACTGCTCGAGGCGTTCACGACGCTGCCCTCAAAACTTCGACCGATTCACTTCGGCCACGACGAGAACATGCGCAGTGCTGCCAACCTCGTGGATGACGAGGGCAGATTCTCTACTTTCGTTTCGAGGAGCCTCTCCGGTTTCTTCCTTCTTGCTCCTGGGATCACTTACAGTGTCAGACGAGCGCGCGGAAGATCGACTCTGTGCGACTGCTTCTTTGACGTGCAGCCAATGCTGGTCAAGCAGTTCTTGATTCATATGGCTCGCGCTGAGCCGATCTTCGGGTTTGCGTGTGCGCTAGACGAACGCGAGCACCGCAATCGCGTGGTCTCCGAGCTTGGCGTTGGCACCACCGAATGTTGGGTGGGCCGGGACTCGCAGAAGTATGTTCCAGGGTTCTACTGGCTGACTCTGCTACCTGCAGCCCTGGCGGAGAGACACGGTGTTCCATTGTCTGTGGTAGAAGAGGTCGCTCAAGAGCACATCGAGATTGAAGATGGACAGCATTACTTCAGTTTCTACGAGGGGCCCGAGGATTGGCGATCTGCATCTGGCGTTGCAGAGTTGTGCCGCACGCTGCCTGGCGTGTTCGATGTTGAGAAGGTCAAGCAGGAACTGCCGTCCGCCAAGACCTTTCTCGAACTCCACGTTCTGCTGAGGAAGTGGAAGTGATTTCGCTTCATTTTCCGGTAGTTGTTCGCGTCCACTAATGAATGACCGGCCGGGGAGATAGGTAACAAAAACGTCGGGGGACATCGGTTACAGATGGTGTAGCTTTAGTCTTCCGTAAGCGTCCTCGATTCGCATATACCGTTCGAGCAGCTTGCAACATTCGCTTCGAGGCCAACAGCAGTTCGTCGGAACTGATGACGGCTCCAATACGACGTGGGGTTGTTCCCATACTGCGTAGCGCACTGCCGCTTGCTCGGCGTGCGCCGCTGAGCCGGCGGCGAAGCAGCCGCACCAACCAATGCGCCGGGTTGGGCGCGGCCTTGTCGCCCCTGTGAGGCGCCCGAGCAGCGCAGACGAGGGCGGGGTTTCGGCGAGGACTGTCGAACCACACCGGTGACGCCATAGGCACGGTCTGTACGCGTCGATGGTGTGAGCGAGAACGGTACTGGAGCGTGAGTTCCGCAGCCGCCGGCCTCGGCGAGCAGCGGAGGGGATACCGCTACGCGAGTAGCGGCGCCGAGGGGGGCGACAAGGCCGCGCCCAAGCCGGCGCTTACACTGCCCGGCACCACGCGTGGCGAGTCGGCCGAAGTGCGGCTGAAGCCTCGCTCCCGTTCAGTGCGCAGGGAGCGAATAGTCCTGCGGTATACGGCATGTCGTGACGCGCACGCTGCGGTTCGGAGCGGGCGTGTTGCGGCTGCGGCCGACGAAGCGCGGCACGCCATCGGTCACGACTGCGGCTACGGCGACGATGTCCCCGTTACGCAGCGAGTCGAGCGCATTCTCCTTGGAGCCGCCGACGCATGAATCGATGACGACGACGTCGGCGTCGCGGCCCTTTTGCAGAAAGCCCGAGTTCAGTCCGTAAACGCGCGCATTGTTGCCCGTGGCCGCGGCGATCGCGGACTCGACGGGCATGCCGTTGATGCTCGCCAGATAGGTGATCATGTACATCATGCCCAGCGGCATGATGCCGCTGCCCGTCGGCGTGTCGGTGGCGATCAGAAAGCGGTCGAACTGATCTATTTTTTTGACCAGGTCGGCGACCACGAACGTGGTCCGCAGATTACCCGCGATGCACACCTGCAGCGCGATCGAGCTTTCGTTGACGATGCGCGGGAAGTCCTCGTCCGGCATGGCGACCGGCCCGCCATTCACGTGGAACGATACATGCGGCTGCATCTTGATCAGGTGATCGGCCCAGATACCCGACGACCCGGGGATCGAAGAGCCGCCGGTGTGCACCGTCGTGATCATGCCGTGCTTTTTCGCCCATGCGACCATCGGCACATAATCGTACGGAGTCTCGACCGCGCCGAAACCCGCCTTGGCGAGCCACACTCCCTGTGCAGCGATCTCGCGGAAATCGTCTTCCACCAGACCCGGCTCCATGATGATCGAGCCCGCATAGACCCGCATGCCGCCCGGACGGAAGTGATCGAAGCATTTCTTCGCTGCGACCGCGAGCGCTTTGACGCCTGCGGGATCCTTCGGCCGCCCCGGAACGTGCACCTCCGACGCCCCGATGGCTGTCGTGACGCCGCCGTGGACGTAGCTTTCGAGAAAGCCGACGGTTTTTTGCCGCGGGGTGTAATCGCCGAAAGTGTTGTGGACCTGAGAATCGATCAGTCCCGGGATCGCGATCGCGCCATCGGCGTCGATCACGACGTCGCATCGTTCCACCGCGGCGGAAGAGACCGTGCCGATCTCGCTGATCTTGCCGTCTTCCATCACGATGGAGTCGCCGCGCACGTAAGGCTCGCGCCAGTCGCCCGAGACGATGCTGCCCAAATTGACGATAGCGGTCTTCATGGTCGCTCCTAGGAAAGCCCGTCCTGGCCTTTCGCCTGATCGCGCGCGAGGCCTCCGACGCGCGCATTGAGACGTCCGCGGTTCGCCAGGCACACGATGACGGCGATCTCGTCGGCCTGGGGCGCGTCCGGCAGCATGATGGTCATCCCATCATAGTGCGAACGCACGTACAGCGCATCCTTGTACGCGAGCGGAACGTCGATCACGGTGCCGGGCGCGCCGCGCTTGGTGAACGAAGAGATCCACGCCGTGCCGCCGCCGATCGCTTTACGCAGCGGGTCGGCGAACGTCGTGGTGAGCACCGCGTTCGCGTGCTCCTGTTCGCCGGCCGTTCCGACGATTGCCGCCTTGCCGTAGCTTTCGGCAGGGTAGGGCTCGATCGCGCGCACTGCAAGCGCCGCGAGCTCGCGGCCGAGGTCGGCGCTCGCCTCGATCAGCGGTTTCAGATCCTCGACGTAGCGGCCGGCGTACGGATTCTCGATGATGGCGACCGCGGCGATTTTGCGCAGCGGCGCGTCCGCGCGCTGGCCGGCCTCGAGCAGCTTGTGCTCGATGAATGTATGAAAGCTTCGGATCCGAATCTGCACAGCAACCTCCGTTGGTCGTGTGGGTTTGACACGCACAATGGGCCGACATTATGATTGTCATACAATCTTGTCAAGAAGCATTGCAGGTCCCCGACCGGTAAAGGCCCGGTCTTCCGATAGATCTTCGCGATCCAAGAGACCAACGGCGGTAGTCGAGGACGACAACATCGAGGCCGGACGAATGTTTGCTCGGACATTGCTCGTTTTGACGGTGTGTATCAGCGGCGCGGCGGTCACGGTGTCGGCCCAGTCCTATCCGATCAGGCCGCTGCGCATGCTGGTCAGCGCGCCTGCGGGCAGCGGTGCGGATATCGTGGCGAGGCTGGTCGGACAGAAGATGTCCGAGGCCACCGGGCAGCAAATCGTCATCGACAACCGCGGGGGGGCGGGCGGATCTATCGCCACCGACCTTACGGCGAAGTCCAACCCCGACGGTTACACGATCCTGATGGTGACCGCCGCCCACACCATCAATCCCAGCGTCTTCATCAAGCTGCCGTACGATCCGGTGAAAGATCTCGCGGCGATCACGATGCTGTCGTCCACGCCTTATCTCTTCGTCGCCCATCCGTCGCTCGCCGCGAAGAACGTCGCGGAGCTGATAGCGCTGGCGAAAGCGAAGCCGCGACAGCTCAATTACGCCGCGGGCGGCGTGGCCGTGGGCTCTCATCTCGCCGGCGAGCTGTTCAAGATGAGAACAGGCGCCGAGATCGTGAACGTGCCGTACAAAGGAGCCCCGCAAGCGACGAACGACGTGGTCGCGGGGCAGGTTCAGCTGGCGTTCATCACCATGCCGACCGCGCTGCCGCTGGTGCGAGCCGGCAAGCTGCGGGCGTTGGCGGTGACCAGCGCCAAACGCGTCGCGGCGACGCCCGAGTTTCCTGCGCTCTCGGAGACCGTGCCGAATTTCGACGTCCGGACGTGGCAGGGATTGCTGGCGCCCGCGGGCACGCCGCCGCCGATCATTGCCAGATTGCACGACGCCGCTGTGAAGGGTGTGACTTCCGCCGATGTCGCTGCTGCGCTGACGGCGCAGGGGTACGAGCCCGTCGGCAATTCCCCGGCCGAGTTCGATAAGCTCATCCGGAACGAGATCGCGATGTGGAAAGCTGTCGTCAAGGCAGCCGGCATACCGCCCATGTAACGCAGGGAGAGCGAAAAGATGACCCCCAAAAACGACGCTACCGTAACCCTCATGGCCGGAGGCGACATCGGTCCGGTGTACGAGCCGACCGAGCAGTTCGCCGAGCTGATCGCCCCGGTTCTGCAGCAGGCGGATTTTCGTCTCGGACAGTGCGAGCGCGTCTATTCCGAGAGGGGCGACGATCCCCAGTTCCTCTACGGGCCCGGCGGACAACATGCGCGTCAGCATCCCCGCATGGCCGGGGTGTGGAATGCCGCCGGCATCGATATCGTCTCCATGGCGAGCAATCACTCGATGGACTGGGGGCCCGATGCGCTCCTCGACACGGTCGACATGTTCCGCGGCATGGGCAAGCATGTCATCGGCGCGGGCAGGGACGGCGAGGAGGCGCGCAAGCCCGCGATCATCGAGCATAACGGCGTCACGATCGCGGTGCTGTCCTACTGCTCGGTGCTGCGCGACGGCCAGGCCGCGGGCCCGGGAAAAGCCGGCGTGGCGCCGGCGCGCGCCTATACCTACTACCTCCCCGAGGAATTCCAGCCCGGTGCGCCTCCGAAGATCATCACCACGCCGTACGAGGAAGACGTCAAAGCCCTGCAGGAGGACATCAGGAAGGCCAAGCAGCAGGCCGACGTGGTGATCCTGTCGATGCACTGGGGACTGCGACACGTCGCCAAGACGATCTGCATGTACCAGCAACCGATCGCGCACGCGGCGATCGACGCGGGCGCCGACCTGATACTCGGACACCATGCGCACTCCATCAAGGCCGTGGAGGTCTACAAGGGCAAGGTGTGCTTCTACAGCATCGGCAATTTCATGCAGACGGGGTCGAAGAGCCGCTCGACCGGGACGTTCGACTGGAACCTGATCTGGTACCAGATTCCGGCCGAGTGCCAGCCGCCGAACGGCATGTACAACTTTCCCGAGCATTGCCGCAAGACCATGGTGGCGAAGGCGGTGATCAGCAAGAAGGGCATCGACCGCGTGTCCTTCCTGCCCGCATACATCAACCACCGTGCACAGCCGTACGTCGTGAAGCCCGACGACCCGAAGTTCCAGGAGATCCTGGACTACACCGAATGGGTCTCCGACCAGCATCCCCACAAATTTCGGGTCGAAGGCGACGAGGTCGTCGTCGAACCCTCTCTCTGACGCGACACACGCATTAAATATCAAGGCCAATGACATGAGCTTTACGAAAACCCTCTCTACGTGGATAGCCGGACTGCGCTACGAAAGCGTGCCTGAGGCTGCGCTGCCGTGGGTCAAGGCAGCGGTCCTCGATTATTTCGCCGTCGCGCTGGCAGGGTGCAAAGCCCACGACCTCGCGATCGTGCGCAAGTATGTCGCGGCCCAGTACGCCAAAGGCGGAGCGACGATCATCGGCGAGCAGGAGCGGATGTCAGAAGAGGCCGCCGCGTTTTACAACGGCACGATGGCGCACTGGGAGGAGTATGACGACGCCACGTTCGGGATGGCGGGACACCCGAGCGTGGTGATCATGCCGGCGCTGTTCGCGGCCGCTGAAACCCACGGCGCCACTGGAAAACAATTCGTCGCGGCGTACGTGGCCGGGTTCGAGACCTGCGCCAAGGTCGGCCGGTTGATCAACCCGCAGTCCATCGTCCTTGGATACCATCCGACGGCGATCATCGGCACGCTCGGCGCTGCCGCCGCGGTGTCTAACCTGCTCGGCTTCGACGCCGCCACGACCGAAAACGCGCTCGGGATCGCCGCGAGCTATTCCTCGGGCTTGCGGCCCCAGCTCGGATTCATGGTGAAACCGTTACACGCCGGGCTTGCGGCGAGGGGCGGGCTCGCGGCTGCGCTGCTGACGAAGAGCGGGTTCGGCAGCGCCCGGAACATCATCGAAAACCGGCACGGATTCGCCAACGTGTTCTCGGGCGGCAAGCCGAACGACTTCGAGGCTATCGAAGCGAAGATCGCCAATCCTCTCGAGATCCTCGATCCCGGCATCGCATTCAAGATCTTCCCGTCGAATTTTCACACGCAGGCGGGAATCGTCGCAGCGCTGCAGATGGTGAAGGAGGATGGTGTGCGCGCGCAGGACGTCGAGCGCGTGCGCTGCCTCGGCAACCACATGATTCAGCATTCGCTGTGGAACGACAATCCGCAAAGCGGGCTCGAAGGAAAACTGAGCCTGCACTACTGCATAGCCGCTGTTCTCGTCGACGGACAGGTCGAAGTGGAGCAGTTCCGTGAAGAGCGCGTCAGGGACCCGCTCATTCGAGACATCATCGGGCGCGTTTCGATCGAGCCGCATCCGGACATGGCGAAGCTCGATTTCACCAAAGGCAAGGACTTCCTCGGGATGGAAG
The DNA here is from genome assembly GCA_028292225.1 of Betaproteobacteria bacterium. Lineage (GTDB taxonomy): Bacteria > Pseudomonadota > Gammaproteobacteria > Burkholderiales > SG8-41 > JAQGMV01. The sequence goes on from JAQGMV010000148.1 coordinate 14,617, forward strand.
TCATCATCCAGCTCAAGAACGGACGCACGTTTTCACGGCACATCAAATCCGGGTTTTCGGTTCCAGGGCTGGAGGGCGCCGAGCTGCATCCGGCGCTCATCGACAAGTTCACGAGAAATGCCAAACGGGTGCTTACCGACGCCGCGATCAGCGATTGCCTGACGCGGGTGCGAGCGCTGGAACGCGCACAGAGCGCAGGCGATCTGTTGCAGCCGCTTCGAGTGTGACCATGGAATTCAAGACCGACGATGTGCGCATTCGTGAAATTCACGAACTGACGCCGCCTTACCAGCTGTTGCGCGAATTCGGCGTGACGGAGAAGGCGGGCAAGACCGTCTCGCAGGCGCGCCACGACATACATCGCATCCTCCACGGCGCTGACGACAGAGTCTTCGTGATCATGGGCCCGTGCTCGATACACGACGTCGACGCCGCGAGGGAATACGCCAAGAATCTGCTCGAGCTGAAAGGCGAGCTCGCAGGCGAGCTGCTCGTGCTGATGCGGGTGTACTTCGAGAAGCCTCGCACGACGGTCGGGTGGAAAGGCCTGATCAACGACCCTCAGCTCGACGGCAGCTTCCGCATCAATGACGGTCTGCGGGTGGCGCGTGAGCTGCTCCTGTATCTCAACGACAGGGGCATGCCTGCGGCGTGCGAGTTTCTGGACATGATCACACCGCAGTACATCGGCGACCTCATCTCCTGGGGCGCGATAGGCGCGCGCACCACGGAAAGCCAGGTGCACCGCGAGCTCGCGTCCGGTTTGTCGTGCCCGGTCGGATTCAAGAACGGCACCGACGGCAGTCTGAGGATCGCGGTGGATGCGATGCGCGCCGCGAACGCGCCTCACCATTTCATGGGTGTGACCAAGGGCGGCCACTCGGCAATCGTATCCACGACCGGAAACGAGGACTGCCACGTCGTTCTGCGCGGAGGCAAAACGCCCAACTACGATGCGGCGAGCGTGGATGCGGCAGCCAAGGCGCTCGGGGATGCGGGGCTCGCGCAGAAGCTCATGATCGACCTGAGCCACGCCAACTCCTCCAAGCAGTACGAGAAGCAGGTCGAAGCCGGGATGGACGTGGCAGGACAGATCGCTGCCGGCGACGAGCGCATCGTCAGTGTGATGGCGGAGAGCCACCTGAAGGCAGGGCGGCAGGATCTGGTGGCGGGCAAGCCGCTCGTCTACGGACTCAGCATCACGGATGCGTGCATCGGATGGGACGAAAGCCGGCAGCTCCTGCATGCGCTCGCTGACGCCGTGAGATCGCGCAGGCTGAAAAAGGCTCAGGAGTAATCCCGGAACGAAGCCCAGGAGCGGAGCAGGTCTTATGAGAAAAATCAGATCGATGTGCAGCGCATTGCTCGGGTGCGCCGCCCTGTTGCTGGCGGCCGGCAGCGTGCTCGCGCAGGCCTATCCCGCGAAACCGATCCGCGTCATCGACGGCTATCCGCCGGGCGGCACGACCGACATCGTGGCGCGGTTCATCGCGCCGAAGTTCCTGGAAAGCCAGCGCCAACCGTGGGTGATCGAGAACCGGCCTGGGGCGCAGGGCATCATCGCCAACGATATGGTCGCGAGATCCGCGCCCGATGGCTACACGCTCCTGATGTTTACCGGCGGTCACGCGGTGCATCCCAGCCTCTACAAGAATATGCCCTACGATCTGACCAGGGCTTTCGTACCGGTCACCATGACCAGCGACTCGCAGAGCGTGCTGATGGTGCATCCGTCGGTGCCGGCGCGCACGGTGAAGGAGCTCATCGCGCTTGCGAAAGCGAACCCCGGCCGCCTCAACTTTTCCTCGGGCGGTCCCGGCTCGGGCAGCCACATGGCGATGGAGCTCTTCAACAGCATGGCGGGCATCAAGATGACCCACATCCCTTACAAGGGGGGCGCGCCCGCAGTCATGGACATTGCGGCGGGACACATCGACCTCGGATTCGGGACGATGCCCATCGCCTCGCCGCACATCCGCAGCGGCAAGGTGCGCGCCCTCGCAGTTTCTCGGCTCACCCGGGCAATCGCCCTGCCGGACGTGCCGACGGTTGCCGAGGCGGGCTTGCCCGGATACGAAGCGACGAACGCGACCGGCGTGCTCGCTCCCGCCGGCACCCCGCGCGAGATCGTCGTGAAGCTGCAGCAGGAGATCGCCCGCATACTCAAATTGCCCGACGTGCG
>JAQGMV010000153.1 GCA_028292225.1 Betaproteobacteria bacterium
CACGCTGAGCGACGCGATCGAGAACATCGACATCGGCGGGCCCGCGATGGTGAGAAGCGCTGCGAAGAATTACCGCCACGTCGCGGTCGTGACCGATCCCGCCGATTACGCACCGCTTCTTGAGGAAATGGCTGCTTTGAGCGGCGCCGTCGGCGAGCAGATGCGCTTCAGGCTTGCGCAGAAAGCGTTCTCCCACACCGCGGCCTACGATGGTGCGATCAGCAACTACCTGACTTCGCGCGACGCCTCCGGTGAAAACGTTCAGCGCTTTCCCCGGCGGCTCAACATCCAGCTCGAGCTCGCGCAGACGCTGCGCTACGGCGAGAACCCGCACCAGCACGCGGCGTTCTACCGCGATCCCGACGCGGCGCCGGGCACGCTCGCGACTTACCGCCAGCTCCAGGGCAAAGAGCTTTCGTACAACAACATCGCGGATTCGGACGCGGCGTGGGCGTGCGTCAGGACTTTCGATTCGCCGGCGTGCGTCATCGTGAAGCACGCGAACCCGTGCGGCGTGGCCGTCGCCGGCTCTCCCGCGCAGGCGTACAAAAAAGCGTTCAGCACCGATCCCACGTCAGCCTTCGGCGGGATCATTGCGTTTAACCGTGAGGTCGATGAAACGGCCGCGCTGGCGGTATCGCAGCAGTTCGTCGAAGTGGTGATCGCGCCGGCTGTCAGTGCGGCGGCTGCGGCGGTATTCTCGGGGAAAGCGAATATCCGGGTGCTCGAGATCGCGTCTGCGGACACCGAAAACGAAGCCGCGAACGCGCTCGACTACAAACGCGTAGGCGGCGGCCTGCTGGTTCAGACGCCGGACGCGCTGAATGTTGGCGAGACCGGCCTGAAAGTCGTGACGAAGCTCGAGCCTACGCCTGAGCAGCGGGCCGACCTGCTGTTCGCGTGGCGGGTGGCGAAGTTCGTCAAATCTAACGCGATCGTTTTCTGCGGAAACGGACAGACGCTCGGCGTCGGAGCGGGAGAGATGAGCAGGGTGGATTCGGCGCGCATCGCATCGATCAAGGCGCAAAACGCAGGGCTGGCGCTCAAAGGCTCGGCGGTCGCCTCGGACGCGTTCTTCCCGTTTCGCGACGGCGTCGACGTCGTCGCGCAGGCGGGCGCTCGCGCGATCATCCAGCCGGGCGGCAGCGTGCGCGACGACGAAGTTATCGAAGCGGCGGACGAGCATGGAATCGCGATGGTGTTTACCGGCGTCAGACATTTCAGGCATTGAGCTGAGATGAAAATTCTCGTCATCGGCTCAGGCGGCCGGGAGCATGCGCTCGCGTGGAAGCTCGCGCAGTCGCCGCGCGTATTCAAGGTGTTCGTGGCGCCGGGCAACGCCGGCACCGCCTCGGAGGAAGGCGTCAGCAACGTGCCGCACGCGTCGATCGCGGCGCTGATCGAGTTCGTCAAGACCGAAAGCATCGCGCTGACCGTCGTCGGCCCTGAAGCACCGCTCGCCGCCGGCATGGTCGACGCGTTCAAGGCCGCGGGGCTGCGCATCTTCGGCCCCACGAAACAGGCCGCACAGCTCGAAAGCTCGAAGGACTACGCCAAGAGCTTCATGATCCGCCACCGCATCCCGACCGCCGCTTACGCGACTTTCAGCGACGCCGGCCCGGCGCACGAGTACATCGACCGGCAGGGCGCGCCCATCGTGGTCAAGGCCGACGGGCTCGCGGCCGGGAAAGGGGTGGTCGTCGCGACGACGACTGCGGAAGCGCATGCCGCCGTAGACATGATGCTCGTCGACAACCGTATGGGCGCGGCCGGCGCGCGAGTCGTGATCGAGGAATGCCTCGAAGGCGAGGAAGCGAGCTTCATCGTCCTCGCCGACGGCAAACACGCATTGCCGCTCGCGAGCAGCCAGGACCACAAGCGCCTTCGGGATGCGGACGGGGGTCCCAACACCGGCGGCATGGGCGCGTACTCGCCTGCGCCGGTGGTCACGCCGGCGATCCATGCGCGCGTGATGCGCGAAGTGATCGACCCGGCGATCGCCGGAATGCGAGCGGACGGAATACCGTACACCGGTTTTCTCTACGCGGGCCTCATGATCGACAAGCGCGGCGGGTTGAAAGTGCTCGAGTTCAACTGCCGCCTGGGCGACCCCGAGGCCGAGCCCATCCTGCTGCGGCTCAAGAGCGATCTCGTCGGGCTACTCGACCATGCGATCGACGGCACGCTCGACGCGGCCGAAGCCGAGTGGGACCCTCGCGTCGCCCTCGGCGTGGTGCTCGCCGCTGAAGGCTATCCCGAGAATCCGCGCAAAGGCGACGTCATCGAAGGCCTGCCCGAGGCGGGCGACGACTATCGCGTGTTCCACGCCGGAACGACGCTCGACGGTAACCGCGTGGTGGTCAACGGCGGGCGCGTGCTCTGCGTCACTGCGCTCGGCCACAACGCGCGCACCGCGCAGAAGCGCGCCTACGACGTCGTGAGCCGCATCCGCTTCGACGGGATGCAGTATCGCCGCGACATCGGGCATCGCGCGATCGAAGCACGCGCCAAGCGCAGCGCGGCTGCATTGACGCCGGGGGGATCGACACCGGCCGCCGCAACGCCGGCCCCCGCCGCGCCGACGCCGGCGAAACCGCCCGCCGACGCGGCGTAAAGCGCGTCCGACCCGCCGGTTCGCCCGAGTGGACCTCTCCGCAGTCGAGCTTTTCCTGAAAGACCTTCAGGCGAGCATCGTCGACCGTCTCTCGGCCCTCGACGGCAAGGCGTTCCTTCGCGACCCGTGGCAGCGCCCGAAGGAAAAAGGGGGCGGCGGCGGTCTCACGTGCATCCTAGAAGGCGGCGAGTTGTTCGAGCGTGCGGGTGTCGGTTATTCGCTCGTTCGCGGCTCGAATCTCCCGCCGTCTGCGAGCGCGTCGCGTCCGGAGCTCGCCGGGCGCTCATTCCAGGCGATGGGCGTGTCGCTGGTGCTGCATCCCCGTAATCCCTACGTGCCGGCGGTGCACATGAACGTGCGCTCGCTCTTCGCGGAAAAACACGGCGCCGATCCGGTGTGGTGGTTCGGCGGTGGCATGGATCTCACGCCGTACTACGGCTATGAAGAGGACGCGCGACACTTTCACCGCACGTGCCGCGATGCGCTCGCCCCTTTCGGCGTTGAGCGCTATCCGCGTTACAAGCGCTGGTGCGACGAATATTTTTTCCTGCGTCACCGCAACGAGGAGCGAGGCATCGGTGGAATTTTCTTCGACGACGTGCACGAGCCCGATTTCGGCACCGCGTTCGCGATGATGAAGAGCGTCGGCGAGCACTTCATTCCCGCGTACGAGCCGATCGTCGACCAGCGGCGGAATGAAGCCTATGGGGACCGCGAGCGCGATTTCCAGGCGGTACGCCGCGGGCGTTACGTCGAGTTCAACCTGGTGTACGACCGTGGGACGCTCTTCGGACTGCAATCGGGCGGACGCACCGAATCGATACTGATGTCGATGCCGCCGCAGGTGGCGTGGCGCTACGACTGGACACCTGAACCGGGAACGCCTGAAGCGCGTCTGTACTCGGACTTCCTGGTTCCGAGAGACTGGATTACGGACGCCGGATGAAGCGCACGTTCTCCGCAGGCGGCACATCGCCGAGATCGACCACGCTCGCGGGCTCGGCTTCGCGCAGCTGATCGCGCAATTCCGCGAGCGCTTCAGCCTGCACGGCGTTCTCCGCCTCCAGCGTACGAAACCGGGCATAAGCGCCGCGTGCCGCGAATGCGGCCACGATCAGCAGCAACACCGAATACACGAGCAGCGCGATGCGATAGCGGCTGCGTTGCGCGAGCGCGTCCGCGAGATGGCCCTGGTAAGTCTGAGCGAGATCGTCCGCGCGAGCGCCGGTATTCAATACCGTCAGCCGCTCGCCGAGCATCTGCTCGAGCGGCTTGAGCAGCAGGACCTGGTCGACATCGCTCTCGAGCCTCGCGAGCGCCGCTTGGACGGCGCGAGGCAGCGAATGCGCGCGCGGCAGGTCCACCGCGACGGCTTCGAGCGCGGCTCGGGAGGCGCTACCGGGCGCATGATGATATTGCTGCGCCTCGGCAAGCACTCGCGCGACGAGGTTCTCGGCGGCGACCAGGCGCTCGCGGTCCGGAAAATCGTGCCACGCGCTGCGCACGAGGGTGCTGACCGCCGCGTCGGCGCGCATCGCGGCGTCGAGCGCCTGGCGCGCGTCCGCGCTCGCCTGCTGGAAGCGCGTCACCAGATCGGATTTCTCCGCGTACGATTTCCTGAGCTCTTCGATGCTCGTGCGCATCGCGTTGCTTCTGGCGTTCGCGAAAGCGAGAGCCAGCGCGCGCTGTATGCGGGTCACATCGCGCGGTTGCACCACGCGTTCCATCGATGCCTTCGGATCGTTGCGCGAGCGCAGCACCGCGACATCCCAGCGCGCGTCGATGAGCTTCACTGCGGCAAGCTCCGCGAGCACGTCGGTGTAGCGCTGGGTGTCTTCGTCATCGGCGCGCGCGTGAAGAAACACGAGTAGCGCGACGAGCAGCGCAGCGATGATCGACGCGCCGCGCAGCGTGACGCCTGAATCGGTGACGAGACCTTTGTCGATGAGAGCGCGTCTGACTGCGGCGAAGAAACGCGCGCTCCGCTCCACATCGAGGTTTTTCGCCGCGTCTTCACTCACCGAGGTAGGCCCTGCGAACCTGCGGATTCACGAGGAGCGCGCTCGCGTCGTCGGCCAGCGCGATCTCTCCGCTCTCCATCACGTAGCCGCGGCTGCACGCTTCGAGCGCGAGCTTGGCGTTCTGCTCGACGAGCAGCAGGGTGACGCCTTCGGCGGCAACGGCCCTGATCGTATCGAAAATCTTCTGCACCATGATGGGCGCCAACCCCATGCTCGGCTCGTCCAGCAGCAGGAGCTTCGGCCGGCTCATCAGCGCACGTGCGATTGCGAGCATCTGTTGCTCTCCCCCCGACAGGGTTCCGGCGGGCTGCCGGCGTCTCTCTTTGAGCCTCGGGAAAAGAGTGTATGCGCGATCGAAGTCCTGCGCGACCTGCCGGTCCCGACGCGTGTACGCGCCCATCGCGAGATTCTCTTCGATCGTGAGACGGCCGAAGACGCCGCGGCCTTCGGGCACGAGCGCCAGCCCGAGCTGCACCAGCTCGTGCGCCGGTTTGCCGGTGATGTCGCGGCCGTCGTAGAGGACGGTGCCGCTGCGAGGTTTCAGGAGGCCCGCGAGCGCCTTGAGCGTGGTCGTCTTGCCCGCGCCGTTCGCGCCGATGAGGGTGACGAGCTCGCCGTCGCGGACTTCGAGATCGATGCCTTTGACCGCCTGGATCCCGCCGTAGGCGACTTCGAGGCGCTTGACTTCAAGCAAGCGCGCCTCCGAGATACGCCTCGATCACGCCCGGGTCGCGCTGGACATCCTGCGGCGCGCCTTCGGCGATCTTGCGGCCGTAGTCGAGCACCGCGATGCGGTCGCACAGGCCCATCACGAGCTTTACGTCGTGCTCGATGAGGAAGAGCGTCGTGCCGTCGCCGCGTATGGTTTCGAGCAGCCTGGTGAGCGCGGAGCGCTCGGTCGCGTTCATCCCCGCTGCCGGCTCGTCGAGCGCGAGGACCCGCGGCTCGGTGGCGAGCGCCCGCGCGATCTCCAGACGCCGCTGGTCTCCGTACGAAAGATTGCGCGCGAGATCGTTGGCGTGGGGCTCGATCCCGCAGTATTCGAGCAGCGCGTGCGCGCGCGCCTGGATCTGTGCTTCTTCGGCGCGGGTGTGCGCGCCGCGTAGCACCGCGCCTATGACTCCGGCGCGGGTGCGCAGATGCCTGCCCACCATGACGTTTTCGAGCGCCGTCATGTTCGCGAACAGACGGATGTTCTGGAAGGTCCGGGCGATACCCGCGTGCGCGATCTCGTGAGGCTTGAGCCCGCTGACGGTCGCGCCGGCAAACACGACCGAGCCTGCGTCGGGCGCGTACACGCCCGTGACCACGTTGAAGAGTGTGGTCTTGCCGGCGCCGTTCGGGCCGATCAGCCCGAAGATTTCGCCGGTGGCGACTGTGAGAGACACGTTCGTGAGCGCGGTCAGCCCGCCGAAGCGCTTTTCGACCCCGCGCACTTCGAGCAGCGTCTCAGCGCGGGACATCGGCACCTTCGGCTCCTGCCGGCTCGCGCGGCGCCGCGAGCTCGCGCCGCCTGATCGACGACGGCCACAGTCCCGCAGGTCTGAACAGCATCATGAGCACCAGCGCCGCGCCGAAGAGCAGCATGCGCAGGTCGGACGGATCGATGTAGACCGTGCCGAGCCACGCCTGCTGGAGCGGGCCCGCGTAGCGCAGCGCCTCGGGAAGCGCGGTGAGCAGGACCGCGCCGAGCGCCACCCCGATCACGTTGCCCATGCCGCCGAGCACGACCATGCACAACACCATGATCGAATCGAGCAGCGCGAAGCTCTCGGGGCTGATGAATCCCTGGAACGACGCGAAGAGCCCTCCGGCGACGCCGCCGAAAGTCGCGCCCATTGCGAACGCGAGGAGCTTCACATTGCGTGTGTTGATTCCCATGGCGGCGGCCGCGAGCTCGTCCTCGCGTATCGCGACCCACGCGCGACCGATGCGCGAATCCTCCAGCCGCACCGAGATGAAGATCGCCGCTGCGGCGCACGCGAGGAAGACGAAGTAATAGCTGTGCACCGACGCCACCTGGATGCCGACGACGGTGTGCGTTTTCGCGAGACTCGCGCCGGCGATGTGCAGCGGGTCGATGAGCGTGATGCCCTGCGGCCCGTTGGTGATGTTGACCGGGCGGTTCAGGTTGTTGAGGAAGATGCGGATGATCTCGCCGAAGCCGAGCGTGACGATCGCCAGATAGTCGCCTCTGAGCCGCAGCGTAGGCGCGCCGAGCAGCACACCGAAGAAAGCCGCCACCATTGCGCCGATCGGCAGCAGCGCGAGAAAAGACCAGTGCACGTCGAACTGGGGCGAAGCGAGCAGCGCGTAGCTGTAGGCGCCAACCGCGAAGAACGCGATGTATCCGAGGTCGAGGAGACCCGCATAGCCCACGACGATGTTGAGCCCGAGCGCGAGCATGACGAAAAGAAGCGCGACGTCGAGGATGCGAACCCAGGTGCGGCCGAGCGTCGCGTCGACCGCGAAAGGCAGCGCAACGAGCACCGCCGCAACCGCGATGTAGAAGACGATGCGAAGGCCGGGATTGCGATAAAGCCGCGACATCCCACCCGATGAAGCAGATGCTGACATCAGCGAGCCGTATTCCTTACGACCAATCGTTCATTCCTCATTGCTCGCCCTCATGCGCGCTCGCTCACCTGCTGCCCCATCAATCCCGCCGGTCTGAGCACGAGCACGAAGATCAGCACGAGAAAGGCGAAGACATCGCGGTAGTTGCTGCCGAGCATGCCGCCGGTGAGATCGCCGATGTAACCGGACGCGAGGCTTTCGATGATTCCGAGCAGGAGCCCGCCGAGCATCGCGCCGGCGACGTTGCCGATGCCGCCGAGCACCGCGGCGGTGAACGCTTTCAACCCGAGCATGAAACCCATGAAGTAATGGCCGAGGCCGTAGTACAGGACGACCATCACGCCGGCGATTGCGCCGATCGCCGAGCCGAGGAGAAAAGTGAAGGCGATGACCCGGTTGGTGTCGACGCCCATCAGCCCCGCGATGTCGGGGTTCTGCTCGGTCGCCCGCATCGCGCGGCCGATCCGGCTCGACTTGATGAACCACAGCAGCGCACCCATGATCGCGCATGCGAGCAGGAGGATGTAGGCCTGCAGGTCGGTGAACTGCGCGCCGCCGAACCCGATCTCGGTCGGCGTGATCACCCGCGGAAGCGAGATGTACTGCTTACCCCAGATCAGCGCCGCTGAATACTGGATGAGGATCGACACCCCGATCGCGGTGATCAGCGGGGCGAGCCGCGGCGCGCGGCGCAGCGGCCGGTATGCGACACGTTCCACGGTCACCCCGATTGCGACGCATACCACGATCGCGGCGCCGATCGCGGCAAGCAGGATGAGCGCAGGCGGCAGCCCGCTTCCCGCGAGCATCGACATCACCGTGAGCGCCACCAGCGCGCCGACCATCACGATGTCGCCGTGAGCGAAATTGATGAGCCCGAGGATCCCGTACACCATCGTGTAGCCGAGCGCCACGAGTGCGTAGATGCTGCCGAGCACGAG
>JAQGMV010000171.1 GCA_028292225.1 Betaproteobacteria bacterium
GCTTCGGCCGTGCCGAGCTCGTCGAAACGCTTCGCCATCACTTCGGTGTCGCTCAGGAATTGCTCGCGCTTGTCGGGGTCGGAGCCGTAGCCCACGCCGACCGCGGTCAGCGACAGCGCCATCTTGGGGTACATCAGGCCGAAGTGCACCGTCGCATAGCCGCCCATCGAGCAGCCGACGATGTGCGCCTTGCTCACGCCGAGCTCACGCATCACGTTCGCGATATCGTCAGCCGCGATCGCCTGCGAGTATTTCGACCGCGCCTTCGGCACGTCCGAAGGCGGATAGCCGCGAGCATTGAATGCGATGCAGCGATAGCGCCGGCTGAAAAACCGCATCTGCGGCTCCCAGCTGCGGAGGTCGTCGGCGAATTCGTGAACGAAAACGATGGCCGCGCCTTTGCCGCTGTCTTCAAAGTACAGGCGAACCCCGTCGGAATCTGCGTAAGGCATTGTTTCTCCCTTGCTGAGTTATTGACCCCCGATGATCGCCGATTCTAGCCGGGCACCCCAGGCTGTCCTTCCGGCCGCTTTTCGGCCGCGTGGGCGATGCGGATGCCCACGAGCACGAGCACAGCCCCTCCGAGCGCGAGCGGCGTCAGGGCTTCCCCCAGCACCGTCCACGCGAGCGCGGCCGCGACGACCGGCTGCAGCAGCAGCCCGACAGACGAGAACGTCGCCGGCAGGTGCGCCATCGCGTACGCGATCAGGCTTTGTCCACCCGCCTGGACGAGGAGAGCGAGTCCGAGCAGCGGCAGCCAGCCGGCCGCGCTCTGAGGAAGGAAGCGGTCCCCGGAGAGGAGCGCGATCGGCAGCAGTATCGCCGCCGAGACCGTGCTGCTGACCGCCATGATGCGCGCGGTCGAAACCGACTTGCGCGCGCGGGTGACGGTGAGCTGATACGCGGCGTAGAACATCGCGGTCACCACGCCGAGCGCATCGCCGCCGAGGGCGCTGCCGGCATGCTGGAAATCACCCCTGAGCAGCAGCGCCATCCCGGCGATCGCGGTCGCCAGCCCGAGGACGAAATGCGCGCGCGGCCGGTGCCTGAACACGAGCCACGCCGCGAGCGTCACGAAAATCGGCGCGCAGTTCGCGAGCAGGGTCGCGTTCGCGACGCTCGTCAGTACGATCGACCAGTGCCACACCGCCAAGTCGCCCGCGAAGAAGAACCCGGCGAGCACGAGCACGCCGAGGCCGCCTTTGGCCGACCCGGAATCGCCGCGAAGCCGCGTCTCCAGTCGCGCCCATAGCCACAGCACGGGCAGGGCGAGGAAAGCGCGCCAGAACGCGCTCGAAACCGGCCCGACGTCGGTGAGCTTTACCAGCACCGCCGAAGCGCCGATCGCTGCGGCGCCGGCGAGCAGCGCCGCCACGCCGAGGGTATGCGCGTCGAAATAAGCCGTGCGCGGCCCGGCTGTTGCGGTGCGTCTGGGCATGACGGCGAATACTACCGGACGGCAATAGCCGGGTGCGCAAAGCGGTCGGAGTGCCTCTTTTCAGTCGTTCGCTGGCGCGATCGGCCTCAAGTGCTGCGCCGGGCTGCCGCTATATGGATCTGGAACGGACCGCCGCACCCGCGGATGCTCACCCGGCCCCTGCCGGCGCCGGAGCTCGCGGGGCGTCGCACGGTCGGTGTGTGAAAGGTAAAGAAATGGAAGCAGCGAAAACGAATGCGGCCGCGGTGAGCAACCCCCAGGTCGCCCTTGATTTTCTGCGCCTCGCCGCGGCGAGCGTGGTGAGCGCGCTGATGTTCGCAGCCGTCGCATCGGCGGTGGTGATACTGCTCAGCGGTGGGGTTTAAGGCGCGCCAGGAGACTCCTGGCACGCTGTCATCGCGAAGAGCCCGCGCCGGTCACCCTGAGCATAGCGCAGCGAAGTCGAAGGGCGTGGCGACCGCGTGGCGCACGACCAGCGCATGGACCGTTGCTTCGGGCGCCTCGAGATTGCGCAGCCTGTCCTGAGCGCCGCCGAAGGATCGCCGTGTTCCTCGCAACGACTGCCACTGCCCCGTCGTCCTGACCCACGGCGCGGTCAGCGCCCTTTGAACACCGGCTTTCGTTTTTCGATGAAAGCCGCCATGCCCTCTTTCTGGTCTTCGGACGAGAAGAGGAGCTGAATCGCTTTGGTCTCGAGCGCGAGACCGGTCTCCAGCGACGCATCCATCCCCCTCAAAACCGCTTCTTTCGCCTGCTCGACCGCAAGCGGGGGAAGCTCGGCGATTCGCTTCGCCATTTCAATCGCGTGTTTCTCGACGTCCGCATCGGGAACGAGCTCGCTCACCAGCCCCATCTCGTACGCCTCGCGCGCGCCGAAAATGTCGCCGGTCAGCACGTAGCGCATCGCCTTGAACTTGCCGACCGCACGCGTGAGACGCTGGGTGCCGCCGCCGCCGGGGATGATTCCGATCTTCACTTCGGGCTGGCCGAATTTTGCCGATTCGCCCGCGATGATGATGTCGCACGTCATCGCGAGCTCGCAGCCTCCGCCCAGCGCGAATCCGTTGACGGCGGCGATCACCGGTTTGGGACACGACGCGATGGTGCGCCAGAGTTTCAAGGTGCCGCGCTGGAGCATCTCGATGCTCCCGATATTCGCCATCTCCTTGATGTCGGCGCCGGCGGCAAAGGACTTCTCGTTGCCCGTGAGCACGATGCAGCGCACGCCCGCGTCGTCGGCGAGCTCTGTCAGGTGCTGCGCGATCAGGCGCCGCACTTCCATGTTCAGCGCGTTCCGAGCGTCGGGGCGGTTGATGCGCACGAGCGCCACGCCTTCGGCGGGACGCTCGACGAGGACGACGGGGGTGGTCATTTCAGTTACTCCTTCAACACTTCGTAAACGGTAAACGGGGAAAGCTGCGGCGACAATGGGCGACGGCCGGATCGCCAGGGGTTGCCGACGCCGGCACGTCACGGCTTACCGTTCGCCTTCACCGTTTACGGGGCTCGCCCTATTTAGCGAGGCCGAGATCCATCAGCACCGCGCGCATGTCGGCGTAATCCTTGTCGAGCTCTTTCCTGAACTGCACTCCGGCGACGAAATCGTCGGCCCAGAAGTTTTTCTCGATGTCGGATTTCCACTCCGGCGCCTCGGTCGCTTTTCTCAGCACCGCTTCCCAGTACGCGCCCTGCTGCGGCGTGAGGCCTTTCGGCGCGAGGATGCCGCGCCAGCCGCCGAAGACCAGGTTCACGCCCTGCTCCTTCCACGTCGGCACATCGGCGAGCGCGCCCGTGAAGCGCCGGTCCGCGGCGACCGCAACGACGCGAAGCTTGCCGGACGCGACATGGGCCGCGACGTTGCCGGCCGCGGTCGTGACCAGGTCGATGTGGCCGCCGAGCAGGTTGGTGATCGCTTCTGCCGAGCCTTTGTGCGCGATCACCTTCAGATCGCGCGCATGGCCGCCGACCGCCTTCATGAGCAGCCCTGCCGCGATGTGGTTTTGGCTGCCCACCGTGGTCGCGAAACCTATCGATATCGACTTCGGGTCTTTCTTCAGGCGCTCGACCAGGTCACGCCCGTTCCTGATCGGCGAGGCCGCATTGACCGCGAACACCACGTAATCGTTGAGCAGCGACGCGATCGGCGTGTAGTCGGTGTAATTCAGCTTCGACAGTCCCGTGATGTGGTTGGTGAGCAGCGAAGGTGTGCCCACCATCAGGTAATGCGGGTCGCCTGCGTGCTGCTGCACGTAGGTGAAGGCGATGTTGGCGCCGCCGCCGGGCTTGTTGTTCACGGTCACGCTCGTGGGCACCAGCTTGTTCATCACCACGATGCGCTCGACGGTGCGCGCAGTCTTGTCGTTGCTTCCGCCGGGCGCCGAGCCGACGACGATCTCGACATTTTTCTGCGGCGACCAGGCTTGGGCGTGGGCTGCTACCGGGCCCAATGCCAGCACCGCGCCGAGGACAGCTTTCGTTATTCTCATCTTTCCTCCAACGTTATTCATCACTTCATTACTGCTTCGCAATCCCCGCAGCCCTGATCACCTTTGCATACTTGTCGATCTCGGAGCGCATGAACTTCGTGAACGACTCGGGCGTGCCGCCCATCGGCTCGAGCCCTTCGGTCGCGAAGCGATCCCTGATGTCAGGGCTTTTGAGCGCCTTGTCGGTTTCGACGTTGAGCCGCGCGACGATGTCTTTCGGCGTGTTCTTCGGCGCCATCATCCCGAACCACGTCGTCGCTTCGTAGCCTTTGACGCCGGACTCGTCGAAAGTCGGAAGGTTGGGCAGCGCGGCAAAGCGCTTCAGGCTGCCGATCGCGATGCCGCGAACCCGGCCGGACTGGATGTGCGGGAGCACCGAAGGCACGCCGTTGAAAATCATTTCGACATGACCGCCGATCAGGTCGGTCAGCGCCGGCGCGTTTCCCTTGTAAGGCACGTGCACGATGTTGATTCCGGCCATCACTTTAAGAAGCTCGCCGGCCATCTGGTTCGAGCTTCCCAGCCCGCTCGATGCGAAGTTGAGCGTGCCCGGCCGCGCTTTCGCGAGAGCGATCAGTTCCTTGAGATTCTTCGCGGGAACGGAAGGGTGGATCGCGAGCACGTTTGCACCCTGCACGCACAGCGCGATGGGCTCGAAGTCGCGCAGCGTGTCGTAAGGCAGCTTCGCGAACAGGCTCATGTTGATCGCGTTGGCCGCGCCGCCCATGAGCAGCGTGTATCCATCCGCAGGCGCTCGCGCCACCGCCTCGGTCCCGATGTTGGTCGCGGCGCCGGGGCGGTTGTCGACGATGAACTGGCGCTTGTACGCATCGCTCAGCTTCTCGGCGACGGCGCGCGCGGTCAAATCGGTATTACCGCCCGCCGCATACGGGACGATGATGCGCACGGGCTTCGCAGGGTAAGCCTGTCCTGAGCCTGTCGAAGTGGTTTGTGCGACTGCCGGGGTCGCCAGCATTGCCGCAACCACGGCGGACGTCACCAAGCCTTTCCACATGCTTCCTCCTCCATCTTTATAAGGCTGTATGCGCGGCGGCGGCGCATCAGCATCGATCTTCCCTCGCCTTCAGGGAGAGAGCCCCCGGTAAGGGGTGAGGCCCCTCCCGGCCTACTTTGCCTCGACCTCGTTTCGCAGCGGCTCGCCTTTGCGCCAGCGTGCGAGATTATCCACGAAGATCTCGTACACCCGCCGGTCATTGCCTGACGCAACCGCTGAATTGTGCGGCGTGACGAACACGTTCGGCAGGTCCCACAGCTTCGAGTCGGCCGGCAGCGGCTCCTGCTGGAATACGTCGAGATAGGCGCCGCCGAGCCGTTTCGATTCCAGCGCTTCGATCAGGGCGGGCTCGTCGACGACTTCGCCGCGCCCGACGTTGATGACTCGCGCGGTGTTCGGCAGCCGCGCGAGCATGGCCGCGTCGATCAGCCCGCGGGTCTCTTCGGTCAGAGGGCACGCGAGGATCAACCAGTCCGCTTTTGGAATCACATCGGCGAGCTTGTCCGGCGTGTGCATTTCATCGACCGGATCGCCCGGCGCCTGCGGGCTGTGGCGTATGCCGACGACCTTGAGCCCGAGTACCTGCGCGAGGCGGGCGATGGCCTTTCCGATGGCGCCGAGGCCCACGATCACCGCGGTCTGTCCGCGCAGGTCGGGCGGAAACTCGGCGGTGCGCATGGGATCCCAGCGATGCTCGCGCTGCCCTTCGAGCCAGCGCGGCCAGTTGCGCGCGAGCATGATGAGCGCGGCGATCGCGGTCTGTGCGATCGGCTCCGCAGTGGAGCCCGCCGACGTGGTGAGCCGCACCCCGCGCTCGAGCATCTCGGTGTAGATCGGATGATCGACGCCGACATTGAACACGTGCAGCCAGTCGAGCGCAGGCGCCTTGCGTACCGCCGAAAAGAACTGCCTCGAAAAATCCGGGAAGACATCGCTCGAGAAGAGCGCGACTTTGATCTGCGAGACGACGTCCCCGGGAAGACGCGCTTCGCGGTCTTCAGGGAGCGCGACGATATCGAGCCCTGCGTCGCGCGCGCAGCGCGCGAGATCGGAGCCGCGTTCGACGTTCAGGCGGTGCGAGACGAGCAGGACGGGCATGTTCTTGACGGTGGACTGTGAGGGTTACGTCGATCGGCGAGTGATTTTACGCGGTCTTTGTTAACATTCCGAGGAATGCGCTCTGCACTTTGAACAGGATAGCCGGTGGACATCGACACACTCGAACTCGCCCGGGCGCTCGTCGCCCGCCCTTCGGTCACGCCCGACGACTCGGGCTGCCTCGACCTCATCGCCGAACATCTGAAGCCGCTGGGGTTCTCCATAGAGCGCATGGACAGCGGCGGCGTGAGCAACCTGTGGGCCCGTCGCGGCACGGCTGCGCCGCTCTTGTGCTTCGCGGGACACACCGATGTCGTGCCCACGGGGCCACTGGATCAGTGGAAGAGCCCGCCTTTCGATCCGGTGATCCGCGACGGCGTGCTGTACGGCCGCGGCACCTCCGACATGAAGAGCTCGATCGCCGCGTTCGTCTGCGCGGTTGCGCGCTTCGTCGAAAAGCACGCCGATCACCAGGGCTCGATCGCTTTCATGCTCACGTCCGACGAAGAAGGCCCGGCGACCGACGGCACGGTGAAGATGGTGCAGGCGCTCGCCGAGCGCGGCGAGGCGCCGGACTACTGTATCGTCGGCGAGCCGACGTCGAATAAGCGCACCGGTGACATGATCAAGAACGGCAGGCGCGGCTCGCTTTCGGGAAGGCTCGTCGTCAAAGGCGTGCAGGGGCACGTCGCGTATCCGCATCTCGCGCGCAACCCTGTGCACGAGGTCGCCGCGGCGATCACCGAGCTTGCAAAAGCGGAATGGGACCGCGGCAACGAACACTTCCCGCCGACCACATGGCAGATCTCGAACATGAACGCAGGCACCGGGGCGAACAATGTCATCCCGGGCGAAGCGCACATCAAGTTCAACTTTCGCTTCTCCACTGCGAGCACCGTCGAATCGCTCCAGACGCGGGTCCACGGCATCCTCGACCGGCAGGGCGTCGAATACGACCTCGACTGGAGCTATGACGGCAGGCCCTATATCACCGGCAGGGGCGATCTGGTCGATGCCGTGGCGCGCGCGATCAAGAAAGTGACCGGCATCGAGACCGAGCTTTCGACCACCGGAGGCACCTCCGACGGCCGCTTCATCGCTGACATCTGCGACCAGGTCGTCGAGTTCGGTCCCACCAACGCGACCATACACAAGATCAACGAGTGCATCGCACTCGAGGACCTCGAGCCGCTGCCGAAAATCTACGAGCAGATCCTCAAAGAGTTGCTGGTAAAGTGACTGCGACGAGGTAGCGAGGAGGACGGCGATGGCGAGGTCGGACAACGTATACCAGTTGCCGAGCGGGCTGCCGGTTCCCGACGACGACGGCGGGTGCGATCACCTGACCGGAATCCGGCTGCCCCCGCTTGCGCTCAGAGCCACCGGCGCAGGCGCGGTCGATCTCTCCGCGCTCGCCGGCTGGACCATCGTTTACTGCTACCCGCGCACCGGGCGTCCCGATGAGGAGCCGCTGACCGGCTGGAATGCGATCCCCGGCGCGCGAGGCTGCACCCCGCAATCCTGCGGTTACCGCGATCACTACCAGGAAATCCGCGATCTCGGTATCGACGCGGTATTCGGCCTGTCCGCGCAGGACACCGAGTACCAGCAGGAGCTCGTCGAGCGGCTGCACCTGCCTTTCCAGATCCTGTCGGACGAGGCGCTCGATTTCACCCGCGCCCTCAAGCTGCCGACTTTCGAAGTCGAGGGCATGACGCTCATCAAGCGCCTCACCCTCGTGATCCACGACGGCGCGATCGAGCACGTGTTCTATCCCGTGTTTCCGCCGGACACGAGCGCGCCGACGGTGATCCATTGGCTCGTCGAGCGCAAGAGCGGACACTTTTTGTAGCGCTCCGCAGCCGCCCGTCAGCCCATCAGCGCGATGATCTCGCCGGTGTCTGCCTCCCGCTCCAGATTCCGCACCCGCTCGATCACCTGATCGATGGCCTGCGGCGTAAGCGCTCCCGCGAACTCCGCGCAGTCGCGGAACTTGTCGGCGCAGTCGTCGAAGCTCGTCGGGTTCTTCGGGTGGCCTTTGCAGGAATCGACGCGGCACTGAAGGGCCCGTCCGTCCTTCAGCGTCACTTCGAGTATGCACGGCCCGATGCCCCGGCTGTGCGCGCGCTCGAGCTCCGCGTCCACGACGGTCGTCACCCGTTGCGCCAGTGCCCGTGCAGCGGGATCGTCGATGGCCGCCTGCGTCATCTGCGCAAGACCGAAGCGCCCGTGCGTGAGCGCTGCCGCGACGCCGTACGGCAGGCTGAACAGCGCATCCTGGGCGTTGCGCGGGTCGCGTTTCGCTTCCGGCGGCGAGCACACCACGTTGTAAGTGCCCTGCGTCACGCGCACCAGGATTTTCTCGACGTCGCCGGCGCGCAGCTTTTCCTCACGCACGAACTTCAGCATGCCGTCGATCGCGAAGTGCGAAAGAAAGCAGCACGGGTAGTACTTGATGCTCACATCAGGAATCTCGAAGCGCGTTCCGAGATCGGCCAGCAGCGCCTGCGCGTCGTAGCGGTCGTCGTGGTACGCCTTGAAGTAACCGAACTCGCCTTGCAGCACGCGCTCAGGTCCGACAAGCCCGCGCTGTGCGAGCACGGCGGACTGCACCGCGGTCTGCGCGGCGAAGCCCTGCAGCACACGCACGAGCACCGTGCCTTCGACGGTGACCTGGAGGTTGCCTGCGACCTGCCCGTAGGCGAGGCCCAGCGCCGACACCGTCTGCCGCCGATCGAGCTTCAGCAGCTTCGCGCCGGCAAGCGCGCCGCCGAAAGTCGCCTGGTGCAGCGTCGTCACGCGGCCGGTGTGCAGAAAGCTCGTCTCGTACGAGATGCCGAGGCGAATCATGAATTCCATCCCCGCCACCAACGCCGTGATCAGCTCGGCTCCGCTGACACCGCCTCGACGCTCGGCAATCGCCAGACACTGCGGCAGGCTGCCCGCGGTGATGTGCACGATCGCGCGCTCGTGCAGCGCGTCGTAATCGTGGGCGCGCGCCATGGTGCCGTTCACGAGTGCGGCGTGCGGCGCGGGGCCCTTGAATCCGTAACCGAGGATCGTCGCTTCCGGCGCGCCGCCCCATTCGCGCACGGTCTGAACGAGCTCCGGAACGCCGGCAGCCGAGCGCCCCACGAGCATCACGCCGAGCTGGTCGAGGATGAGCTTCCTGGTGCAATCGACGACTTCGCGCGGAATGCGATTCGATTCGAGATCGACCGCGAAGTCGGCGAAGCGGCTCGCGGCGTCCACATTGCGTACGGTTTGCTTGTGTTCGAGTGGCATGGTGATCGCGTGAGCCGCGGAGGTCGCGAGCGAAATTCAATGATGTTATAAACGGTACACGACGCGGGCAATCAATAACAAGCCATAACAGCGTCCAGCGAATCGCAGCAGGTCACCGCGTCCATGGAGGAGGTGCTGTGCGCAGTTCGAACCATGTGGTGTCCGTGTCCGCGGGCCTGGCGATGCTCGCCTGCGGCAGCGCGCTTGCTCAGGAACAGTATCCGAACAAGGTCATCCGCCTGGTGACCGCCGCGTCGGGCGGCAATGCGGACGTGCTCGGACGCTTCATTCAGACCGGGCTCACTGCCGCGCTCGGCCAGCAGGTGATCGTGGACAACCGCGGCGCGATCGCGCCGGCCGTCGTCGCGAAAGCGCTGCCTGACGGCTACACGATCCTGGCGAGCGGCAGCTCGGTGTGGCTGCTTCCCCTGCTCAAGCGCGGGGTGCCGTGGGACGTGAAGGATTTCGCGCCGATCACCCTCGCGACGAGCTCGCCGAGCCTGCTCGTCGTCCACCCTTCGGTTCCGGTGAAAACCGTAAGGCAGCTCATCGCGCTCGCGAAACAGCGGCCGGGCCGGCTCAACTACGCCGCCGGAACCCTCGGCGCGACGCCGCACCTCGCGGGCGAGCTTTTCAGGCACATGGCGGGCGTCGACATGGTGCGCGTCGGCTACAAGGGAACCGGGGCGGCCGTGATCGGCGTCATGAGCGGAGAAGTGCACCTCATGTTTCCCGGCGCACCCGCGGCGATGCC
>JAQGMV010000182.1 GCA_028292225.1 Betaproteobacteria bacterium
CCGATGACGCCGGTGGTGCACAACCTGCGCGACGTTCCCGAGAGCGAAGTGCGGGCGATCTCGACCTACGTCGCATCGGTCATGGGCGCGCCGGACCCGGAGCGCCAGAAGCGCGCCGAAGCGGTGCTCGCGATGGCGCGCGCAGCGAGCGCTGCCGGCGGCGACGACGTGCCTGAGCCCGGGAAACAGTCCCCTGCATCGAACGATGCCGCGGTTCAAAGCGGCGCGGCGCTCTACGCCGGCTCGTGCGCGATCTGCCACGGCGCGGCGCAACGCGCACCCGGCGCGCCGTCCGCAGATGCGCTGCATCTGGCGCTGAGCTCGTCGCTGTCGCTCGGCTCGCCGGGCAACCTGATACGCATCGTGCTCCAGGGCATGGCCCCGCCGGACGGCGAGCGCGGCTCGTTCATGCCCGGCTTCGCCGGCGCCTACACCGACTCGCAAGTCGCCGCGCTCGCGGCTTACCTTCGCGCAACCTACACCGACCGGCCCGCGTGGAAGGATGTCGAGCGTGATGTCCGCAAGCAACGCCAGCAGCTTGCGCGGGAATAGGCTCGAAGCGGATAAAGCAGTTAACGCCAGGGGCGCAAAGTAAAACTCAAGGACGCAAGGATGAGAATAACTGCACTCGAGATCGACACACCGGGGTCAGACCCCGCGAGCGGCTCGGGGTTGCTTCGTCACGGTGTTCCTCGCAACGACAACTCACGCCCCCTCCGCGTCCTTGCTTCTTCCTTGGCGTCCTTCCTTTTCTGCTTTGGCTTTGATGTTCAGACTTCGTATACAGCCACTTAAATGATCAACCTCGACGTTAACGGAAAAACCTACCAGGTCGACGCCGATCCTTCGACGCCGCTGCTCTACGTGCTGCGCGACCATCTGCAGTTGAACGGCGCGAAGTTCGGGTGCGGTCTCGGGCAGTGCGGCGCGTGCACGGTGAGCGTCGACGGGCGCGCGGTGTTCTCGTGCATCACGCCGATCGCCGCATTGCCGGGCCGGAAGATCAGGACGATCGAAGGACTCGGCACTGTCGAGAACCCCGGGCCCGTGCAGCGCGCGTTCATCGAAGAGCAGGCGGCGCAATGCGGCTATTGCATTCCGGGGATGATGATGCGCGCGCAGGCGCTGCTGGACGCCAACCCCTCGCCTTCCAAAGCGGAGATTCGCCGGCACATGAACACCAATCTGTGCCGGTGCGGAACGCACATGCGCATACTGCGCGCGGTCGAGCGTGCTGCCGGGTTGATGCGCGAATCGGGTAAAGGAGGCAACGGTCGATGAACGACTCGCTGCCTTCCATGCTGACCCGGCGCGATTTTCTCGCCCGGGGCGGTGCGCTCGTCGTGAGCTTCTCGCTCGCGCCCGCCGTCCTGAACGCCGCCGAGCCCCAGAACATCGGCGTGCAACCCAAACCCGCGCCTGCGCTTCCCGGAAGCCTGAAAAGCGCGCCTATGCTCGACTCGTGGATACGCATCGATGCCGACGGGAAGATCACCGTCTTCACAGGAAAAGCCGAGCTCGGGCAAGGCATCAGGACCGCGCTGCTCCAGGTCGCGGCTGAAGAGCTCGTCGTCGACCCGCGAACGATCACGCTGGTGACCGCCGACACCGGGCGCACGCCGAACGAAGGCTATACCGCGGGCAGCCAGTCGATGCAGGACAGTGCGACCGCGATCCTCCACGCGTCGGCGCAGGTGCGCGCGATACTCGTCGGTCTCGCTTCGCAGCGGCTCAATGTGCCGCCTGCCGATCTCACCGCGCACCTCGGCGTCATCCGCGCCAAGGACGGCCGCAGCATGCATTACGGCCAGCTCGTCACCGGCGAGACCCTGCACGTCAACGCGAGCCCGGAATCTGCGTTGCGCGATCCGAAGACTACGCGCGGTGTCATCGGCAAATCGATGCACCGCGTCGACATCCCCGCGAAAGTCACCGGCGGCGCGATCTACGTGCAGGACCTGAGATTGCCGACGATGGTGCACGCGCGGGTCGTGCGTCCGCCGAGCTACGGCGCGCGGCTCGTGTCGGTCGCCAACTCGAAGCTCGGGAGCATGCCCGGCGTTCTCAAGATCGTGCGCGACGGCAACTACCTCGCCGTCATCGCCGAGCGCGAATACCAGGCGGTGGTCGCGATGCGCGCGCTCGCCGGGAGCGCGAAGTGGGAAGAGCGCGCTGCGCTGCCGCCGCCGGGCGATCCCTACGGCTACTTCCAGCGCCTGCCCAGCGACGACGCGGTGAATCTCGGAGGCCCGGCGGAAACGGCGATCGGCTCCGGCACCATCAGCGCGACCTATCGCAGGCCGTACCTGATGCATGCATCGATCGGCCCCTCGTGCGCCGTCGGGCTGCTGCAGGACGGCGTCGTGACGGTGTGGTCGCACACCCAGGGCGTGTATCCGCTGCGCGACGCGATCGCCGAGATGCTGCGCACCCCGGCCGATCGCGTGCGCGTGATCCACATGGAAGGCTCGGGATGCTACGGACAGAACGGCGCGGACGACGCGGGTGCGGACGCGGCGCTGCTCGCATCGGCGCTGCCCGGAAGGCCGGTGCGCGTTCAATGGATGCGTGAAGACGAGCACACGTGGGAGCCTTACGGCTCGATGATGATCTCGACCGCGCGCGCCAAGCTCGACGCCGGCAAGATCGTCGAGTGGCAATACGACTTGTGGAGCAACACCCATAACCTGCGGCCGGGCCCGGCGGGGAACCTTGTGACGGCGCAATACCTCGAGCAGCCTTTCGGGCCCGCGGCGCCCAAAGAGCTGCCGCTGCCCAATGGCGGCGGCAACCGCAACGCCATCCCGATCTACACCCTGCCCAATCCGCGGGTCGTCGATCACTTCATCCCGCAGATGCCGCTGCGTGTGTCCGCTTTGCGCGGGCTCGGCGCCTATCACAACGTCTTCTCGATCGAGAGTTTCATGGACGAGCTCGCGTTCGCCGCGAAGATCGATCCCGTGGAATTTCGCCTGCGCCATCTGGACGACACACGCGCGCGCGACGTCATCGCCGCGTGCGCCGAGCGCTTCGGCTGGAACCGTTTCCAGAAGCAGCGCGGGCGCGGGCGCGGCTTCGGTTTCGCGCGCTACAAGAACCACGCGTCGTACCTGGCGATCGCGATAGAGATCGAAGTCGATCGCGAAAGCGGGCTCATACGACCGATCCGCGCCGTGGCGGCGATCGACAGCGGCGAAGCGGTGAACCCCGACGGCATCCGCAACCAGACCGAAGGCGGCATCCTCCAGTCGCTGAGCTGGTCGCTGTATGAATCGGTGAGCTTCGACACCACGCGGATCACGAGCCGGGACTGGAGCACCTATCCGATCCTGCGCTTTTCCAACGTCCCCGAAGCGATCGACGTGCACATCATCTCGCGGCCGGGCTCGCCGTTTCTCGGCGCAGGTGAAGCGGCGCAGGGCCCGACTGCAGCGGCGCTGTCGAACGCGGTTGCGGATGCGCTCGGCGTGCGGTTGCGCGAGTTGCCGTTCACCCGCGCGCGGGTCAGAGCCGCTATCGCGGTCTGACCGCTCGGTCGGTAAACGAAACGGAGGGAAACCAAGGTTTCCCTCCGTCACCTCATTTCCTTCCGACTCGCTGCGCTCATTCCGCCGCACGGAAGCCGGCTACAGCTCGCGTTGTTCCTTTCGCCGCGCCGCGGCGTGCGAGAGCTCCCCTCGCGCAAACATGTACCCGTAGACCGCGAGCGCGCCGGCGATGAGCGCGACCAGGTTGATGCCGAACGCCTGCAGCTTTTCCGCCGGGCTTTCGTCGAAACCGAACACGAACGACACGCCGAGCCACGCCGGAATCACGCCGAGCTGCGAAGCGGCGGCGAGCCCGATCAGCTCGCGACGGCCGACGTCGTCAGCGGTTGCGAGGGAGGATGCGATCCCGATCGCGAACGAGAACGCGAGCCCGGCGATCATCGGCGGGAACTTGTCGAACAGGATCGGCGGATCTGCGGCGAGCGCGATGACGACCCCGCCCGCAAAAATCAGGAGCACCCCGACCGTGAATGCGACGACCGCCTGCCGCGCGAGCCGCCACTGCCGCGTGAGCGCCCCGAAACCGAACGCGAGCACGAGCGGCGTGAACGGAAGGAACAGCAGTCCGCCGATCATGATCAGCGGGTTGTCCCGGATCATGCCGTAGGACAGCAGCAACGCGCTGATGAACACCCGCAGCACGAAGCTGTAGGTCACGTGCGTGAACTGCCAAAGCTCCTGGTCGATGTCGATCACCGGAGCGGGCACGGGCAGCGTGATCTCTTTCATGCTCGTGCTTTTGAGCAGCGACCGCGGCTCCCGAATCTCGATGGTGTCGCTCTCGCGGTCGAAGAAAGGCGCAGCGATCACCGCATCTACGAACGCTTTCGCGCGCGGCGTCGAAACCTTCACGTCGACCGCGTCGCGCCGCACCGGCTCGGCACCCCGCTTCTGCTGGTGCACCTGCTGCAGCGTGACGTCCGGGATGCCCTGCTCGAATGCGACACGTGCGACGTCGGCGCCTTTGCCTTGCGGCACACTCACTTTGACCAGACGCATAGTCGCTCCTCGAAGATGGCACCGGGCGGGGTGCAACGGCCGTGCCCCACAATGGGGCCGCGCCTGGCACAACGATTGCACCTGCCGTCTCCGCTTCATGTGGACCGTGAGACGTCGAGTGCTCAGACGCGAGACGTCGGACCTTCGGGCCCGGCTCATCTGAATTCTGACCGCTGGGTCTCACATCGCCTTTCCATGACTGTCGTCGATCCTCCAGGCCCCGAGCGCAGGCTCACTGAAAGCGCCACCACCGCGCAACTGCAGGCGTGCGTGCGCGATCTCGTGCGCCTGCTTTCCCTGCCCGCGATGTGGAATGGCAAGGATCCCGATTCGATCCTGCGCGAGCTCTGCGAAGCGCTCGAAGCGACGCTGTCGCTCGAGGCGTGTTACACGTGTGCACGCCTTGGCCCGGTCGAGCCGCTCACCTGCGTGCTGCGCATCCGCGGCGCTTTCGTCGACGCCGGGCATCCCGCGTGGCGCTGCCTGATCGACGCGGCGGGAAAGCCCCACAGCGGTCCGCCGAGCATGATCGACGACACGCCGATCGGTTCGCTGCGCATGGTGAGCTACGACATGGGCTATTTCGGCGAAGGCTCGGTCTGCGTGGCTTCGTGCGATCCCGAGTTTCCGACCGCGACCCAGGCTCTCGTGCTCCAGGCTGCGGTGACGCTCGCCGCGAGCGGGCTGCAGTCGGCGCGGCTCGTGCGCGAGAAGGACGACGTGAAGCGCGCGCGCGACGAATTCCTCGCACTGCTCGGTCACGAGCTGCGCGACCCGCTCGCGCCGATCGTGACCGCGATCAATCTCTTCAAGTTACGCGCAGAAGGACAGCTTCCACGCGAGATCGAGATCGTAGACCGCCAGGTCGGAAGGCTCTCGCACCTGGTCGACGAGATGATGGACATGTCGCGCCTGGGCCGCGGCAGGATCTCTCTTGCGAAAGAGCCGGTCGAGCTGAGCGAGGTCGTCGCGAAAGCAGTAGAGGCTGTCGGCGCGTTGCTCGAATCGCGCGGGCATACACTGCGCCTCGAAGCGCCGCCGTCCGGCCTCGTCGTCGACGGCGATCCGACGCGGCTCGCGCAGATCGTCCAGCAGCTTCTGGACAACGCCGCGAAATACACCGAAGACGGCGGCAGGATCGCGGTAGCCGCGTGGCGCGAAGGCGGCGAGATCAAGCTCTCGGTCACGGACAACGGCGTGGGCGTCGATGCGAAGATTCTTCCGCACCTCTTCAATCTCTTCCCGAACGGCCGCACGAGCGCCGAGCGCAGGCCCGGCGGTCTCGGCATCGGGCTCTCGGTCGTGAAGACCCTGGTTCAGCTACACGGCGGCACGGTGTCGGTGTCCAGCGAAGGACGCGGGCGCGGCAGTGAGTTCGTCGTGACGCTGCCGGCGCTCGTGAGTGATGACTATGCGAAGCAGGCCGGATCCGCGCCGCCCGCGCCCATCGCCGCGCGCAGCGAGCGCGTCGTGGTCGTCGACGACAACCGCGATGCCGCCGAGCTCGTGGGTGTAGTGCTCTCGTCGGTCGGCCACGACGTCAGCGTCGCGCACGACGCCCTGCAGGCGCTGTCCCTCATCGCGCGCGTGAAGCCGAGCGTCGTCGTGCTCGACATCGGGCTTCCGGTCATGGACGGCTACGAGCTCGCGAGCCGCATCCGCGAAGAGTTCGGCAAGAACTCGCCGCGCCTCGTGGCGGTGACCGGCTTCGGGCTCGACCAGGACCGCGCCCGCAGCCGCGACGTCGGCATCGATACCCACCTCGTGAAGCCGGTGGATATTCAGAAACTCATCGCGGCCGTCGCCGGCCAGTAAATCGGGGACAGACCCCGATTTCCCGGCATGCGGAAATCGGGGTCTGTCCCCGATTTAAGTTGGAGTCAGATCTCGATCTGCTTCGAGGGCGCCGGAGCGAGCGCGCCGAGGGAAAGGAGGAGGTTCAAGGACGGAAACCTTGGTTTCCCTCCTTGGCGTTACCGGCAAGCCGAGCGTAGCGAGGGCAACCATGGGTTTCCCCCCGAGTCGTTCATTGGACATCAAGGTTGAGTGACGACGTCACTCGACCTTGATGTCAGCTTCTTTCACGACCCTCACCCACCGGTCGTAATCCTTGCGGATGCGTTCGCCGAAAGCCTGCGGCGTTCCGCCGCTGGGCGTCATCCCGTCGCCTTCGAGATTCTTCACGATAGCCGGATCTTTCAGCGCCTTGTTGATCGCGGCGTTGAGCTGGTCGATGATCGGCTGCGGCGTCCCTCGCGGCGCCATCGTGCCGAACCACAGCACGACCTCGTAGCCGGGCACCGTATCGGCGATCGTCGGAACGTTGGGGAGGGTGTGCCAGCGCTTGGTCGTCGTCACCGCGAGCGCTCTCAACCTGCCGGTAGCGAGGTGCGGCGTGACCGGCAGAAGACTGCCTATGATCACCGGCACCTGGCCGGACAGCAGATCCGACATTGCAGCGCCGGTGCTCTTGTACTGGATCGGCACCATCTTGATCTTGGCCATGCTCGAGAAGAGCTCGGTCGCCAGGTGCGTCGCGCCGCCGGTACCGGTCCCGGCATAGCTCAGACCGCCTTTGATCGTTCGCGAGAGCGCGATGAGCTCCTTCGTCGTCTTCGACGGCAGCGACGGATGTACGGTCAGGACGAACGGCGTATAGCCAAACTCGGCCACGGGGACGATCGAATTGATGGGATCGAAAGCAGGCTTGCGCAACGCGGAAGTCGCCGCGAAGCTCGCCGACATCATCATGATCGTGTAGCCGTCGGGAGGCGCCTTGGACGTCATCTCCATGCCGATGAGGCCGCCCGCGCCGCCGCGGTTGTCCACGATGTACTGCTGGCCGAGATATTCGGAGAGCTTTTGCGAAAACGAGCGCGCGGTGATGTCGCTCCCGCCGCCGGGCGCGAACGGCACGATGACGCGCACGACCTTGGACGGGTATTGCTGGCTTTGGGCGGGCGTCGTGACGCCGAGAACGGCGCACGTGACGGCGCCTGCGATGGCGCTCACGCGCCTGATGGTCGGTTTCATTGTGTTTCCTCCTCGTTCTGGTTTCTTGCAGGCGGCTACACCCGCAGGCGCAAAAGAATATCACGCTCCCGTATCAACGCCTGAGGTCTGCCCTGGGCATACCCTGCCGGGATGAGCGCATTCCTCGCGCCCGCGTGTCCTGCTATCCTCGGTCCGCGCCTACCCTTCAATCGAGCTCGCAGGAGAACAACCATGGCCGTTTCCGCACCGAATCCACTCAAAGAAATGCTGCTCGCCGACAAGGTCGCGCTTGGCATGAACGTGCGGCTTGCGCGCTCCGGCGACATCGCACGCCTCGCCAAGACGACGGGGCACGATTTTCTGTTCATCGACTGCCAGCATTCCCTGTACACCGTCGAGACCGTCGGCCACATCGCGCAGGTCGCCCTCGCCATCGGGATCTCGCCGCTGGTGCGCGTGCGCAGCTGCGACGACCCGGACACCCAGGTGCTGCTCGACAACGGGGTGACCGGAATCGTCTTTCCCGACGTGAACAACGCCGAGGAAGCGAAGCGCGCAGTCAATCGCGCGAAGTTCCCGCCGGTCGGCAAGCGCTCGGTCAGCGGCGGCTATTCGATATTCGACTTCAAGCCGATGAACACCGCGGAGTCGGTTCCGGCGCTGCAGGAAAACACGCTGGTCGTATGCATGATCGAAACCCGCGAGGGTCTGGACAACGTCGAGTCGATCGCAGCGGTCGAAGGCGTCGACGTGATCCACGTCGGCTCCAACGATCTGCTCACCGGCCTCGGTCATCCGGGAACCTTCGGAAGCCCCGAGCACATTGCGGCTCTGGACAAAGTGATCGCGGCGGCGAAGAAGCACGGCAAGATCCCCGGGGTCGGCGGAGACCGCAACATCCAGCGCCAGGTCGATTTCATCCGCAAAGGCTGCCGCTTCATCACGACCAACAGCGAGATCGCGTTCATCCTCGCCGAAGGGACGCGGGTGACGGGGGAGCTGCGCAAGGCGATGGCTTGATCCCGCGAGCGGGGCGGTATACGTTCGAACGTGACACCTGAAATCGGGGACAGACCCCGATATTCACAAATGTGAAATCGGGGTCTGTCCCCGATTATTCGGGCTGTATGCCGGCGGCTTTCGCCACCCGGGCCCATTTCAAGGTCTCCGCCTTGATGAACGCGCCGAATTCTTCGGGCGTTCCCGCGACGACTTCAGCGCCGTCGTTCACCAGTCGCGCAGAGACTTCCGGCGTGCGCAGCACCGCGACCGCTTCGCGGTGCACTCTCAGGATGATCTCTCTCGGCGTCGCAGCCGGCGCGAGCAATCCGTACCATTGCAGCGACTCGTAGCCCGGCACGCCGGCCTCCGCGATCGTCGGCACCTCGGGCGCGCTCGGCACGCGCTTCGAGCTCGTGACGCCGAGCGCGCGGAGCCGGCCTGCACGCACCTGCGGCATCGTGCCCAGCATCGAAGACACGCTCGCGGCTACGTGGCCCGACGCGACCGCGATGATCGACTCCCCGCCGCCGCGATACGGCACGTGGAGCATGCGAGTGCCGCTCATGTATAGAAAAAGCTCCATGCCCATCTGCGGATTGGTGCCGAAGCCGGGCGACGAATACACGATGGCGCCGGGGCGCGCCTTCGCGATCGCGATCAATTCCTTCACGCTCTTCGCCGGAAACGACGGATGAACCGAGAGCAGCAGCGCCTGCACCGCCGCCTGCGTGATCGGCACGAAGTCGCGGATCGCGTCGTACGGAATTTTCCTGAAAGTCGCCGGGTTGATCGCGAGCGTGCTGATCCCCATCACGAGGGTGTAACCGTCGGGCGCCGCTCGCGCAGCCGCCTCGCCGCCGATCATCGTGCTCGCGCCCGCGCGATTCTCGACGACGACCTGCTGGCCGAGGCGCTCGGAGAGCGGCTGCGCGATCGATCTCGCGACCACGTCGGCGCCTCCCGGCGGCGACGTCGGCACGATGATGCGGATGGGGCGGGTGGGATAGGCAGTCTGCGCGAACGTCGGTGCGATTCCTGAAACAGAAAGGACAAAAAATCCGGTCATAAGCCTCAACGCAAAGGACGCGAAGGACGCAAAGGTAAAGGACAACAGTTCGGCCGAAGGTCGAACGTACGTGCACCATGCAAACAGCCGGGCATTCGCACCGCTCATTTCCGTCCCCTCGCGTCCTTCGAGTTAAAGCTTTTGATCTTCCTTCGTGCCCCTTCGTGTCCTTCGTGGTTAATGCTTTGCTATCGACAATCCAACGCTCTCAAGCCTTCCCGTCGTGCGACGCGATCGCCAGCACCGCAGGTTTGCCGGAGCGATTGCTCCACGCGTGGTTCTGTCCTCGCACCACGATGAAATCGCCTTTCTTCAACGTGACCTCCTGCGTGTCGAGCACGAGCACGGCCTCGCCTTCCTGCACGATCACGAAATCGGCAGTGCGCGTTTTCTGCATATAGGGATGCGGCGCGCTGTCCGAATAAGTCGATGCGCCTGCCGCGCCGACCGATTCGTACCAGGCCTTCACTTCTTTCGCGCCGACCTTGCCTTTCCAGCTCTCGTCGGGCGGAAGGTTGACGACGTTCATCACCGATCCGTTCGGCGGCGGCACCAGCACGTGCGGCAGGTGCAGGGACTCGAGGACGATCTTCGAGGGCGTTCCGTCGGTCACCCACATGCGCTGGATCGCGTACCCGGGACGCGCAGGGTCGAGGCGCACGTCCGGTGACGGACCGTCGCTGACGACAGATGATTTCCACGGCTCGCGGTCGGTGACGACGATGCGCCTCGCCGGTTTCACGCCGGGCGGGAGCTTCTGGTCGCTCGGCGGCTTCATCACTTTATCGTTGCCCTGCGCGAGCCCGACGGGTCCGTCTTTGAACCGCGCTGCGATCATGTCGAACGCGATCCGGCCGGTGCCTTCGGCCCTGCTCAGCCACTGGTGCCACGCGCCGACGTCGATCACGATGTCGCCGGGACCCCATTCCACTTCCCCGCTGTCGAGCACCAGCGTGCGCTGCCCGTCGATGAAGATCGCGTAGTCGACGGTCTCGGTCTTGTGCATGCCGCCCGAGTGCGAGTTCATGCCGCCGCGGTCCCAGCGCGGGCCGACGCCGTGGCGCTTCGGCTCGTGCGGCGGTACATACTGCGGATCCTTGGACTGGTCGTAGTCGCGAGGACACCCCGGCCCCTGAACGACGCGCCAGTGCCCGCCGTTGACCGGTCCCGGAAAGTCGTACTTGAGATTGCCGTCGTCGGTCTTGCCCGATAATGCGATCTGCGCTTCATTCCACACCCAGAAATCGATGTGCGCGCGCCCCGCGCCATTCGAATCGTCGTGCACGCTCGGCGCGGGTCCATCCCAGACGACTTTCGATTTGCCGCTTTCGTCGTTGCCCGTCACCACGCGGCGGATCGGTTTGATCTCTACAGCCATTTCGTTCTCCTGTTATGAAGCTTCATTCCGGCTTGATCCCTACCTGTTTGATGAGCTTTGCGTACTTGACGGTTTCGCTCCTGATGTAAGCACCCAGCGCCTCGGGCGTCGACCCGACGGGATCGAGCCCCTGGCTCACGAACAAGGCTTTCACGTCCGGCTGGTTCAGTATCTTCACGGTGTCCGCGTTCAGGCGCGTGACGATGAGCGCCGGAGTTTTCGCCGGCGCAAAAAACCCATGCCACGACGTGACTTCGAAACCCGGAAGTCCCGATTCGGCGATGGTGGGTGTCTCCGGAAGCACGGTGCTGCGCGTCGAGGTCGTCACCGCGATACCGCGCAGCTTGCCCGCTTTCACCTGCGGCAGCGCTGCGATTATGTTGATCATCATCATCTGCACCTGCCCGCCGACGAGATCGGTGATCGCCTGGCCCGTGCCTTTGTAAGGGACGTTGACGATGTCGATTCCCGCCGAGATCCTGAAGAGCTCGGAGGAGAGGCGATTGCCGGTACCGGCAGAGGCGAAGTTGATCTGTCCGGGCTTCGCCCTGGCGAGATTGATCAGCTCCTGCACGGTCTTCGCCTGGACCGAAGGATGCACGCTCAGCAGGTTCGGGCCCGAAGTGAGCTGGGTGATCGGCTGGAAATCGCGGATGCCGTCATACGGCAGCTTGAGATACAGGCTCGGGTTCTGCGTGAGCCCGCTGCCGCCGCCGAGCAGCAGGGTGTAACCGTCCGGGACGGCTCGCGCGGCGATCTCGAAGCCGACGATGCCGCCGGCGCTTCCGCGGTTGTCGACGACCACCGGCTGCGCCAGCGTGTCGGTGAGCTTCTGCGCGATCAGGCGCCCGATGATGTCGCTCGGTCCGCCTGCCGCGAAAGGCACGACGAGCCTGACCGGACGGGCTGGATAGGGGTTCGCAGCGGCCGCCGCCGCGCCGGCGATGCTGCCGAGGAACAGAGCTACACCGCAACACACTGCCCGACTCATCGCTCGCTCCTCGCAAAGCACGTGCGTCAGCTACGCACCTGGTTTTGCCTTTGGCTGCACAGACGGGGCCTACGTGGATGAACGATTTACCATTCACCATTTACGATTTACGCGTGAACCGTCACTCCCCGCTGATCGTCTGCGGCACCCAGCCGCGCTTCGCTGTGATCGCGGCATCGCTGACGATGTCGACGACTGCGGGGCGGCCCGCCGCGAGCGCTTTGTCGAGCGCGCCCCTGACATCCGCAGGCTTCTCGACGCGAAAGCCGACGCAGCCGAGCGAGTCCGCGACCTTGGCGAAGTTGACCGAGCGCTCGTATGCCACCTTCTCGAGCACGCCGCCGGAGTAGTTCGTGTTCACCACCATGATGACGTTGATGCCGTTGCGCGCAGCGGTCTCGAGCTCGGCGATGTGATAGTAGAAACCGGCGTCGCCGACGAATCCGATCACCGGCTTGTCCGGCATCGCCGCTTTCGCGCCGATCGTCGCCGGAAAACCCCATCCGAGCGAGCCTCCGCAGCGCAGGTAGCGCTGGCCTTCTTTCATGCGGATCATCTGCGCGGTCCACATCGCGGCGTGGAAGGTGTCCACGACGACGGTGGCGTCCGACGGCAGCCATTCCTCGATCTCCTTGCAGATGCGCTCGGGCCGCATCGGCACCGCGTCGGACCGGCGCAGCGGCTCGCTCTCGGCCCAGTAGTCGGCGACATAGCTGCGAACCTGCTCGAGCCACTCGGCGCGCCGCGACACCTGCTGCTCGACCGCTGCGATCATCTGCTGCACCACCACTTTCGCATCACCCTGAAGCGAGACGACGTTCGGGTAGTTGCGTCCGAGCTCTTCAGGATTGATGTCGAGCTGTATCGTGCGCGTGCCGAGCTTGGGAATCTGCCAGCCGTTGGTCACCTGCCCGCCCGAGTGACTGCCGATGAAGAACACGAGGTCGGCTGCGCCGACGGCCTTGTTCGCGCACCAGCGCGAATAACTTCCAGGCACGCCGACGTTGAGCGGATGCGCGTCGGGAACGATCGCTTTCGCGTGCAGGCTCGTCGCGATCGGGATCGACAGCATCTCGGCGAGCTTGATGATCTCGGGACCCGCGTCCGACGCGACCGCGCCGCCGCCCGCCACGATGATCGGCTTGGACGCCTGCGTGAGCGCGGCGACCGCGGCTTTGACCGCGGAGGCTTCGGCCGCGGGGCGGAACGCCGGAAACTGCCGGAAGCGCTCCTCGAAGCTCATGTCGAAATCGCCTTCGCGGTCGAGCATCTGCCCCGCGTTTCCGCGCAGCTCGAGATGCACCGGACCCGGCGTGCCGCTCGTCGCCACGCGGAAAGCCTGGCGCAGCAGATCGGGCAGGCGCTCGACGCTGTCGACCGAGTAATTCGCTTTGGTGACCGCGCTCCACGCGCTGAAGTCTTCGGCGTTCTGGTAGGCGTTGCGATAGCGCGGCAGATCGTTCTGGCCGCCGGTGATCGCGATTACCGGCGAGCTCGCCATGTGCGGGTCTCGCAGGCCTGCGAGCAGGTTGGTCGAGCCGATATCTTGTGACAGGCAGATGCCGGGCTTTTTCGACGCTCTCGCATAAGCGTCCGCCATATACGCCGCAGCCTTCTCGCCGTGCGTGACGACCCGCTTCACGCCGACGGTGTCGATCTCCTTCATCGCACCGCCGATGATCGAGTTCACGTAGAACAGGTGCGACACGCCATAGCCGCGCATGGCTTCGGCGAAATAGCGGTTACCGGTCATTCGGGCCATGTGTAGCTCCTCCGCTGCGGATGGTGGCGTTCGTTCGTCGACTTCGCTGCCGCGACGCTCGGGACAGGCTGCGCCGCAGCGAAGTCGAAGGACATCCGGCTCTGCGTATTTCAATCGATGCTAGCACCGGCAACACGGCGGCGTCATCAAAGCAGCCCACAGTCCGGAATGCGGACGAGCTATCTGCCGGCTTCGGGGTCGATTCCGGTCGGTGCGAAGTAGGCGGCGTTCGCCGCGCGCTGCGCGCGCCACGGCATCTCGATCGCCTTGTCATAGGGCTCGGCGAGCACGCTCACCGTACCTTCGATGACGTCGCCCGCGACCCTGCCGCGGTACTGATGCCGCACGACCCTCCTGCCTTCCAGCCCCATCAGTATCGAGAACGAGATCTCGTCGCCCTCTACCTTCACGCCGTTGAGCACCGCGCGGCGGCTGCCGGTGCGCGCGAAGCCTTCAGCCGTCTGGTAGCGCTGGTCGAGAATCGCGGTGTAGCTGTTCGCGCGCTCGCCGATCGTGAGGGTCCAGTCCCACGAGCCCGCGACCTTCGCGGGAACGATCCACTTGTACAGGGTGTTGCCGTCGGTCGTCTTCTCGTCGGGCGGCCACGTGCCCAGATCCCACATGCGCGTGACCACGCGTGTGCCGGGCCTCGCCTCCTCGAGGATCTTCGGCCGCAGCATGTGCATCACTTCCGGCCACAGCCACATCGTGATCACGGTGGCGTCGCTGAGATCGGTATCGAAAGCATTCTGGTGGATGAACTGCACGCGATCGGCGAGTCCCGCGGCCTGTGCGCGCGCGGTCGATTCGGCGACGAGCTTTTCGTCCATCTCGATGCGGCGCCCGCGCACGCGCGCGTTCATCCGC
Organism: Betaproteobacteria bacterium; assembly: GCA_028292225.1. GTDB lineage: Bacteria > Pseudomonadota > Gammaproteobacteria > Burkholderiales > SG8-41 > JAQGMV01. Next base: position 14,608 of record JAQGMV010000182.1, read on the forward strand.
CCGGCTTCGAGAACGATGCGCCCGTCGCCCGAGCCGAGATCGAACACGACGTCGCCTTCGCGCACGCCGGCAAGCTTGAGCATGCGCACCACGTCGCTCTCGTCGGTCGGCACGAAAGGCGAGTAGCGCTCCTGTGCCGCGGCGAACGCGGAGAGGAACGAGGCGAGAAAAAACCAGAAGAGTTTGTACGAGCGTCGAATCAATTCTGAGTCCGCCATAAACCGGGGGCAGACCCCAATCAAGCCGGGGCAGACCCCTTACGTTCGCGCCGTCGCGCCGAATCATGATATAGAACTTCCTCAACACGAGGACGTCGACTTGACCCGCTTTGCTTCCACCCTTGCGCCACTGCGCCACCGCGATTTCAGACGGCTGTGGGCAGGCACTTTCTTCGCGACCGCAGGACAGTGGGTGCAACAGGCGACGCTCGGCTGGGTCGTCTACCACATCACCGGCTCCGCGAGCGTGCTCGGTGCGGTGCTCGGGATCCGCGCGATTCCGATGCTGCTGCTGGCGCCGGTCAGCGGCCTCGTCGCGGACCGCTTCGACCGCCGCTATGGGCTGGCGCTGAGCCAGTTGCTCATGGTGGTCATCTCGATCGCGCTGTCGGCGCTGCTCGCTTTCGAGGTGGTGCAGGTGTGGCATCTCTTCGTGTTTTCGGTGCTCTCGGGCGTCGCCGCGGTCTTCGACCGCACGCTTCGAAGCACCCTCGTGTTCCACAGCGTGCCGCGCAGCGATGCCGCGAACGCGGTTGCGCTCAACAGCATCGCGTTCAGCGTGAGCCGCGCAGTCGGCCCGTCGTTCGCCGGCTTCCTGATCGGCGCGGTGGGTGCGGCGGCCAATTTCGGGATCCAGGCTCTGCTCTATATGGGCGTCGTGTTCGCGGCGCTTTCGGTGCAGGCGACGCCGGCTTCGCCGCGCGCGAAAAAGCGCACCTCGGCGTGGGAAGAGATGAAGGAAGGCGTGCGCTTCACGGCCACCGATCCGGTCGCGCGGATGATGATCGTGCTCGGGCTCGTGCCGCCGCTATTGCTCATCCCGTCGTTCAGCGCGCTCATGCCGGTCTTCGCCGCGGACATTTTCAAAAGCGGACCTGAAGGCCTCGGCCTGCTGCTGTCCGCGGTCGGGGTCGGCGGGATACTCGGCGGGCTCATCTCGGCGTGGACCGCGCGCTACGACCAGACCGGGCTCATACAGACGCTAGCGCTCGCGGTCTTCGCGTTCTCGCTCATCGCGTTCGCGATGAGCCCCAATATCGCCGTTGCCGTCGTGTTCCTCGCGATCGCCGGAATCGCCGAGATGGTTCATCACACCGTGCACGTGACGACGCTCCAGATGTGCGCGCCGGAGCACATGCGAGGCCGCATCGCGAGCCTGCTGCCGATATTCCCGGCGTTCATCTCGGTGGGCGCCCTCGTCGCCGGCGTGCTCGCCGATTTCCTCGGACCCGAAATCGTGGTGATGCTGCTCGCGCTGCTGGCGCTCGGCGTGGTGATCGCGGCGTGGGCGCGATCGACAGCGGTGCGCGAGCTGCGCATGTCACGCCTGATCGCAGGTGAAAAGAACTGATCGATGACCGAAGACATCAACAGACCCGCCGCCGACGTCTTCGACGCCGCGCTCACGCGTCGGTCGATTCGCGCGTATAAACCCGATCCGGTTCCGCCGGACGTGCTGCGAGACATCGTGTCGGCCGCGCGCCACGCACCGAGCGGCTCCAACATCCAGCCGTGGCGAGTGCACGTGCTCACGGGCGCGACGCTCAAACGGGTCGGCGATGCGATGAGGCACGCGTTCCTGAGCGACGAGCCCGGCCACACACGCGATTACGAGTACTACACCGATCCGGTCTACGAGCCTTATCTCGCGCGACGCCGACAATGCGGCTGGGGCCTGTACGGCACGCTCGAGATCGGGCGCGGCGATTACGAGAAATCGAAAGCCTACCGCGCGCGCAATTACGAGTTCTTCGGCGCACCCGCCGGATTGATCTTCACGATCGACCGCGGGCTCGAGAAGGGAAGCTGGCTCGACTACGGGATGTTCCTGCAGACGATCATGCTCGCCGCGCGCGCGAAAGGACTGCACACGTGCCCCGAAGCGGCGATCGCCAGCTATCCGGACGTGGTCAGGCGCGAGCTTACGCTCACCAGGGACCGGGTCGTGATCTGCGGCATGGCGATGGGTTATGCCGATCCCGACGCGATCATCAACACCTTCCAGCCCGAGCGCATCGAAGTCGACGAGTACGCAGTGTTCCTGGATTGAATGCCTTACGCGTGTCGAAGGTCGCGCTCGGCACGGCGTTAGCACTGCGCCTGACGGCGCCGTGCGCCGGGGACGCGGCTGAGACCGTGGTGCTCGACCCGGTACGCGTCACCGATCGCGCAATCGATCTCCCGGGCACCGCAGACACCGCGAGCGAGGGCCCCGCCCGCTCATCGAGGACAACAGCGTGCGCTCCCAATCGACGACACTCGTGTCGGCACGGGCGGGCTACCGGCTCGGCCCGAGGCTGCGCGCGCAGCTCGACGTCTTCAACCTGTTCGACCGGCGCTCGAGCCAGATCGATTACTTCTACGAGTCGCGCTTGCGCGGCGAAGCGGCGCCGGTGAGTGACGTCCACTCCCATCCGGTCGAGCGGCGCTCGCTGCGCGCGTCGGCGATCGCAGGCTTCTAGCTCGAAGCACTGGAACGTTTCCTGGCGATCAGGATCGTGAGCACGTGATTCGCTTCGTCGAGCGCCAGGATCGGATTTCCGCTCGCTTCGGAGTAGACCTTGAAATCGATTTCGGCGCCCGGGTCGGTGGTGAGGACCTTCAGGACTTCACCGGGCTGCATGGTGGCGAGCTCTTTCTTCGCCCTCATCAGAGGAATCGGGCAGTTATAACCCCGGACGTCGATTTCCCGCGCGATCTTATCCATGCCGCATCCGTCTGCTTCCCTTCAGCGCCGCCGCATGCCGGCGAGCACCTCGCGAGCCGCGCGCGAGCCGCTCTGGAGCGCACCGGCGACCGTCCCGGCCTCGCCTTCGCAATCCGCCGCTTCGCCCGCGAAGAAAAGCGTGTCGAGCAGCGGCTGCGCGAGCTGCTTTCGGGCCTCGTCCCCGCCGACCGTGACGTAGCTGTACGCGCCTCGCGCATACGGATCGCTCTGCCAGTCGTGCACCCACGCGGACTCGAGCAGTGCATCCACGTCGACGCGTCGATCGAAAAGCGAGCTGAAGCTCTCGAGCGCCGCGCCGATCACCTGCGATCGGTCCGCGCCTTCGAGCCGCATCGCTTTCGGACCCGCCGCCCACGCCACGATGAGCGGTGATCGCACCGGCAGCGCAGTCCAGAACGTCGGGAAAGCCGCGGCCGGCGAACGGAAGAACGCAGCATTGCGGTAGCGGCCGTCGTCGATCGTGTCCCAGAACGCGGACCTGAAACGCAGCACGACCTTGAGCACGGGACCCGCCGCGAGGTGCTTCAGCGCTACGCGCTTGGAAACCAGCGGCGGCGTGAAGCGCACCGCGTCCGGAGCACGCACAGGCCGTTGCAGGACGCCGAGCGGCAGGCTCACGATGGCGCGCTTCGATCGCACGCTGAACGGGCGTCCGTGGAACGTTCCTTTGACTTCGACCGACCCGCGCTTCCAGCGTACGCTGCGAACGACGGTATCGAGCTGCAACCGCACCTTTGTGCCGCGCAGCTCGCCCGCAAGCTGCGCGAGGAGCGGCCCATAGCCGCCGAGCGGCCGGAACTGCGGCGCCTCGACCGACGCGTTGCCGGTCCACTCCTCGACGATCGCACGGGCGCTCGCGCGCTTCGTGTCAGCGGCGTCGAAGCCTTGCGCCAGCATACGCGCGGTCTCGCGGGCTTCGGACGAGAGCTCATCCTTCAGGCGCTCGTCGACAAACGCGTCGAACGACAGGTCTTTTTCCTTCAGCACGCGCGTCGCTTTCATCGCGTCCCGGATCTCGGCGTAGAGGTCGTGCGAAGGTTGGAGCTCGCCGTGGCGCAGCGACCAGTGCTCGCCGCCGGCGTCGACCGCGGCGCCCGCCGCTTTTTCGATCAGCGCGAAAGTCGGTTTCGCCTCGCCGTGGATGAACTCCGCGCCGAGCTCGACCGGAAGGGCGAGACCCGGCTCGTGGTGCGACCGGATGCGCCCGCCGATGCGCTCGCGCGCATCGAGCACGAGCGCGGAGCAGCCGGCTCGCGCGAGATCGGCGGCCGCGGTAAGGCCGGAGGCTCCGGCGCCGATCACGATCACGTCTTCCAGGATTGATTGCCGCATGAATTCAGAGAGTTTAATGGATGCTGCCGGCGTGACGCCGCCGCCCCGCACGGATCGTGAAATACTACGGGGCCGGAAAAAAGAAAAGCAAATGACGATCCTCGCATTCATCTTCGCAGTCTTCGTCCTCGGCGGGTTCGTCAAAGGTGTGGTCGGTCTCGGTCTTCCGACAGTGACGATCGGTCTGCTCAGCCTCGTGATGGCCCCGGCCGAAGCCGCGGCGTTGCTCGTCGTGCCTTCCCTGGTGACCAACGTGTGGCAGTTCGCGTTCGGGCCGCAGCTCGTGGCGCTGCTCAAGCGGCTGGCGACTGTGTGCATCGGAATCTGTGCCGGCGTGTGGCTCGGCGCAGGCATGCTCACCGGGAACAACTCGACGACTGCGGTGTTGCTCCTCGGGGTCGCGCTGGTGCTCTATGCGATATCGGGGCTGCTGTCGGTGCGCTTTCGCGTGTCTGCGCGAGCGGAGCCGTGGCTCGCGCCGGCGATCGGCGTGGCCACCGGGCTCGTGACCGCGGCGACCGGCGTGTTCGTGATTCCGCTGGTGCCTTATCTGCAGGCGCTCGGGCTCGAGAAAGACGATCTCGTGCAGGCGCTCGGGATCTCGTTCACCGTGGCGACGGTCGCACTCGCGTTCGCACTCGCCAAAGACGGCATGTTGAGCCTGTCGGTTGCCGGGACTTCGTTGTTCGCGCTCGTGCCCGCGCTGCTCGGCATGTGGATCGGACAGCACATCCGCTCGCGTATCCAGGCTTCAACGTTCAGGCGGTGGTTCTTCATCGGGCTGCTGTTGCTCGGTCTGCATCTGGCGGTACGGCCGTTCGTGTAGGTTCGTCGTTTTCGTGCGTGCTAGGATTGATCGCAACAACTACAAGCTCATCGGAGGAAACGATGCCCCATACCTGCCCGCTGCTGGCACGCGCGTGCGCCGCGGCATTCGCTGTCACGAGTTTCGCCGTTCACGCGGCGAGTTCCGACGCGAGCTACCCCACGCGCCCGATACGCCTGGTGGTGCCTTTCCCGCCCGCAGGCAGCAACGACATCGTCGGCCGCGTGGTCGCAGCCGGGCTCGGGGAACGCCTCGGCAAACAGGTCGTCGTCGACAACCGCGCGGGCGGCAATTCGATCATCGGCACCGACATCGTCGCGAACGCGCCGCCGGACGGCTACACGCTGCTCGTGATCTCGACGTCGTTCACGACCAACCCGATCATCCACAAGCTGCCGTTCGATCCGCTGAAAGCGTTCTCGTGGGTGGCATTCCTCGGCAATGGCCCCAACGTGCTCGCGGTGAACAACAGCCTGCCCGCGAACTCGGTGAAAGAGCTCGTCGCGCTGGCGAAAGCAAAGCCGGGACAGCTCGTGTATGCCTCGACCGGAGTCGGCAGCAACGCGCATTTCGGCACCGAGCTCTTCAAGTACATGACCGGCACGAACATGCTGCACGTGCCTTACAAGGGCGGCGGGCCGGCCCTGATCGACACGATCTCCGGCCAGACCCAGATCTGCCTGTCGTCGCTCATCCAGGCAATCGGTCACATCCGGTCGGGCAGGTTGCGGGCGCTCGCGACGAGCGGGGAAAAGCGGGCGCTCACCCTGCCCGACGTCCCGACCATCGCCGAAGCCGGCGTGCCGGGTTACGCGACCGCCAACTGGTGGGGTGTGGCCGCCCCGCGCGGCACTTCGCCGCAGATCGTCCAGAAGCTCAACCGGGAGATCAACGCGGTGCTCGTCCTGCCGGCGGTTGAAAAGCAGCTCATCAACGAAGGCGCCGAGCCGACCCCCAAAACCCCCGGGCAGCTCGGCACCCACGTTTCGACCGAAATGGCGAAGTGGGTGAAGATCGCCAAGATTGCAGGAATAAAGGGCGAATAACCCGCCAAGGCGCGTTCGTGACGTTTGCCGCACGTACGTACCCGCGGCGGCACCGACCCCTCCCCGGCGCTCAGAATCCCCTTCCGGCTGCCGTTATAACGTGTCCAAGGAGATTCCATGCTCGGCACGTATAACTACGGCCTGGTCGTGATTTCCGTGCTGGTGGCGATACTGGCCTCGTACACGGCGCTCGACCTCGCCTCACGCATCACCGCGTCGCGGGGAAAGACCGCGCGCGCGTGGCTCGTGGGCGGCGCTTTTTCCATGGGCAGCGGCATCTGGTCGATGCACTTTCTGGGAATGCTGGCGTTCAGCCTGCCGATCCCGCTCGGTTACGACATCCCGGTGACGCTGTTCTCGATGGCGATCGCGGTGGTGGTTTCGGGCTTCGCATTGCACATCGTCAGCCGGGACAGCCTGAGCCTGCGCAAGCTGACGATCGGCGGCGTGCTCATGGGTCTCGGCATCAGCGCCATGCACTACACCGGCATGGCGGCGATGGAGACGCACCCGCACGCGACCTACGACCCGCTGCTTTTCGCCGCGTCGGTCGCAATCGCGATCGCGGCGGCAATCGCAGCCTTGTGGATCGCTTTCACCCTGCGCGGCGAATCGCCGTGGATGCGTTACGCGAAGCTCGGCAGCGCAGTCATCATGGGCTTTGCGATCACCGGCATGCATTACACCGGGATGGCCGCGGCGCATTTCTCGCCGGACACGATCTGCGTGTCGGGGCCGCTCGTGGACAACTCGTGGATGGCCGGCACGCTGACCGGGACTACGCTCATCATCCTCTCGGTCACCCTCGCCCTGTCGGTCATCGACGCGCGCATGATCTCGAACACCGCCAACATGGCGGCGTCGCTTCAGCGCGCTAACGACGAACTTCAGCGCATTGCGCTCCACGATCCGCTGACCAAGCTGCCGAACCGGGTGCTGCTCGAAGACCGGATCGAGCAGGCGGTCGCACACGCCGAGCGCAGCAAGGCCCACTGCGCCGTGCTGTTCGTCGACCTCGACCGCTTCAAGATGGTGAACGATTCGCTCGGCCACTTCGTCGGCGACGAGCTTTTGCGCGGCGTTGCCAGCCGGCTGCACGGCCTCGTGCGCGCGGAAGACACGGTATCGCGCATGGGCGGCGACGAGTTCGTGCTCCTGCTGCGCGAAGTCGACGGCGTGGCGGACGCGATGGACGTGGCTTCCAAGGCGCTGGCTGCGCTGCGCGAGCCTTTCCGCGTGCACCAGCAGGAGCTTTACGTGACGCCGAGCATCGGCATCGCCGTGTATCCCGACCACGGCAACACCGCCCAGATGCTGATCACGCGCGCGGACGCCGCGATGTACAACGTGAAGAAAGGCGGCCGCAACGACGTGCGGGTCTTCGCGACCGAAATGAGCACGTTCTTCCCCGAGCGTCTGATGCTCGAAAACGATTTGAGGCGCGCGCTCGAGCGTCGCGAGTTCGAGCTTCACTACCAGCCCAAGGTCGAGCTCGAGAACGGCGCCGTCGTGGGCATGGAAGCGCTGGTGCGCTGGAGGCACCCGCGCAAAGGGCTCGTCGCGCCGGACCAGTTCATTCCTCTCGCCGAAGAATCCGGACTCATCATCCCGATCGGGCGCTGGGTCGTCGAGGAGGCGTGCCGGCAGAACAAGGCGTGGCAGGACGCCGGCATGCCGCACCTGCGCGTCGCCGTGAACATCTCCGGCCTTCAGTTCAGGCAGAAAGACCTGCTCGACACCATCGCCTACGCGCTCGAATCGAGTGGCCTCTCGCCCGAATGCCTGGAGATCGAAATCACCGAAAGCGTGGTGATGCAGAACGCATCGGATGCGATCGTAACGCTCGAGAAGCTCAGCACGATGGGCGTGCACGTCTCTATCGACGACTTCGGCACCGGCTACTCCAGCCTGAGCTACCTGAAGCGCTTTCCCATCGACAAGCTCAAGATCGACCGCTCGTTCATCCGCGACGTGTCCTCCGACATGGAAGACGCGGCGATCGTGCGAGCCACGATAGGCCTTGCACACAACCTCAAGCTGCGCGTGGTCGCCGAAGGCGTGGAGACCGCGGAGCAGCTGCAGTTCCTGCGCGCGCTCGGATGCGACGAATATCAGGGTTATTACAAGAGCAGGCCCGTCCCCCCTGCCGAGTTCGAGCTCGTGCTGCGCGGCGAAATCGGGCTCGCGCCGGTGACGATCTCACCGGCTGTCGCCGCGTAGATTCCAGCGCGCCAAATCGGGGACAGACCCCGATTTCCACAGGGATCGCGGTCGTCCCCTTTTTGACCGCCCCACCTTCCCACGATGCGGCAGCGACAGCCCGATTTCGGCCTTCTCGCACGGCAAATCCCGGCTGTACTGCGCCCAAACGCTTCGACGTGTGAGTTTTGTCACACTTCAGAGGGGGAGGTACACAAAATGTATGTTCTGTATGTTCACGTCCTCAAACTGCAAGAGCTAAGCCAAAAGTCCGCCGCCGCGCATCAAAAAAACATCAAAGCAGGCGTCTGGCACACAAGCCCCGGCAACGCCGCGGGCACTTAAAAAGCAGTCCACGGAGTTCGGGAACAGGGGTTGCGCGCAGGGGCCGTGCTGCGCTGAGGTGTGTGGGAGAGTTGTATGGAAAGTGAACTGAAGGTCCTCTTCGTCGAGGACCAGCCGCTCGACGCCGAGCTCTGCGAGCATGAGCTGCGCCATGCCGGCCTGCAATTCCACTCGCAGCGGGTCTGTACGCGAGCGGCCTTCGTGCAAGCGCTGGAAACATTCGGCCCGGACCTGATTCTCTCGGATTTCAGCATGCCGACCGATCTGGACGGCTTCGCTGCGCTCGGTCTTGCGCGCCAGCACGCGTCGGACACTCCGTTCGTTTTCGTATCAGGCACCATCGGCGAAGAGCGCGCAGTCGAAGCGATGAAAGCCGGCGCCACCGACTACGTGCTCAAGGACAAGCTCCAGCGCCTCGGGCCGATCGTCAAGCGCGCGCTCAACGAAGCACGCGACCGCCGCGCGGTGGTGCGCACGCAGGCGGCGTTGCGCTCGAGCGAAACGCGGTTTCGCTCTTTCATGCAGCACCTGCCCGCACGCGCGTCGATCCGCGACGTCGAAGGCCGCTACACCTACGTGAACGAAGTCTGGGAAGAGGCGATGGGTCTCAGCGCGCGCGACGTCGTGGGCAAGCCGCACACCGCGGTATGGGACGCCGCGCGCGCGGCGGAGATCAAGGCGGTCCACGATCAGGTCATCGAAACGAACGAGCCCCTGCGGCGCATCATCCGGCGCGGGGAGGGCACCCGCGTGAAGTGGTGGCTGTCGCACGAGTTCCCGATACCGGGCGACGACGGCGGGCCGCCGACGGTCGGCTCGATCGCCCTCGACATCACCGAGCAGAAGCTCCAGGACGAGAAGATCGAGCGGCTGAACCGTATCCACGCGGTGCTGAGCGGCATCAACGCGGCGATCGTGCGAATACGCGATACCGACAAGCTCCTCTACGAAGCGTGCCGGATCGCGATCGATGACGGCGGCTTCGGTCTCGCGTGGATCGGGATGCTGGATACGGCGAGCGGCGACATCAGGCCGAAGGCGATCGCAGGCCTGCACGAAGGCGAGGAAATCACCGCAAATCCGATCGTGCTCAACGGCGTCCCCCGCCCCGCAGGCCGTATCGGCCGCATGCTGGCGAGCGGCAAGCCGACGATCGTCAACGACTTCGCGACGCAGCCGGACCTCACGCCGCGGCTGGCCGAAGCCGTCGCGCGCGGCTACCGCTCGGTCGTCGTCCTGCCCCTGAAAACCGGCGGCAAAATCGCCGGAAACTTCACCCTGTATGCGACCGAGCCGAGCTTCTTCACGCACGACGAGGTGAAGCTCCTGATGGAGCTCGCGGCCGACGTGTC
>JAQGMV010000207.1 GCA_028292225.1 Betaproteobacteria bacterium
CGGCGATCACCGAGCAGCAGCAGAAGCTGCTCGACCTCCAGGCCCGTCTCGGCATCCCGATCAAGGACCTGAAGGACATCAACCGGCAGATGACGACCGGCGAAGCCCGGGCACGCCGCGCCAAGCGCGAGATGACCGAAGCGAACCTGCGTCTCGTGATCTCGATCGCGAAGAAATACACGAATCGCGGCCTGCAGTTCCTGGACCTGATCCAGGAGGGCAATATCGGCCTCATGAAGGCGGTCGACAAGTTCGAATACCGGCGCGGTTACAAGTTCTCGACCTACGCCACGTGGTGGATCCGCCAGGCGATCACGCGCTCGATCGCCGACCAGGCGCGCACCATCCGGATTCCGGTGCACATGATCGAGACGATCAACAAGATGAACCGCATCTCGCGGCAGATTCTGCAGGAAACCGGCCAGGAGCCGGATCCCGCGTTGCTCGCCGAGAAGATGGAAATGCCGGAAGAGAAGATCCGCAAGATCCTCAAGATCTCGAAAGAGCCGATCTCGATGGAGACGCCGATCGGCGACGACGACGATTCCCATCTGGGCGATTTCATCGAGGACCAGTCGACGATGGCGCCTTCGGACTCGGCGGTCTACGCGAGCCTGCGCGGTGTCACCAAGGACGTGCTGGATACGCTCACGCCGCGCGAAGCCAAAGTGCTGCGCATGCGCTTCGGCATCGAGATGAACACCGACCACACGCTCGAGGAAGTCGGCAAGCAGTTCGACGTCACCCGCGAGCGCATCCGTCAGATCGAGGCGAAGGCGCTGCGCAAGCTGCGTCACCCCTCGCGCTCGGAACGCCTGCGCAGCTTCCTCGACACCGAAGGCTGATCTCGAGCAGCAGAGTTTCAGAAGCTATGCAAAACGCGCGCACGGGCAAACCGGCGCGCGTTTTTTTTTGCGCTGGATGGAGGCGTTGCTCGCACGCGCTTCAAATGCGCGCGAGTAGCCGCTGATGCTCTGGCGTGCGCTGCGCGCCGCGTTCCGCCCGCGGGCTTCGGCCGCGCCGCTGATCCAGCGCGCGCTCGACCTGCGTACCGACGGCCGCAACGCTGAAGCCGAAGCGCTCCTGCGGCGTGCGGTGCGCGAGCATCCGCAAGACCCGGGCGCGGCGACCAACCTCGCAGTTGCACTCCTCGAGCAGGACCGCGGTCAGGAAGCGGTGACGTGGCTCGAGCGCGCGCTGAAGATCGACGATCGCTTCGGACCGGCCCATTTCAACTACGGCCACGTGCTGCGCGCCGGCGGCAGGCTGTCGGACGCGATCACGCACTACGCCGCGGCCGCGCGCGCGCAGCCGCCGATGCCCGAGGCCAGCGAAGCGCTGATGAAGGCGCTGCTCGAGGCGTGCGACTGGGACGGCGCTGAAGCGCTCGCCGAGGACTTGCGCAGCCGAGCCGCGCGTGACCCTGCCCGCGAATGGATGCCTCATGTGTCGCCTCACACCGCGGTCTACCTGGGGCTCGAGCCGGCGCAGTGCAAAGCGGTGGCGGCCTTCCATGCACCGAAGCCGGCCGGTCGCGCGTTCTCATCGGCAGATCGAACCGGTCCCCGCCCCGAGCGGCTTCGAATCGCGTATCTGTCGCGCGATTTTCGCGAGCACGCGGTCGGCCATGTGCTCAGAACCGTGTTCGCTCACCACGACCGCTCGCGCTTCGAAGTGCACGCGTACTCGTTCGGCATCGATGACGGCAGCGTCTATCGCCGCGCCATCGTGTCCAGCGTCGAGCACTTCGTCGACATCCCGGGCGCGAGCGATGACCAAGCCGCGCGGACAATCGCGGACGCGCGCATCGATGTGCTGGTCGACCTCATGGGACACACGACGGGGAACCGCCTCGGCATCCTCGCCAGACGGCCGGCGCCGGTGCAGGCGCACTACCTCGGCTACCCCGGAACGACCGGCGCGAGCTATGTCGACTACTTCATCAGCGACCGCATCGCCACGCCGCCGCGGCTCGAGCCGGATTTCAGCGAACGCGTGGTGCACGTGCCTGAATGCTTCATGGTGAGCGATGGCACCGACGCGCTTGCCGCAGCGCAAGGCTCCAGGACGGATCACGGGTTGCCGGACGATGCTTACGTCTTCTGCAATTTCGGCGACTCCGCGCGTCTGGACCGGAGGACCTTCGAACTGTGGTTGCAGATCCTCGAGCACGCGCCCGCCGCGCTGCTGTGGCTGCGCAAACCGGACGCGCTCGCCGTGGACAACCTGCGTGCATCTGCCCGTGCGCGCGGAGTCGATCCCGCGCGTCTCGTGTTCGCCGATCGACTGCCGGGCAAGACGGCGCACCTCGCAAGGCTCGCCTGCGCCGACCTCGCGCTCGACACCCTCGGCTGGTACAACGGACACAGCACGACTGCGGACCTCCTGTGGGCCGGCGTTCCGGTGCTGACGTCACCCGGCGAGACTTTCGCGAGCCGGGTAGCGGCGAGCCTAGTGTCCGCCGCAGGCCTGCACGAGCTCGTTGCGGCCAACCCCGAGGATTACGCCGACATCGCAGTCGCGCTCGCGCACGATCTCGGGCGAACGCGCGCTTTTAGAAACCGCCTGCTCGACGGGCGCGCGTCAGCGCCTTTTTTCGA
>JAQGMV010000227.1 GCA_028292225.1 Betaproteobacteria bacterium
TGTACCAAACTGTCACGGACCTTCTACTGCGGAACGATCCACTCGACGCGGTGTGGCGCGAGTCGGAGAGAGCGTTGGCCTTTACCCGGGAAGCTAAGTACGGCGACGTGGCGCAGATCGTCGTGAGTCAGCAACGCTTCATCGCGACCATGCAGGGCCGGACCGCGACCTTCTCCACCTACAGCGACGCGCAGTTCGACGAGACGACGTTCGAGGCGCAGCTAACGGGGGACCGAATGATCTCGATGGTCTGCTGCTTTTACTGGATCCTTAAACTGGAGGCGCGGGTCTTCTCGGGCGACTACGCCGAGGCTCTCGCGGCAGCCGACCACGCGAAGCCGCTCCTTTGGGCCGCAACGGCTCAGATCCAGCTACTCAACTACTTCTACTACACCGCGCTTACGGTGGCGGCGCTCTACGAGAAAGCTTCCGCCGACGAGAAGACCGGGTGGCGTGAACTCCTGGCGGAGCACCGCGAACAACTGCGCGAGTGGGCCGAAGCCTACCCGCCGACATTTGGCGACAAGCACGCGCTCGTGTCGGCCGAGATCGCCCGCCTCGAAGGACGAGACGCCGAGGCGATGCGTTTGTACGAAGAGGCCATTCGATCGGCGCGCCAGCATGGGTTCGTGCAAAACGAGGGGCTGGCCCATGAGGTGGCCGCACGGTTCTACGGGATTCGCGGCCTCGAGACGAGTTCCGACGCCCATCTGCGCAGGGCGCGGAACTGTTACGACCGCTGGGGCGCGCTCGGCAAGGTAAAGCAGCTCGATGAACGCTACCCCCACTTGCAAGAGGAACGAGCTCCTACCTCTCCCACCGCCACGATGGGTACGCCCGTCGGCCACCTGGACATTGAGACGGTTCTCAAAGCATCACAGGCCCTCTCGAGCGAGATTGTTCTCCCCAGGCTGATCGAGAAGCTGATGCGAATCGCAGTCGAGCATGCCGGGGCCGAGCGCGGGCTGCTCATCCTCGCTCATGGTGACGAGCCGCAGATCGAGGCCGAGGCCACCATCGGCCAAGGCAGGGTCGACGTCGCCGTCCGACGGGCGGCCATCACGTCATCCGATCTCCCCCAAGCCGCACTGCAGTACGTGATTCGCACGCGAGAGAGCGTGGTCCTGGATGATGCTGCAGTCATGAACCTGTATTCGAACGATGAGTATGTGCGGCAAACGCGCCCCAGATCCGTCCTGTGCCTGCCCATCGTCAAACGGACGAAGCTCGTCGGCGTGCTCTATCTCGAAAACAATTTGACTCCGCGTGCCTTCACGTCGGATCGCATCGCAGTGCTGGAGTTGCTGGCGTCCCAGGCGGCGATCTCGCTGGAGAACGCGTTGCTCTACGCCGATCTGCACCACGAGAACAGCGAGCGCAAGCGGGCCGAGGAGGCGCTTCGCGAGCGCGAAGCACGCATCCGGCGCCTCGTCGAGTCCAACATCATCGGCGTGTTCTTCTGGGACCTTGCCGGAGGCATCACCGAGGCGAACGACGCATTTCTCCAGAGCGTGGGTTACTCGCGGCAGGATCTGCTGTCCGGTAATGTCCGTTGGTCAGGCATGACCCCGCCGGAATATCGCGCCGCTGACGCGCACTCGATCGAAGAGATCGCGCAGTCCGGGACTTGCCAACCCTTCGAGAAGGAGTTCATCCGCAAGGATGGCGAGCGCGTCTCGGTTCTCATTGCCGGCGCAACTTTCGAAGGCTCCAGCGAACAAGGGGTGTCGTTCATCCTCGACCTGACCGAGCGGAAGTGCGCGGAGGCTGAGCGTGCGCGGCTCGGACAACGGCTGCGCCAGGCCGAGAAGATGGAAGCGGTCGGGCGGCTTGCGGGCGGAATCGCGCACGACTTCAATAACGTGCTGGCCGGCATCCTCGCCTACGGCGATATGCTCTTCGAGGAAGCGCCCGCCGACTCGGCACGGAAGCGCTATGCGCAGAACGTGCTCACCGCCGCGACCCGTGGCCGCGCACTCGTCGAGCAGATCCTCGCCTACAGCCGCAGCCAGCGCGGCAAGCGCGCCCCAACTGACGTTTGCCGCGCCGTCGCCGAGACGCTCGAGCTGGTCCGGGGCTCGCTCCCCACCGACATCCGTCTCGATGCGAGCGCTCCCGAGGCGCCTCTCGTCGTGATCGGCGATGCCACTCAACTGCACCAGGTGGTGATGAACCTGTGCAGCAATGCTATTCAGGCGATGAGCGGCGGCGGGGCCTTGCGCGTGGCGCTCGAGGCGACAGGGTTCTCCACCGAGCGAGCGCTTACGCACGGCACGCTAAAGCCCGGCCGTTACGTGCGCCTGAGTGTGGAGGACAGCGGTTCGGGCATGGACGAGACGACGCGCTCGCGCATCTTCGAGCCGTTCTTCACCACGAAGGAAATCGGCCGGGGTACGGGTCTCGGCCTGTCGCTGGTCGACGCGATCGTCACCGACCTGGCGGGCGCAATCGACGTGAAGAGTGCGGTGGAGCAGGGCAGCACGTTCGCGATCTACCTGCCGCTCGCGAAGATCGCGCTCGCAGCTGAGGCATAAATTGCTGACGAAGCCCCTCCAGGCGCGCAAGATGGCGACGACGCTCGCCCGCATCCTGCAAAGAGACGTCCTCCGATGACAGAGCGTTCTGAATACGTGCTGGAGACCCTGCAGGAAGGCCGGGAGTTCACCCTGTACCGCGGCCGGCAGCACGGCAACCCCTTCCCGGTCCTGGCAGTGGCGCTCGCCGCAGAACGGCCGTCGTCTCAGAGCCTCGCACGGCTCGAGCACGAATACTCGCTCGCAGCCGAGCTTGATCCCGCGTGGGCCGCCCGGCCTCTGGCGCTCACTCGTCAGGAGGGGCGGACGATGCTCGTGCTCGAGGACCCTGGCGGCGAGCCCCTGGACCGACTCCTCGGAAAACCGATGGAGTTGCGACAGTTCTTGCGCCTCGCCATCGGTTTCTCGGCCGCGCTCGGCCGGGTGCACGAACGAGGTCTCGTCCACAAGGACATCAAGCCGGCCCATGTTCTCGTGAACTTCGCGAGCGCCGAGGTCTGGCTCACC
The DNA here is from genome assembly GCA_028292225.1 of Betaproteobacteria bacterium. Lineage (GTDB taxonomy): Bacteria > Pseudomonadota > Gammaproteobacteria > Burkholderiales > SG8-41 > JAQGMV01. Next base: position 3,042 of record JAQGMV010000227.1, read on the forward strand.
GGCTTCGGCTTCGCGTCATGGCTGCCGCGCGAGCGCCAGGGCCCCGAACCGCCTGAGGCCATCTCGGGGACGCTCGCCTACATGGCGCCCGAGCAGACCGGGCGGATGAATCGCTCGATCGATTCGCGGAGCGATCTCTATTCGCTGGGCGTCACGCTCTATGAAACGCTCACCGGCAGCCTTCCATTCACCGCCTCCGATCCGATGGCGTGGGTGCATGCGCATATCGCAAAGCAGCCGTTGCCGGCCAACGAGCGAGTGACGGGGATTCCGTCACCGGTGTCTGCAATCATCTTGAAGCTCCTCGCCAAGACCGCCGAGGAGCGCTACCAGACCGCAGGCGGCGTCGAGGCCGACTTCAGGCGCTGCCTCGCCGAGTGGGAATCCCTGGGACGCATCGATCCCTTCACTCTCGGCACGCACGATACGTCAGACCGGCTCGTGGTACCCGAGCGCCTGTATGGACGTGAGCGTGAGACCCAGGCTCTCATCGAAGCGTTCGATCAGGTCGTCCGCACCGGTGCGCCCGCTCTGGTGCTCGTCTCCGGCTATTCCGGCATCGGAAAGTCGTCGGTGGTGAACGAGCTGCACAAAGCGCTCGTCCCGCCGCGCGGCCTTTTCGCATCCGGCAAGTTCGATCAATACAAGCGCGATATCCCGTACGCCACTCTCGCGCAAGCCTTCCAGGGCCTCGTCCGGTCGATTCTCGGGCAGAGCGATGCCGAGCTCGCGCGGTGGCGAGACGCGCTGCGTGAGGCGCTCGGCCCGAACGGACAGCTCATCGTGAATCTCGTGCCCGAGCTGGAGCTCGTGCTGGGACCCCAGTCGCCGGTCGCGGAGCTGGCGCCGCAGGACGCGAAGAATCGATTCCAGACGCTGTTCCGGCGCTTCGTCGCCGTCTTCGCGCGGCAAGAGCATCCGCTCGCCTTGTTCCTCGACGATTTGCAATGGCTGGACGCCGCGACGCTCGACCTCCTCGGGCCCCTGGTCACGCATCCCGAGGTGCGGCACCTGCTGCTGGTAGGCGCCTACCGGGACAACGAGGTCGACGCCGCGCACCCGCTCATGCGCACCCTCGAGGCGATTCGCAGCGCCGGCGCGCGAGTCCAAGAGATCGTGCTGACGCCTCTCGGGCTCGACGATGTGGACCGGCTCATCTCCGATGCGCTGCATTGCGAGCCCGAGCGCGCGCTGCCGCTGGCGCAGCTTGTTCATGAGAAGACCGGCGGCAATCCGTTCTTCGCGATCCAGTTCTTCACGGCGCTCGACGATGAAGGTCTGCTCACATTCGACCCGGTCGCGCCAGGGTGGCAGTGGGACATGCATCGCATCCACGCCAGGAGCTACACCGACAACGTGGTGGAGCTCATGGCCGGGAAGCTCAAGCGGTTGTCCACGCCGGCCCAGGAAGCCCTGAAACGGCTCGCCTTCCTGGGAAACATCGCCGAGGTCGCCACGCTGACCGTGGTTCACGGGGACACAGCGGACGCGATGCACGGCGAACTCCAGGAAGCCGTCCACGCCGGGCTCGTCATCCGGCTGGAGAGCGAGTACAGATTCCTGCACGACCGGATTCAGCAGGCGGCTTATTCACTCGTTGCCGAAGAGGACCGCGAGAGCGTCCACCTGCGCATCGGCCGCGTGCTGTTGGCGAGCATGACGGCCGATAGGCTCGCCGAGCACGTATTCGAGATCGTCAACCAGCTCAACCGCGGCGCCGCGCTGATCACGGCAGGGGAAGAGCGTGAGCGGCTGGCCGAGCTCAACCTGCTCGCGGCCCGGCGCGCGAAGGCGTCTACCGCTTATGCCTCGGCGCTCACCTATCTCGCCGCCGGCGCGGCGCTGCTGGCGGAAGACTCGTGGGAGCGCTGTCACGAGCTCGCCTTCGCGCTGCAGCTGAACCGAGCCGAATGCGAGTTCCTCAGCGGCGCGCTGGCGGAAGCGGAGGAGCGCTTGACGTGGCTCTCGACCCGCGCCGCCAATACAGTCGAGAAGGCGGCCGTCGCGTGCTTGCGCCTGGACGTATACCTTACGCTCGATCAGAGCGGGCGCGCGGTCACCGTCGGGCTGGACTACCTGGGGGATCTAGGTGTCGATTTGCCGGCGCATCCAAGTGAAGAGGACGCTCGGCGCGAATACGACCGAACCTGGTCTCGGGTCCGCCACCAATCCCTCGAGGAGTTCGTCAATTTGCCCCTGATGAGCGATCCGGCATCACTGGCGACGCTGGACGTTTTGACCAAGCTTTCCGCGCCTGCGAATTTCATCAGTGCGGACCTGGTCTGCGTAATCCTGTGCAGGGCAGCCAATTTGAGTTTGGAGCGAGGCCACTCCGACGGGTCGTGCGTCGCGCTTGCACTGATTGGGATGCTCGCAGCACCGCGTTTTGGCGACTACCAAGCGGTAATTCGACTTGCCCAGCTAGGTTACGAACTGGTCGAGCGACGCGGCTTGAAGCGATTCCAAGCCGAGACGTACATCTATGCAGCCACCGTCATGCAGTGGACTCAGCATCCTCGGGCCGGCCGCGATCTGCTGCGCGAAGCATTTACGGTCGCGAGCAGGAGTGGCAATCTTACCTTTGCGTCACTCAGTTGCAATAACCTTGTTTCAAACCTTCTCGCAGCGGGTGTCGCGCTCCGTGATGTGCAACGCGAAGCTGAGCATGGCCTGGCTTTTGCGCGGAACGCCAGGTTCGGCATGGTCATTGACATCATCACCTCGCAGCTTGGGCTCATCCGAACTCTGCGCGGCTTGACTCCGAAATTCGGCTGTTTCGACGAAGGCGAGTTCAACGAGTTGCACTTTGAAGGTCATTTAGCCGACAGACCGGCCTTGGCCATCGCCGAGTGTTGGTATTGGATACGAAAACTGCAGGCCCGCTTCTTTGCGGATGATCATGCAGCGGCCATTCACGCCGCTTCGATGGCACAACGCCTTCTTTGGACATCGCCATTGCTTCCCGAGACGGCCGACTATCACTATTACGCAGGGCTGTCCCGAGCCGCTCGGTGGGATACGGCACCACCCGGCGAGCAACAGCAGCATCTGCAATCGCTGGCCGCGCATCACGAGCAACTCCAGGCCTGGGCGGCGGACTGCCCCGACAATTTCGGGAATCGCGCCGCATTGGTGGGCGCCGAGATCGCGCGAATTGAAGGCCGCGACCTCGACGCGATGCACCTCTA
>JAQGMV010000232.1 GCA_028292225.1 Betaproteobacteria bacterium
TCGATGCGTCGCCGGCGGCGCAGGTGCTCGACGTCGCACAGACGCACGAGTTCGTGCTCGCGAAGCGGGAAAGCCGCTGGGAGCGTCTCGAGCTCGCCGCGCTCAAGCAGACGAAGGAGGAGCTCACGAGGCTGAGCGTCGAGCTCGAACGGCGGGTGGTCGAGCGCACCCGGCAACTGGAGCAGCTCAATGCCACGCTCGAGGCCGACATCGCCATGCGGCAGCGCATAGAGGCCGCATTGCGGGAAAGTGAGGAGCGCTTCGAGAAGGCTTTCCGCGCAAGCCCCGTGACCAACACGATCACACGCGCCGGGGACGGCGCGTTCATCGACGTGAACGATGCCTTCCTGCGCATGTTCGGCTACGAGCGCGCAGAGGTCGTCGGCCGGACTGCACTCGAGCTTGGCCTGTGGGCCGATCCGCAGGAACGCCACGCGCTCATGGAGGTGCTGTCGGACAAGGGCGCGGTCCACGGCTTTGAAGCGCGCGCGTGCACCAGATCGGGCCGAGTGCTGGAGCTGCTCGTATTCGCCGAGCCCATCGAGCTCGACGGCAAAGGCTGCCTGCTCATAGGGGCTTACGATCAGACCGCACGCAAGCGCGCCGAGCAGGCTCTACGCGAGACGTCCGAACGGCTGAAGGCGCTGTCGCGCCGAACGGTGGATATTCAGGAGGCGGAAAGGCGGCAGCTGTCGCGGGCGCTGCACGACAGGATAGGCCAGAACCTGACGGCGCTCGGCATCAATCTCAACATCGTAACGGCGCGGCTGTCCGCCGGCGGCGATGCCGCACTCGTCTCGAGGCTTCGCGATTCGATCGCGCTCGTCCAGTCCACGGCAGACGCGATCGTCGACGTCCTCACGGAGCTGCGACCGCCGATGCTCGACGACCTCGGGCTGTTGTCCGCTCTGGAATGGTATGCCGCGGACTACTCGACGCGCACCGGCATCGAAGTCGCGGTCATCGGAGACGATTCGCTGCAGCGACTGTCGTCCGACGCCGAGATCGCACTGTTTCGCATCGCGCAGGAGGCACTCAACAACGTGGTCAAGCATGCCCGCGCCCGGCACGTCGATATCGAGCTCACCACCAACGGCGAGTACACCCTCTGCGTGTCCGATGACGGCATCGGCCTCCCCGGTCAGCCGGCCCCGGACTCTCCCCCGCCCAGCACCTTCGGCATGGCGACCATGCGCGAGCGCGCACTCGCGGTCGGAGGCCGGTTCGAAATCCTCGACCGTACAGGCGGAGGAACCTCGGTCGTCGTTCGTCTGCCTTCGCCGTGAAGACGACGGTGCTCATAGCCGACGATCACACCCTCGTCGCGGAGGGGCTGCGTTATGTGATCAATGCCGAGCCCGACTTGGAAGTCGTCGGCTATGCGCAGAACGGACAGGAGGCGCTGCGCAAGTCCCTCGACATGAGTCCCGACATCGTCCTGATGGACAATGCCATGCCGATACTCAACGGCATCGAGGCCGCGCGGCTGATCCGCAAGCGCTGTCCAGGCACCCAGGTCATCATGCTGTCGATGTATTGCGACCAGGCGCATGTCCTGCGCGCGCTGCAGGCCGGCGCGAGAGGCTACCTCCTCAAGAAATCCGTCGCCCAGGAGCTCGTGACGGCGATACGGCGCGTACATGCCGGCCAGCACTATCTGACGCGCGACCTCGCAGAGGGCGTCATAAGCCAGGTCAGCAAGGCCCCCGAGGATCCGCTCGAGCGATTGAGCTCTCGCGAGCGTCAGGTCCTGCAAATGGTGGCCGAAGGCCACACCGCGATTGAAATAGGCGGCAAGCTGTCTCTTTCGCCCAAGACCGTCGAGACTTACCGATCGCGCATGATGGATAAGCTCGACCTGCACGACCTCGCCGGCCTCATAAAGTTCGCGATCCAGCAAGGCGTGATCTCGATCGACGAATAGGCGCCGCTTCGCATCGCCGATCGTGTAGGGAGCCTCCTGACAGGATTGTCGGACATACCCGACTGCCCTCCGCAGCGCCGCTGCGGCAATCTCCGTGTATGTTACGGCCCGAGATAACACCAGCGTTGTATCGTCCTGTCCGGCTTCATGATGGCGGCATTCAATGGACTTGCAGCATTCACGAGGCGCGCGCAGGTCTCCTGACAGAAAGTTAATGTGCCGTTAAGACCGCCGCACGAGCTTAGCCTGTATCCTCTTGTCTGTGGTCGAAGGGTTGGATCGTCCCGGCCGGTCGCAGCACGCAGCTTCCAGTGCGGGCTTCAACAACCAGGATCAGTACTGCAGATCGCCAATGACCCGTATGTCATTCCATGTGTAAAGATTCACACACTTTGGGCGACACTACGTAGAGGTACGGATGCGCGGCGGTCGCCGCCCGTCGATAATCAAACTCCGTTATTGCTCGCTGCGAGACGACAGCAGCGCGTTGCCGTCTGTTGCCGCATCGACAGAAAACTCACGATGAGCAGGCACTTGCCAGGCACGCCCTGCAATTGTCTGTGCGCGGGGAGCATTCGGCATAACTCCGCTGCAACGAGGACATGACCCGAATACTGCTGGCCGGTCGCCACAAGCTCTTGACCGATGGTTTACGTGCGCTGTTCGAGAAGACCGATTTCCGGATCGTCGGCGCCACGGACGTTACTGAGGCGGGAAGCATGGCGCGGCAGGTCGAAGCCGATGTCGTCGTCATGGATCTCCTCCTGCAGACGCTGGACGGCCCCTCGATCATCGCACAGACGACCAAGCAGGCGCCGGCCGCGAAGATCGTCGTGTTGTCCATGAGCATGGACCCCTCCTACATATCCAGAGCGATCGCCGGCGGAGCGTCGGCCTACGTCCTGAAGCTGGAGGAATTCGATGAGCTGGTTCGCGCGATACGTGCGGTCGTGGGCGGCGTGCAGTATCTGAGCCCGTCGCTCGACGACCGCGCGATCAGGGAATGGCAGCGCACGGCGAGCGTCACACACGTCGAGAACTTCAACGCGCTCACGGTGCGTGAACGGCAGGTCCTCGACTTTGCCGTGGAGGGATTTACGAGCGTGCAGATCGCGCAACGGCTGGGTATCAGCCCGCGCACCGCCGAGACGCACCGCTCGAACATCTACAAGAAGCTGCGCCTGAAGAGCCAGGCCGACCTCATCGCTCTCGCGCTTCGCCGCGGCCTCATCATGAAGGATTTCTGATGCGCCGAAGCGTGCTGCCGCAGGCACGCGGGCACAGGCGCGCGTACCGCGATGACGCGCACCGCTGAACGGACGCCCGGCCTGCGCATTCTGCTGGTGGAGGATATGCCGCTGGATGCGATGCTGTGCGAGGCCGAGCTCAGGCGCGGCGGCCTTGCGTTCAGCGCCTGCCGCGTTCAGACGAGGAACGCCTTCGAGCAGGCGCTCGACGGGTTCGAGCCGACGCTCATCATCTCCGATTTCACCCTTCCAGGATTCGACGGCTTCACCGCGCTTGCCATCGCGCGGGCGCGGGCGCCGGAGACCCCCTTCATATTTCTCTCCGGCACGATCGGCGAAGAGCGCGCGGTCGAGGCGATGAAGCAGGGCGCTACGGATTATGTCCTCAAGGACCATCTCGGACGCCTCCTGCCGGTTGTCAGGCGCGCTCTCCAGGAACGCACCGAGCACATCGCATTGCGGGAAGCGGAGGACCAGCGCCGAACACACGAACAGAAGATCGCGAAGCTCCTGCGCGTGCGCGCGGTGCTCGGCGGCATCAATGGCGCTATGGTGCGGATCAGAGACGAGGACACGCTCTATCAGGAAGCGTGCCGGATCGCTGTGCGTGAAGGCGGCTTCAAATCGGCGTGGGTGGGCAAGCTCGCCCCAGAAACCCTCGACCTGACGATCATCGCACGCTGCGGCGGCCACGCAGAAGATGCAGCGTGGCTTCATGATGCAAGCCAGATAGGCGGCAGCCTGCCCGACATGGTGGCGCGTAGTGGAAAAGTGGCGATATCGAACGATCTCCGGTGCGGCCAGGGGCTGCTGACGGCACCGGAGCACGAGACGCGCGCTTATCGGTCCATGGCGGTGCTGCCGCTCAAGCCGGAGGACCATGTCACCGGAATGATCGCGCTGTACTCCGGCGAAGAGGACTTTTTCGACGACGAAGAGGTGCGCCTGCTCGAGGAGCTTGCCGGCAACATATCCTTCGCGCTCGCCTACATGGCGAAAGCGGCAAAGCTCGACTACCTGGCGTACTACGATGCGCTGACCGGACTCGCCAATCGCAAGCTTTTTCACGACCGCCTGACGCAGATGATCGCGCGTGCCGCCGCCGAGGCGACCGGCATCGTCGTCGTCATCATCGATCTCCAGCAGTTTCGCAGGGTCATCGAGACACTGGGCACCTCCGCCGGCGACGCGATTTTGCGCCAGACCGCGCGCAGGCTCGAAGGGGTCAGCGGGGACCTGGGAACAGCGGCGCGCCTGACGGCGGATCAGTTCGCAATCGCGCTGCCCGACTCCGGCCGAACCGGCGAAGGGGTCTACCTCAGGCTCGAGCACGTACGCGAAATCTTCGAGGCGCCGTTCGAGGTGGACGCCGAGACGTTGCGCGTACAGGCGCGCACGGGAGTCGCCGTCTATCCGCTGGACGGACCGGCCGCAGACGTGCTGCTCGCCAATGCCGAGGCCGCGCTCAAGGCCGCGAAGCGCTCCGGAGAGTCCTACGCGTTCTATGCGCCCGAGATGAATGCCCGGGTGGCGGAGATGCTCAGGCTGGAGAACGAGCTGCGCATCGCAGTGCGCGAAGAACAATTCATACTGTTCTACCAGCCGCGAATCTCGCTCGCCACAGGGGCGCGGGTCGGGTTGGAAGCGCTCATACGGTGGCGCCATCCGCGGCTCGGCCTGGTGCCGCCCGCCGATTTCATACCGCTGCTCGAAGAGACCGGTCTCATACTCGACGTGGGCCGGTGGGCGCTGAAGCAGGCTGCCGCGGACGCTGTCCGCTGGCGCGCGCTCGGTGGCGACCCGCCGTCGATCGGCGTGAATGTGTCGGCGATCCAGCTCCGACAAAAGGGTTTCGTCGACGACGTCATGGCCGCCATCGCGGCGGGCGGCGGAGCGCCCGGCTCGATCGAGATCGAGCTGACCGAGTCGATGCTCATGTCGGATGTCGAGACCAACGTGCGCAAGCTGCGGGACCTGCGCGCTGCGGGCATCAGGATCGCCATCGACGATTTCGGCACCGGTTACTCCTCGTTGAGCTATCTCGTGCGCCTGCCGATAGACACCCTGAAGATCGATCGCGCGTTCGTGGCTCCGATGTGCGCGTGCCCCATGCATCTGGCCATCGTGACCACAGTCATCTCCCTCGCGCGTGCGCTGGACCTGCGCGTCGTCGCAGAAGGCGTCGAGACGCAGGAGCAGGCGAAGCTGCTGACGCTGCTGAGGTGCGAAGAAGCGCAGGGTTTCCTGTACAGCCGCCCACTGCCGTTCGAGCAGGTCGAAGCGGCCTCGAGTCTGGCTTCGGACGAGGACCGCAATGCCTGACGCAGCGGCATCACCAAACCGCGAATCGAAAGCGGACGCCCCCCGCAGGCCCGCGAGGGAGAGAACACGCGATCGGCCTGAACCCGAAGCCGGGCGCCCCAAGCCCGCCGACGTGCACGTACGGCGGCTCGTTTACGGAGAAAAGTGGAGCTCGCAGCCTGCTGTGAAGCAGGACGGCTGATGCGTTCCCGCCGATAAAGGCGGCGCGACACTTCGGCGGCTACATCGCCGGGTGGCTGTTGTGCGGGCTCTGCGTTCTTCCGGCAGTCGAGGGATTGCGCGCCGCTCTCGAGGTCTCGAGCCGCCCGCCGCCAATCCACGCTTTTCCCGTGCCTTTCGAGAGCAGCTTGTCGCCGAACGGATATCCGCCGTGGCGCAGCCGCCAGTAGAGCGCCCAGTACACGCTCAACGAACGCTCGAGCACCCACAATGGCGCGTGCCACGTGACAGGTCGTGGAAAAAAGCGGCTCGCGACACCCCGCCGTCCGCGCTCCGCCAGCGCCATCGAGGCTGCCGCCATGAGCACTGTATACGCCCCTAGCGCGACCTCACCGGCGCTCAGACCGATCAGCACCGCGAGCGGCAGCACCGCCATGAACATCAGCGTTTTTGCGCGCATGACGAAATCTTCATAGGCCTGGCGAGGACGCTGCTCGCGCCATTTCGAAAACGTCGGCGGACGCTTGAGGATGAAGAAATCGCCGGCATGGCACACGCTCGCGCCGTTCACGAGGAAATGCCTGACGATCTCTTCGTTGTCGAAGAGCACGTCCCCGTCATAGTGCCCTACCCTCAGCATGGCGCTACGCCTCAGGCCGCACGTCCCCGGGTAATCTCCGGCACGCAATACGCCGCGATTGACGAGCATGCGCGCGGCCTCCATGCGCGCCCACCACGGCAGCGGCGACAGGTAATTCTGCGGCCTCACCATCTCGAAGTGTTCGAGCAGCTCGCACATGCGGTGCACGTCATCGGGTGTGTAACGGATGTCGTCGTCGGCGAGGATGATGGCCTCGAAGCGTGAGAGCGCGACGCCGGTGTGGACCCCGTTGACTTTGCCGTTGAGGTAGCGATATTGCGGATCGACCGCGACATGATGAGCGTTGCAGTGCCATGCGTCGTGATGTGCCCGGAATATCGCGCCGGGCGAGCCGTCGACGATCAGCACCTCGCAGCCGGCGCTTTGCAGCACGCTAAAGTAACGGGTGAAAGCGGCGATCTGCGCGCCATCGATACGCGTGCGCCGGATCGGCAGCAGATAAGTGCAGCGCGCGCTCAAAATCATGCCGCGCCTGCCGCGCGCTTTCTGCGATCAGAGACGGTGCCGTCCGCTTCACGCGCTGCTGCTGCGGCGGCGCCCCCGGCGCGCTCGCTGAACAGGCGTTGCTGGTCGTAGCCGAGAACGAGCTCCCAGGCGTGAGCGGGGTACTGCCGGGCGAGCGGCAACGCGATGTCGTCGAGCATCCAGCGGCCGTGCCGCTCGTCTTCCCTGATGTGCAGGTCCCAGTACGCCATCGCGCTGGCGCACAAGCCCAGGCGCTGCGCGCACGCGTGATACGCGCGGAAAGCGGCCGGCACAGATATCTCGGTGTACAGGAGACCCCCGATGTATCGCAGGAAATAGCGCTTGCGCTCGGAGAGCAGGAAGCTGTGATTGATCGCCGCGAGGACCTGCCACGGCACGCGGTCGAAATACGCCTCCGGAGTGGTGTCCATGCCGAGCTCGGTCAGCATGAGGGCGAAATAGGAGGAATGCTTGCGCGGCAGCCGCCCGCAGCCGTATTCCTCGAGCAGGAGGCGCGTGAGCACCGCGTGGACCTCGTTGCCGACGCCGCCGAGCGTGCGCGAAAGCTGGCTCGCTTCGACCAGGCCGTCCAGCGATGCGATCTCCAGGAGCGCGCGGTAACCAGGCTCGCGCGCCTGGTCGCGAAAATACCGGCCGTTCACTGAGAGCGGTGGATCCACGTCTGCCGCTGCGCGCTCACGTAGCGCCGCGCAGACATCGAGGCGCCGAAGCGCTTCGGCATCGTGCTGTTCGAGCTCGCAGTGCTGCCAGCGTTCTTCGATGCGGTCGCGCACGGCGGTGAGGTACACACTGCGCTCGTTGTCATAGCTTTCGAGCGCGTCATACCAGAAGAGCTTGAGCCGGTTGATGGCATAGAGCACCCGGTGCAGAAAGAGGTGCGCTGCGCCGGCTTCGTCTCGCGAATCCGGATACGCACTTTCCAGCGCGGCGGTCACTGCCACCTCGAAGTCCGATGCTATGTACGGAGCCGTACGGACCTGATGGTCGAGATGCTCGAGCTTCACGAGCGACAGAAAAGACCGGTAAGCGGCTGAGTAGTCCGTGTTGTGCGAAGGCGACGGCTCACCGGCGCCGCCCATCCCATGGAGCACCTGCAGCCCTCGCATAGTGTTGAGCCCGCTGACGTAATGCACCGTGTTGCAGCTGTCTCTCATCTCTCCTCCATTCCCTCTGCATGTCATCGACAAGAGCCGCCTGTGAGGCAGCGGAGCCGTTGTCGCAAAAAACAGACCCGGCGGCCAGGCGAAGGGAGGAGTACGGGTTTGCAGCGAGCCGGCAGCGGGGCGACCCACCGTGCAAGTCAGCGAGGCTCGGTTCTGCTCGCGAGCTTCGTGAAAGCAACGGCGGCGTGGGAACGGCGGTTCACCTGCAGCTTCTGGAACGCGTTGCTCAGATAGTTCTTGATCGTCTTGTCGCTCAAGCCCAGCGCGATTGCAATCTCCTTGTTCGTCTTGCCTTCGACGACATGCGCGAGCACGCGCTTTTCCTGGGGAGACAGTGCCTCGGCGGTATGCATGGCTTTCGCGCCGTCGCTCAACTGGGTCAGGACGCTCTGTGTGACCTTCGGATCGAGGATCGACTGGCCGGCTGCCACCGCCTCGATCGCTTCGATGAGCGCGCGATGGCCGATCTCCTTGAGCAGGTAACCGGCTGCGCCCGCCAGCACCGTGGCGCGGACCGCCTGCTCGTCGGGATACGACGTGAGAAAAAGCACGCGGGTGGACGGCTCGTGCGAAAGAATCGCGCGGCAGGCGTCGACGCCGCTTTCGTCGCCCAGCCGCAGGTCCATCAGGACCACAGCAGGGCGCAGACGGCGCGCTTCGCTGATTGCATCCGCGACGCGGGCCGCCTCGCCGACGACCTCGACCTGGCTGGAGCGCGCGAACAGGGTGCGTAACCCGAGTCGCACGACTTCGTGGTCGTCTACCAGGAGCAGGCGGATTCTGGCGCTCCCCTTCCGTCTCGCCGCCATCATCGGGATCCCGCGATCTCGACCACTATCCGGCTGCCCTTCATGCGCGTGGAAGTCAGCCGCAGGCGGCCTGCGAGCTTCTGCACCCGCGCGGCGATGTGATGCAGCCCGAGGCCGGTGCCTTTCGGCGCATGGGGGTCGAAGCCGACGCCGTCGTCGACGATCGCAAGCTCCACCTTGTCCGCGCGCAGGCGCAACGAGATGCGCGCCGATCCGGCTTTCGCGTGACGCACGATGTTGCTCACACCCTCGCGTGCGATCTGCAGCAGCTGAACCGCGCTTTCGGGCGCAAGCGCGGCTGCAACCGAGCGGTCGACCTCGACCTTGAAAAGCGGCACGTGAGCGCGTGTGGCGTGTCCGATGCGCTCGAGCTCCGCTGCAAGGTCGATCGCGGTCGGAGGGCTGTTGCCGGAGATGAACGAGCGAAGCTCCTGGATCACCAGGTTCAGGCTCGCCTGGGCATCCGCGACGGTGCGCGCCGCGTGCTTCGGATCTTCCCTGATGAGCCGGCGGCATTCTTCGAGCGACAGGCCGACCGCATAGATCGACTGAATACAACCGTCGTGCAGGTCCTGCATCAGCCGCTCACGCTCGTTGACCAGCGCGAGGAGACGCTCCTGGCTGTCGAGCAGTTTCTGGTTCGCCGCCTCGATCTCGTCGAAGGTCCGAAGCGCATAGACGTGGTCGCCGGGTCCGGCCGGGATGACGAGCGCGTCGATCAATCCCGAGCGCAGCGCCGCGAGCGTTTGCTCCGCGTCGGACGGCCAGGCCTGGGGCGCAGCGGCCGCAGCGGCCGGACCGGAGGCTCTGCCTCGGGGCTTGTGCGCGCTGGCCGCTCGACGTGCCATTTCGTGCGACTCTTAAGCGTGCGGCTTCACGTCGAGCCCGACGAGCACGCGCTCGGTGTCCGACAGGTCGCCGATGATTTTACGGATGGGCGAAGGCAGCCGCCGCACCAGGGTCGGGATCGCGAGAATCTGGTCACCGCGGGCCAGCGCCGGGTTCTTCAGCAAGTCGATGACCTTGATGCTGTATTCGCCGGCGAGGTGGTCGGCGGCGATGCGCTTGAGGTTCGCTAGGGCGGCCGAGGACTTCGCGGTGTTGCCGGCAACATACAGGCACAGCTCGTACTTCGCGCCTTTTGCAGTCTTCCTGGGAGGCGCTTTGCGTGCGGGTGGTTTGATCACGATGGCTGCTGTGATGGCGCATTCTGAAGAGCGACGCCTTTGCCCGTGATCGCGAACTGGTGCGTCAAGTTGGAATGGGCCATCCCCCGGCTTTTCACGACGGACAGGGTCCTTACCCGGGCGCCATTGGTTTCGACGTTGCGTAGCTGTATCCAGGTATCGACGATCGATGAGATGTTGGCCCCGCCCCGCTCCGCGCTCGCTGCATTTTCACTGAGGCTCGCCATATAAAGAGTTACCCCCCTGCTCTTCAGAAAGTCTATCAGGCGCACGAGCATCGAATTGATTTCGGCGCTCAGGCCCATACCGAAGAAGCTCGTGATGGCGTCGATCACGACCAGATGCGGCTTGAACTCTTCGACGTGCTGATGAATCGTCGTGAGATGAAGCTCGAGGCCGTGGGCGCTCGGGCGCAGCGCATGAAATTTCAACAGGCCTTCCGATACATACCGTCGCAGCGGCATCCCGATGCCTTTCATGTTTCTCAGAAACTCGTCCGGCGATTGCTCGAGCCCTACATAGAGGGCCTTCTCGCCGCGTTCGCACGTGGCAGCGGTCAGGTGTCCTGCGAAGGTGCTCTTCCCTGTTCCCGCTGTGCCGGACACGAGTACGGTGCTCGATTCGTACAATCCGCCGCCCAACGCTGGGTCCAGCGCCGCGATCCCACTCGAGATTACGCTCGTGGGCGCGCGATGCGTCAGCCCCAGCGATGTGATCGGGAGCACCGAGATGCCTTTCTGGCCTATGAGGAAGGGGTACTCGTCGGTGCCGTGCACGGTTCCGCGGTACTTTACGATGCGCAGCCGCCGAATCGTGAGCTGGTTCGCGACCCGGTGGTCGAGCAGGATCACGCAGTCCGAGACGTACTCCTCGAGTCCCTGGCGCGTCAACTGGCCCTCGCCGCGCTCGCCGGTGATGATCGCAGTGACATTCTTCTGCTTCAGCCAGTCGAAAAGCCGTCTCAGCTCCGCACGTAAAACTGCAGCGTTCGAGAAGCCGCCAAACAGCGCCTCCAGGGTGTCGAGCACGACGCGCTTGGCGCCGATCGAGTCGATCGCGTGACCGAGCCTGATGAACAGGCCTTCCAGGTCGTACTCCCCGGTTTCATGGATCTCGCTGCGGACGACACGGACTTCATCGACGACTATTTTTTTGCGCCGCTGCAGCGCCTTCAGGTCGAAGCCCATCGAGACGACGTTCTGCTCGAGATCCTCCGCGGTCTCTTCGAACGACATGAATACTCCGGGCTCGTCGAACTCGGTTGCCCCGCGCACGAGAAACTCCATCGCGAGCATGGTCTTGCCGCAGCCCGGCCCGCCGCAGATCAGCGTCGGCCGGCCGCTGGGCAGACCGCCGCCCGTGATCTCGTCGAGACCGGCGATTCCACTCGGAGCTTTTCGAATTCCCGGCAGACGCCTGTTCTTCGGCACCGGCCGTTTATTTGTTTGCACGGTCATGAAGATTTACGAGTGTTCCCGCGGGGCGATAGACCAATGCTAACGGGATCATCCGCGGGGTTCAACCTGCTAGGGTCATTCGGCCCTATTGCGGCACGGGGCTTTCGGGACTGCCGCGTCGGAGGTGTGATGTGTAATCTGTGAACGGGGAATACGGAACATTCGTAGAGCATCTGCCGCGTTAACGCTTTCAACCGCTGATCTATGGACACATCGAGAGATCCCAGGAGACCTTCGCCGCATCCCGTGCTCAATGCTCGCGGCAGGAACCGTCTGCTCGCCATGCTGCCGGCAGACGAACGCGAACGGCTGCTTTCGTCGATGGTGCGGCGTTCCTTCGGACCGCGGGAGCTCGTCCTCGAAGCCGGGCAGCCGATTCATCACGTCTACTTCCCCCTGCACGGTGCTGCGTCGCTCATCGTCTGCATGCGCGACGGTGAAATGACCGCGGTCGGCACCGTGGGGAACGAAGGCATGCTGGGCCTGCCGCTGTTACTCGGTGCGGAGCACAGTCACGCCGCGGGTATTTTCCACACCC
The DNA here is from genome assembly GCA_028292225.1 of Betaproteobacteria bacterium. Lineage (GTDB taxonomy): Bacteria > Pseudomonadota > Gammaproteobacteria > Burkholderiales > SG8-41 > JAQGMV01. The sequence continues at coordinate 11,954 of JAQGMV010000232.1, forward strand.
CTGGGGAAGCGATGGTCATGAGCGCTGCGGATTTTCGCATGGAAACTTCACCCGGCGGCGCGCTTGTGCAGACAATGCAGCGGTATGCTCAGGGCTTGCTCAGCGACATGTGTCAGCTCGCGGCGTGTAACCGCCTGCATCCCGTGGAGCAACGCTTCTGCCGGTGGATGCTGGCGACCCACGACCGCGTCGGACACGGCGCGGTGCCGGTGACGCAGGAGTTCGTCGCGACGATGCTCGGCGTGCGGCGCGCCACGGTCAACCTCGTCGTCCGGGCACTCGAAAACGAGGGCGTGATCGAGCACCAGCGCGGTGTCGTCACGGTGCTCGACCGCGAAGGGCTCGAAGCACGATCGTGCGAGTGCTACGCCATTATCAGAATGCAGTACGAGAGCGCGCTCTGCGTACTGCCTGCAAGCGCGTATTACCCTTCCTGCGAGGACGCCGGTACCGCGGGCAGCGTGAACACGATCGTGGTGCCGCCGCGCGCCGGACTCTCCGCCCAGATGCGTCCGCGATGAGCTTCGACGACAGCCCTCGCGTCGCGCTTCGACAGACATAGGGGCCGTCGCCGTCCTCCACGTAGACGACCCGTGAGGCGACCCCGTGAAGCGGAAAGTGAACTGGATAGCGGCCTCTGCGCCGCGTTCAGGCCCGCCGCTCGTCCTGTAGATCGGTGTGCGCCAAGGCGAGCTGACGCAGCAGCTTGAGCCGCTCTTCCACTTCGCCTGCTTTCCTGCCGAGCGCTTCAGCCGTTTCCCCTTCACCGCTCTTACGCATTCTTTCGGTGAGCTCATGCAGCAGCGCGCCCGATTCCTGCAACGTCTTCACAGCCTGCCACAGTGAAGATTCAGCCGTCACTTTCTGCTGGGCCAGCAACGCGTTGCTCGAATAACCGTGTCCGGTGTGACAGCGGAATCGGTCGGTCTTGCCTTCCCTGAGACGGAAGAGGACCCCGTGACAATCGGGACAGGTGTAAACGCTCGGCTCGATGGCTCCCATGATTCCCTTCTCGTAAGCCGAGTCGCACGCCGCAACGTCGACGTCCAGTTTCAGGTCGTTACGGTAATGCGCCGCATCCATCGGCTCGGGCCGCGGCGCTTCGTCGATGAGGCTCTTCAACAATCGCCCCATTTCAGTCACGGGCAGCGCGTAATCGATGTCCACGCGGCTCATAGCGGCAAGCGGCATGGCGCTGAACAGAGCTTCCTCCGGGTCCTGTATGACGGCGACGCCCCCGAGCCGGCGTATGGCGAAGAGTCCCGAACTGCCGTCGTCGAGCGCTCCCGTCAGCACGATCCCGACCGCGCGCGAACCGTAATACAAGGCCGCGGAACGAAACAGCACGTCGATAGAAGGCCGGAACTGGTTCTCTTTCGGACCGCGGGTGACGCGTACGCAGCCGTGCTCCACCATCAGATGCTGGTCGGGAGACGCGACGTAAATGCGGCCGGGGCGCAAAGGCTCGCCGTCGCTCGCAGCGGCGGCGAGCAGCGGCCCCGCATGCGCGAGGATTTCAGGTAGCAGCGACTTTCGTGTCGGCGAGAGGTGCAACACGACCAATACAGGCGCCGGAAAATCCGGCGGCAGGGCGGCGGCGATCGCCTCGATCGCAGCGACACCGCCGGCGGAGGCGCCGATGACGACTATACGTTCTGGGGTCACGTCATTCTTCGCTGGCAGGATCCGAACGCGCGCACACAGGCGCGCTGACCAGCGCGATCTGATGCAATCGGGATGCCGTCGCGGTGCGCGGCTATCGACGGGCGGCCAGTATCCTCACGCGGCGCTATGCGCCCGGCAATACGGCCGTCATTTGGCCGAGTGATCCCCCTGGGCACTCAGGAACACCTGCGGCCACCACCGCTCGAAGTGCGCCCGGGTTCCCCTGCCTTGCATGAAAGCCTTGTAGGCCTTGATGCGCGCGATGCGCTCGAAAGACTGCGCGGACAGGCGGCTCGCGGCCTCGGCCCTTTCGCGCAAATGCGCGACGCGACGCTGCAGCTCATCCTGGATCGCCTCTTCCTCTGCGATCTTCGCGTGCAGGCTCTCGGCGTCTGCGAGTGAAAGCAGCCCACGGAGCTTCGAGCGCAATTCCTTCGAATCGATCGGCTTGACCAGGTACGCGTTCGCACCCGCTCTCAATGCGCGGGCTCGATCCTGATCTCGTGCGGCGCCCGCACAGAACACGATCGGCGCATGCGGGTCTATCTTGCGGATATCCCGGCACAGCGCGGGACCGGCCCAGTCTGAAAGCCAGTAGTCCAGCACGTACCCGTCGAATGCGCGGGCATTCATCTCCCTGATTGCTTCGAACGCGTTACTCGCGTACACCAGCTCGAAATCAGGCAGCGCGTGCTGAAGCAGCGCTCTCGATTCGGCGTCTTCGTCGACGCAAAGCACCGATTTGCGCACGGAGTCCGGATTGATCATCAGCTACCCCCAGATGGCCCGCAATGTGTATACCGTGGTCCAGATCAGGGATCATGCGCGATTTACGCCCCGCTGTCTGCGCGTTCGCGTACGGTGGGTACGCTCCACGCGTGCCGGCGTAAGGGCGCAATTCCGGACGGCGTCAGGCTCTCCAGGGCCTGTTGCCGCGGGTCGCAAGCTCCTGCCGGATATCGCTCGTGAGCGTGCCGACTTTCTGCACGATGGACTTGAGCTGCTCGAGGCTCACGCCGAGCTCCTTGCTCCAGTAGCGAACCTCGAATCCCTCGTTCATATTGATGTTCGTGCGGTCTCGCGGACCGCTGTCGTTCCTGTTCTCGGCCATTCTTGAGCTCCTGGCGTGGTTGATCCACCGTAGACGCCATGGTCGCCGATCGAGCGTCCTGCGTCGGTGCGTCAGCGCACACAGCGTGCGGTGACCGCAGTCGTCAGAGCGCGCCGCCCGCAGCGTGCGCCGAAGCCCACGCCCACTGGAAGTTGTACCCGCCCAGCCAGCCGGTGACGTCGACCACTTCGCCGACGAAATACAGACCCGGCACCGCGCGAGCTTCCATCGTCTGCTGCGAAAGCGCGCCGGTGTCGACGCCGCCGAGGGTGACCTCGGCCTTGGCATAGCCGAGCGTGCCTGACGGCTGCACGCGCCACGCTTTGAGCGTCTCTACAATCGTTTCGAGCGCGGCATTGGACAGCGCGGCCAGCGGCTCGAGCCAGCCATGCGCGTGCGCGAAGCTCTGCGCGAAGCGGCGCGGCAGGAACTGCGCGAGCAGCGCCGCGAGCCCCTGGCTGTCGTGGCGGTGCGCAGCAAGCCAGTCTCGAACCTGCGCCGGGCCCATGTCGGGCAACAGGTCCAGCGAGACCGGTCCGCGACCGCCCGCAAGCTGCCAGTAAGACGAGATCTGAAGAATGGCGGGGCCCGACAAGCCTCGATGCGTGACGAGCGCCGCTTCGCGAAACTGCGGAAGCTTGGTGCGCGGCGCAGCCTCGGCGACCGATGCGAGCGCGTCGAACGACGTTCCCGACAGCTCGCCGAATTGCTCCAGCCACTCGGGAGGCGCTGCGAGCGGCACGAGCGCGGGCTTCGGCGCGACGACGGCGATGCCGAACTGCTCCGCGATCCGGTAACCGAAAGGGGTCGCGCCGGTCTTCGGGATCGACAACCCTCCCGTGGCGATCACCACCGCGCGCGACCTGAAAACGCCCTGCGAAGTGGCGACCTCGAAGCGCCCGCGGCCATCGAAGTCCTCGACCTCGACGATCCGCTCCACCGTCGCCGGCCTCGCCCACTGCACCGATCCTGCGTCGCACTCGCTCACCAGCATCTCGATGATCCGGCTTGCGCTGTCGTCGCAAAAAAGCTGGCCCAGGGTCTTCTCGTGATAGCCGATGCGATGGCGCTCGACGAGCGCGATGAAGTCGCGAGGCGTGTAACGTGCAAGCGCCGAACGGCAGAAATGCGGGTTGCGCGAGATGAAGGCTTCGGGGCGCGTGTGGATGTTGGTGAAGTTGCAGCGCCCGCCGCCCGAGATGCGGATCTTCTCGCCGAGCTTGGCTGAATGGTCGACGAGCAGCACGCGCCGTCCGCGTCCGCCCGCGACCGCAGCGCACATCATGCCGGCCGCGCCGGCGCCTATGATGACGGCGTCGAAATCGGTTTCAGGCAGCGCGCTTACCTTTGCCTGCCGAACGCGAGCAGCGCTTCGGATGCGCCGTACACCGGGAAATGTCCGCGCATGAAGATCTGCGCGCTGCGCTCGTAGGCAGCGCTCGGGATGTCGAGCGTGCTCCCGGCTATCGATGCGTTTACGCGCGCGCGCAGCACGCCTGCGGGATTGCGCATCGCGACGACCGTCTCGCGCAGGGTCTTGTCCAGCGGGCGGAGACCCCTTGCGACGCCATGCGCGACGGTGCCCGGCACCAGACACGCGACCGCGAGACAGCATCCGCCGGTGACCGCGAGCGAATTGTGCGGCGTCTGCGGCGTGAAATAACGCGCGGTGATGTTCGCATCGGCGTCGCCCGGCGCAACGAGGCAGACTTTCGGCACGGTCTCGCTGTTCGCAAGCGCGTCCGCGCTCATCGGCGTGCCGTCTTTGTTCTTCAACGCCATCGCGAGGCCTGCTTCGACCCATATCTCGCGCAGCCGCTCCTTCAGCGCAGTGTCGCGCGACAGCGCTTCGACGCTCTCCTGCCCGGTCTTGCCGAGATCGGCAGCGCGAATGATGACCATCGGAACCGCGACGTCCACGCACGAGACTTCAACGCCTTGGATACGATCGATGACGTTGCCGGTCGGCAGCAGCTTGCCGGTCTTGGCCCCGACGGGTTTGCGCAAGCTGAGTTCCACACCCGGGTAACGTCCGAGCACGCCGGGAATCACGGTATCGGCGGGTATGAACGTCGTACCTTCCGGAGTTTTCACCGTCGCATCGGTGGTGACCTTCGTGTTGGTGTTGTAGATGCGGAGCACGGTCCGGCCTTTCGCCGCCGGAAAAAGCCCGGTGTCCAGCGCATACATCGGCAGCGCCGCGGACATGTTCCCGCAATTCACGCTCCAGTCGATCGCCGCTTTGTCCGCGGCGAGCTGGGCCAGGGTGCTCGTGATGTCGGCCTGGTCATCGGGTGAACGGTTGACGATGAACACCTTGTTGCTCGTGGTCACCCCGCGCCCCAAGCCGGTCGTTTGCTTGTTGCCCTTCACTTCACCCGCCGGCGGCACGCCCATGATCCAGCGTATCGCCTCTTCACGCAGGGCGAGGTCGGCAGGCAGATGCTCCTCCCACAGCACGATGCCGGTGGAGGTGCCGCCGCGCATGTAATACAGCGGCAGCTCGAGTACCCCGTTTACGACCCGCGGCGTGAACGTGGAGAAAATCGATTGAGCGGAAGGCTCAAAGGGTCGGCGAGCGGTGGTGGCGGTCATATACGGCTCCTTGCGAGAGGCCGTATTTTAGCGGCTGAAGCGCTTTTCGGGCGGCGCAGGCCCGATTACGCAGCGGTCTCGGGTCCAGCCAGCAGGCTTTCGATGCGGACGATCTGGCCCTGACACTCAAAGAGCTTCGATTCAGCGAGCGCCATGCGTTCCCAGTTCTCGCCCGCCCGCGCGACTTCCCGGATCGACTGCCAGGAGCCGCGCAGGCGCAGCCAGCTGCCAAGCGCCCGCTCGAGCGCATGTCGGGTAC
>JAQGMV010000260.1 GCA_028292225.1 Betaproteobacteria bacterium
CTTCACTGCTGTCGGGAGAGACGCAGGCCTCGATTGCCACCCTGCCGAACGCGCTGCCACACGTGAACGCAGGGCGCGTGCGCGCGCTGGGCGTGACGACCGCGAAGCGCGTCCTGAGCGCGCCGAACATACCGACGATCGCCGAGTCCGGCGTCCCGGGCTACGAAATGAACCCGTGGATTTCGCTGTTCGGGCCCGCCGGGCTGAAGCGCGATCTGGTCGAGCGCCTGAACGGCACGATCAACAAGGCGCTGCAGGAACCGGAGGTCGCAAAGATCATGGTCGGCCAGGGACTCGAGCCGTGGATCGGCACGCCGGAGCAGTTGGCGAGCCGGATGCGTGTCGATCTCGACAAGTTCGGGAAGCTCATTCGCACGATCGGCGTCACCAACGACTGAGCGCCCGAATGCTGTGCTGCAGCGCAATATTGAGTGCCGCGAACCACGCTGCGATAATCGCGGTCCCATTGGGTGAACCGGCGGCCGTCTTCGATGTGGCAGCCGCGCGGTTTCCACTAACCGATACGCGAGTCTGAGCCATGAGTGATTCTCCCTGGAACGCGTATGGGCGCCTGCCGCTCAACGCGGGAAAGACCGGTCGTTCGGACAAGTACGACCCGCTGGCAGGTGTGGTGAACGAGGTCGCACGCGGTCGCGAGCAGCTCGATAAATACCTGAACGGCGCAGTGCGCGAATACTTCGAGATCCACAACGGGCGCGCCGGCTATCGCAGCATCATCGACAGCGCGCTCGCGCCGTTCACACGTCCCGAAAGCATCGAAGAACGGCTGAACCGCCTCGCGCGTGAAGCGCAGGCGCGCCAGCCGAACAGCGGCCCCGGCACACCCCGCCCGCGCTCGCGTTAGCCGCGCGTTCTCACGCCTCCAGGCACCTGAGCGCCTCTCGGGTGCGGATCCGCTATCGTAGAATGCGCGAGCCGCCGCCGCTTCATCCGACGGCGCGACAACAACAAACGACTTGGAGGACTGCATGAAGCCCGGGCTTTCAGCATTCGCTCGTCGATGTGCCGAGGCCGGTGTCGTCGGCGTCGTCCTGCTGCACGGCGCGAGCGCAGGTGCGCAAACCTATCCTGCCAAAACGGTGCGCGTCGTCGTGCCTTTCGCGGCCGGCGGTCCTGCCGACCTGTACGCGCGATTCGTCGCTCAGCGCCTGCAGGAGGCGACCGGCCAGTCGTTCATCGTCGACGACCGGCCCGGCGCAGGCTCGATCATCGGGACCGACCTTGCCGCCAAAGCACCCGCGGACGGTTACACATTGCTGATGATGTCGAACACCCACACGGTGAACGAGTCGCTGGTTCCGAAGAAGCCGTTCACGCTCATGAAGGACTTCGCGGCCGTGGCGCCCGTGAATTACTCCGACCTCCTGATGGTCGTGCATCCGTCGGTGCCGGCAAAATCGGTCAGGGAGTTCATCCAGGTCGCCAAATCGAAGCCGCGCGCAATGAACTACGCGTCGTCGGGCACCGGCACGCCGTACCACATGGCGGGCGAGCTCTTCAAGGCGATGGCCGCAATCGATGTGGTGCACGTGCCGCACAAGGGCAGCTCCGAAGCGCGCACGAGCGTCGTCAGCGGCCAGGTCGAGATGATGACCGACGCGATCACGACCATGGCGCCGATCGCGAAGGCGGGACGCGTGCGGGCGCTCGCGACGACCGGCAGGAAGCGCTCGGACGTGATGTCCGGAACGCCCACTGTAGCCGAAGCCGGAGTGCCCGGTTACGAAGCCGTGATCTGGCTCGGCATCATGGCGCCTGCAGGCACGCCGAAGCCCATCGTCGACAGGCTGAACGCGGAGATGACCAGAATCGCCGCACGGCCCGATGTGAGGAGGAACTGGCAGGACCAGGGCGCGGTGCCAATGGTGATGTCGCCCGCCGAGTTCGAGCGCTACATGAACGACGACATCGCAAAGTGGGCGAAGATCGTGAAGCTCTCGGGTGCGCGACCGGACCAGTAACTTCAGCCCTTCGCTTCCTTCAGCGGCAGCACGTTATACGGCAGCGGCGCGATCGACGCCCTGAGCAGCTCGGTTGCCGCTGCGACGTCCACCGCGGTGCTGAAGTAAAAACCCTGCATCTCTTCGCAGCCGTGCGCGCACAGGAAGTCGAGCTGCTCTTTGGTCTCCACGCCTTCCGCGATTACTTTCAAGCCCAGGCTGTGCGCCATCGCGATAATGGCCTGCGTGATCGCGGTGTTGCCCGGATCTCCCGGCACATCGGCGACGAAAGAACGGTCGATCTTCAGGCTGTCGATCGGGAACCGCTTCAGGTAGGCGAGCGACGAGTAGCCGGTGCCGAAGTCGTCGATCGCCACGCGTATCCCCATCGCCTTCAACTGCGCCAGCAGCGCCGCCGCGCGCTGCAGGTTGTGCATGACCGTGCTCTCGGTGATCTCGAGCTCGAGACAGCTCGGGTCGACCCTGGTTTCTTCGATCACTTTCACGATGTCGTCGATGAGATGGCGGTGCAGGAACTGGCGCGGCGACAGGTTCACCGCCATCCGGGTCGCGGGCAGCCCCTGGTCGACCCACGCACGCTGCTGGGCGCACGCGGTCGAAAGCACCCACTCCCCGATCGGCACCACGAGCCCGGTCTCCTCCGCAATGTCGATGAAATGCGCGGGCGAGAGCAGCCCGGCTTCCGGATGCTGCCAGCGCACGAGGGCCTCCATGCCGCAGATGCGGCGCGACACCGCGTCGATCACCGGCTGGTAATGCACCACGAGCTCTTCGCGCTCGAGCGCGCCGCGCAGCTGGGACTCCCGCGTCAGGCGCTCGACCGAGTGCACGTTGAACTGGGCCGAATAGAACTGGAAGGTGTTGCGTCCCTGCTCCTTGGCGCGGTACATCGCGATGTCGGCAAACTTCATCAGCGTGCGCATGTCCTGCGCATCCACGGGGTAGCTGCTGACGCCGATGCTCGCGGTCACATGCACTTCGCGCCCGGCGATGACGAAGTTCGAGGTCAGCGCGCCGATGAGCTTCTCGGCGACGCGGCCGACGTTGACCGCATCGGAGGCGTCTTCGAGCAGCACGACGAATTCATCGCCCCCGAGCCGCGCGACCATGTCGCCGGTGCGCAGGTTGTCGCTCACGCGCTGCGCGACTTCCCGCAGCAGGAGGTCGCCGGATTCGTGTCCCAGCGTGTCGTTGATGATCTTGAAGCGGTCCAGGTCGAGGAACATCACCGCGAGGCGACTGCCGCTGCGCTCGGCCTGCTTGATCGAAAGCTCGAGCCGCTGGTTGAACATCATCCGGTTCGGAAGCTGGGTGAGGGAATCGTGCATCGCCACGAACTTCACCGCTTCCTCGGCCTGCATGCGCACGATGAACTGGCCGATCTGGCTGCCGATCGATTCGGCGATCTGGAGCAGCATCCCGTCGGGCTCGCGCACGTCCCTATGGAAGAACTCCATGACCCCGAGCACCTGGTTGTTCGCGCTCAACGGAAACGCGAAAGCGCCGTGCAGGCCGGCGCGCTCGATGAGCTCCTTGCGCCGCAGATTCTGCTGTTTGGCGATGTCGGATATCCAGAGCGGCTTGCCTGACGAGTAGGTGCGGCGCACGAGTCCTTCCGCCATGTTGTCGGGCTTTACCGCGCGGTGCGTGGCGGAGTCGGCGAACGCCTTGATCTCGGGCTCGTCGATGCACCACATCTCCTGGCGGCGCAGCAGCCCTGCTTCGACGTCGTACGCATAGCGGTCGCCGTAGTGCCAGCCCATCGTCTCGCACACGGTGCGGATGATCTGCGGCACGGCGTCGTCGAGGCTTTGCGCTTCGGCCAGCACCCGCGTCACTGCGTGCTCCATCGCCTGGCGCCGCTCCGACTGCTTGCGTTCGGTGATGTCGATGATCGTGCCGATCAGGCCGACGACAGTGCCGTCGCTGCGGGTATAGGTCGCCTTGTAATAGACCACGTCATGCTGCCCGCCTCCGGCGGTCGAGATCACCGCCTCGTAGGCCTGGCTGCCGGGCGCGCGCCATAACGCCTGGTCGAGCGTGTCCATGCGCTCGGCGAGGACGTGGTCATGCGGGTAGAGGTCGAACACGGTCTTGCCGACGAAGGTGTCGCGCGAGAGGCCGAAGAACTGCTCCCACGCCTTGTTCACGCCGCGATAGCGGCCGTCGGTGCCCTTGAAGAAAATCGGGTTGGGCAGCGCTTCGATCATTGACTGGGTAAGGCGCTGGGCTTCGGAGAGCCGGGCTTCGCTTTTACGCAGATCGGCGGTGATCTGGATCGCGAGCTCTTGCGCGCGCTCGCTCGATGAGGCGAGAGACCGCGTCAGGCCTGCGACCAGCGCGCTCACGACCAGACCGCCGAGCAGCAGTATCAACGGGAGCGCTCGATCGGTCGGCGTCATGAAATGGCTGCTCACGCCTTCGATCCGGGCCTGCCAGAGGCGCCCCCCGGTCGCGATCGGCACCTCACGAAAGAAGTAACCGCGGTCGGTGGTGCTGAATGGCGCCGCCGCGGGTTTTTCGTACAGCAGGTACTCGGTCCCCGCCACACCGAAGTGGCGTGCGCCGGCGACCTCGAAGCGGTCGTACAGCTTGATCGCCATCGGGCCCAGGGAGGCGTGCGCGAGCAGGTCACCGACGAGATCGCGCGCGAGCAGAGTCGCGCTGAGCACGCCGATGAATGCGGCCCGCCGCTCCTCGACGGTGGCGTACGGGGCGCCGTCGCGATAGACCGGCACGCGCACGCTGAACGCCGGCGCGCGCGTCGGGTCCGACGCGAGTGCTATGCGCCCGGAAAGGACGGGCTCGTTGCTGTCGCGCGCACGCTCGACCGACTCGCGCCGGTCCTCCGCGAACAGGTCGAGGCCGAGCCCGGGCTCCCTGCCCTGCGAGGACTCGCTGTAGAAGATCGGCATGTAAACCGCCCGGGCGCCGGGGGGTTTGATCCTGAAGTTCGGGTACCCGGCGGGATCGAGGCTGCGGTCGTTCTGGACGATGCGCTCAACCGTCGCTTTGTGCCCGGCGGGAACGACGACGGCGTAATTCACCGAGCGTATGCTCGAATGCCGCTCGCGCAACTTCAGACCTGCGATGTAATTGTGGAAGTCCGCGCGGCTCACATCATCGGAAGCGCGGAAAAGCCCTTGCGCGCCGAGCATGACGTCGTAAGTGCTGCGCAGGCGGGTATGGATGGCGCCGGTGGCGTCGGAGATCGCCGCGTCGACTTTGGCTATCGCGTCCTCGTGGACGCGCCGGTCGGCGATGAACCAGCACACGAGCGAAAGTACCGCGCCGGCCGTGAATACGAACCACGCCGGCGAAGGCCGCGCAATGCGCAGCCGGACTTTCCTCCAATCCATCGCCAAATGACGCCTCCTGAAGGAGCGTTCTTTTAATGATTAGCGCCACTGCTCTTACGCGCTGGATATGGTAACTACGGCCAAAACCGCGCCCACTTTACGCGATTAGCGGGCGAGCGTCTCACTTTTGGCGCAGGATCGATCCGGCGGAGTACCGGTAGGTGAAGCCGGGGCGGATGTCAGGCGCTGGATTCCATGAGCTGTTTGAACGCCGAAAGATCGGCGCGTATCTGCCGGCCCCGGCCGAGAAGCTTCGCGAGCGACGCGCCTATGGTCCCCACGGGCGGATCGTACAGCAGCTCGACCGTAACCACGGTACCGCCGCCTGCGGGATCGGGATCGAAGCACACCGAACCCGCGTTGTAGACGGGCGCGCTCTCGAGTGAGCGCCACGCGAGCCGTTCATTCGGCGCGTCGTCGATGATCTCGGAGTCCCATTCGATCGCGCCGCCCGGTCCGACCGCACTCCAGTGCGAGCGCGTGGCGTCGAGGGCGCGCACCGATTTCAGATGCGGCATTACCGTCGGAAGGTTGCCGAGATTGCGCCAGAAGCGGTAGAGCGCCTCCGGCGGCCTGTGGATCGCGATGCTCGCGCGCACGTGCAGCGGCGCAGGCCGGCGATCATCGGAAAGCTCGCGGCTGCAATACACGTCGAGCGCAGTCACGCCGGCGACCGCTGCGGCAGCGACGGTGAGGCGCGCGCCGCGACTGGCGGATACCGGCGCTGCAGCCGCCAGACACGCGAGGTCCATCGCATCGCCCGCGATCCGCGCCTTCAGCCACGGTGTAGGGTTGCGCTGCGTGAGTATGCCTATTCCGCATACCAGCTCGCGTATCCCGCACAACCTGGTAAACCCGGGCACCTGCGGCAAGCCCGCAATGCGGCACATCTCGCGCGGCGCGAGTATCTGCGCCAGACCGATACCGACACTGAACCAGCCCAGACCGCGTGCGATGTCGTCGGCGTGGGGGTGGCGGTACGCGCTGCGCCTTTTTTTCTGGAACGGCATGTTTCGCTCCTCCTTCGTATTCACTGCGAATTCGGCGGTTGGTGCAACGGACGTGCCGCTCATTCCCCCGACACCTTGGCCGCTTTTACGACTTTGCGCCACTTGTCCATGTCGTCGCGGAAGTAGGCCTTGAACTGCGCCGGCGTCGTGCCTTCGGCATCGGCGCCGAGCGCGCTGAAGCGCTCGCGTGTTTCGGCTGTCTTTATCGTCGCGCTCACGTCGCAAGCGCGCTCATCGCAAACACGATCGTGCGTAGCATCCTCAACCCTCCTCCTTTTTCATCCCTCATTGCAGCTCCGAAGGTTTGACTTTCAGCCACGGCTCGCCCGGCTGGCGCTGCACGACGACTTCGTCGCGGCCCGGATGCGTGACATACGTCAGATAGCATCGGTCGCGCACTCCCGAAAGCACACCCGGACGCAGTATGGCGGCATTCGTGCCTTCCGCTCTCGCGGACTGCACCAGCACGCCGTTCTGCCCCTGCGCGTTCAGATAACGCCCGAGCCCGTGGGTGTACCCGTAGCTGCGCCGGTCGACGAGCTGCGGAAACCGCGCGTGCTTGCCGCGCAGGTCGAGCACGATCGCATCGCATCGGACGTCGAACACCCGCCGCTCCCCGATGATGGTGCGGTCTTCCGAGGCATAGCTGTCTTCGATGAAACGACGCCAGTGATGGATCGACTCAAAGACCGTGGTCTCCATCTCCAGCGATCCATACCACACGCCGTAGTCGAGCCCGTCGGAGAAGCGCGTCTGCTGCCAGTGCTGCGGCACGAACGGGTAGGTGATGACCCGGCCGTAATCGAAAGGGCGCGTGATGAGCGGCGCGCTGCTCGCGATGTAGTCCTGCCCTTCTGCCGCGACGGCCACAGCCCAGTCGGCCGCATCGTCCGAAAGATCGTCGAAGAGCGCCTGCGCCTCGCGGATCGTCTTGATGTTGCGAACGAGGTCGCCGTGATAGTCGACGGCGGTGTCGATCAGCTCTTCGTACATCGACGGCAGCTTCAGCCTAGCGGCCGCGCTCGAAATCGAGGTAACGCCGGACCGAGAGTATGCCCTCGTAACCGAAGCGCCTGATCACCTCGAGCGGCGCCGCGCCGTCGAAGCGGCGGTTGGGCGCCAGTATCCAGCGATACGCGAGGTCGCGATCATGCGGGAAGATGATGCGCAGCGACTTGTGGATGCCGAGAAGATGCCCCGCGCGCGCCAGCAGATCGGCGCTGTCGGCAAGAGGCTCGCCGCGGCGATAGCGCGAGAGCGTCGAGCGCGATGCGGGAGAGAGGCCGAGCAGCACCGCCTGGTCTGCAGGCGCCAGGCGCCACCGGTCGAACAAGGTCACGACCATCTTCGCCAGGCGTGCCCGGGACTCGCGCCCCCGGATTTCCGGATGGGGCGCGGCTTCTTCCAGTGCGCGCGACCGATCAGCAGCGATTACAGCTCTCCGTACCAAATGGCACTTGAACTGTATCTATTAGAACGCGACCTGTCAAGAAGGCCGCGCGCACGACCGCACGAGCTTCAGCGCCCGAATATCCCCCGCAGTACGTTGATGCCCTGCTCCACCGGGCTGCCGCCGGGGATCGGGGACTTCGGCGCAGTGCCGCGGTCTTCCGCCTGCTGCTGCGACCCGCCGTCTCCACGCGAACCGGCGCCCGCCCGCGAACGCCCCCCGCCGCCCATGTCTTCGCCGAGCATCGCCATGCCGGTGGACTTGAGCCTCAGCTTGACCGCGTATTCCTGGATCCAGACCTGCTTCGGATCCTTGGGTCGCGGCGGATGCACCACGTTGAGCTCGTCGCCGTACGCGATGAAGTTGAACATCGAGGCCTCGCCTTTGAAGATGCCCGAGGGAACCGCACACTCCGTGGTCTGCGGCGTCATCACGACCCGTTCCTTGATGAGACGCTGCACTTCCGCCGGCGGCAGGTAATCCATGAGCGCGTGCCCCATCTCCTGCACTTCGCTCGACGACCACATCACGTGATCATTCTGGTTCTCGCCCTGCCCCGCCGCGGTTGCGAAGTAACCGATCGCCGTCGGTATCGACTGCCACTTCACCTGGAACGCGCCGGCGCCCGTCTTGCGAACCGGGTCGAATGCGACCGGCGCCATGAAATCGTGGCGGTCGTCGACCGAGAACTTGATTTCCGGACTGTAGCTGCCGACGACGATGTGCTCGCCCTGCAGCGATGCGCGCTGGGGCACCGCGGTGCTGTTCTCGCGGTTCGGCCACTCGCCGTAGGTGCGGCTGCGTCCCGCAGCAGGCCCGCTCGGGCGCGTGACGTTCCGCGAGCGCATCGCGCGGCCGCCTTCGGCCGAGCCGAGCTTCGCGAAGTCGATCACGACCGGCTGGCCCGCGCGTATGGTCTCGCCGCAGCCCCAGTAGATGAGCATGCGGCCTTTGGGCGGCTCGAAGGTGCCCTCCTCGCGCTCGGGCCGGCCGGCCTGTGCGCGCTCGGTCTGCGGCGTGAGCAGCGGCAGGCTTGATCCCATGCTCAGTCCCGCGGGAATCGTGTGGTCGGCTCGCGGCGCGCCGCCCGAGCTTTGCGACGACCCGAGATCGAGCTTCATGCGCTTGCCGCCCTGCATGTTCGCCGGGAGCATGCCGGCCATCCCGGGCATTGCAGGCATCGCGATGCCCATCCCGGCGCTGGTCTCGACGTTCATCCAGTACACCGCGATCGGGGGTTTCACCTGCTGCGTCTGCGCGAAGACCGGAGAAGCGAGAGCCGTGAGTGCAGCGCCCGCGAGTCCCAGCGGGAGTGTAGCCCTCCTGAGGATGACTGCGCTCGACGCGGCGCGGTGCCGGTTGCGGATCGGGATGTGTTTCATGATGGTCCTTTTGAAGTTTTTCTCAAAACGGATCGCGATGCGGCCGCGATACCGGCCGCGCGATGCTCACAAGTCGAGGGCGGCTTCCTCGCTTTTTCGCCTCGTCATTTCCCGTACGAGTCGACGCGCAGCACGGGGTTGCCGATCTCGTCGAGCCGCTTGTCCTCGGCCATGATCTCGACGAAGACTTCGAGCGCCTTCAACATCGGCGGCATGCCGAAGTTGATGGCGGTCTGGAAGCACACTTCCATCACTTCGCGCGGGTCCGCACCCTGGCGCAGGGCCCCGCGCATGTGTCCTCGCGCCTGGGTCTCCTCGCCGATCGCGAGACAGTCCCCGATCATGCAGAGCAGCCGCGTCTTGTCGTCGACGATGCCGCGGGTGTACATGGCGCCGTAACAGAACTTCACCCACAGATCGGCGAACTCCGGGTCCATGGAATCGAGCCACGACAGCACGTTCAGGTGGTGCCGCGGACGCAGCCCGAGACCGCGCCCGACCGCGAGCCAGCCGTGGCGCTCGACCAATCCCGGGAGTCTTTCGTCCGACACGTCGTCCGGATGCCAGGTTTTGCTCTCGCGCTCGTACGAGCGCTGCGAATCGGTCCCGTCGAGCGGAAGCTGCGAGCGGCGCAGCTCTTCCAGCAGCCCCTGTTCCTTCGCGACGCGGTAGAAGACTTCGATCGCGGGATCGACCGTCGTGTGCCCGCCGTACACCGCGCACTGCAGAATGATCTCGAGGATCTCGCGCGCAGGCACCCTGGCGGCGAGGCCCGCCTTGACGGTGTCTTCCAGCGCCGGATGGCTTTTCGCCATCGTGTACTGCCCGGTCAGCACCAGCAGGCGAGTACGCGTATCGAGCGCGGGCCGCCGGCTCACGCCCAGGATCGCGAAATCAAGCCATGCTTTGGTGAAATGGGGGTCGAGCGCATCCCGTTGCTCCAGACGCCGATCGAAAGACTTGGGCTGTAGCGTCCGCCCCGCGTCGAGCACGCCCGGACCGTACTTCGAAGGAAGATCGGTGTTCATCGGTTCTCCATATTGTGTGAGGTACGGGGTGCGACGGGGAATAAGTATTTTGGCCTATGATTGACGCCTCTTCAATTGAGCGAGGTCACCGATGGCGCAATCAGGGCGGTTGGCAGGGCATGTAGCGATCGTGACAGCCGGGGGACAGGGCATCGGCGAGGCGATCGCAAAGACCTTCGTGCGTGAAGGCGCGCGCGTCGCGGTCGTCGACCTGAACGGCGCAGAAGCCGAGCGCGTCGCGGGCGAGATCGGCGCGGGCGCGTTCGCGCTCCAGGCCGACGTGACCCTCACGCCCGTCGTCGAAGCGATGGTGAAGACGGTGCTCGAGCGCTGGGGAACCATCGACATCCTGGTCAATGCAGCGGGCGGCTTTCACCGGCTGGCGCCGATCACCGACATCACCGACGAAGAATGGGACAAGGTCATTACGGTCAACCTGAAGAGCACCTTCCTGTGCTCGCGCGCGGTCGCGCCGACCATGATCGAGCGAAAAAAAGGCCGGATCATCAACATCGCGTCGGGATCGGGGATCGCACCCAACCCTTATGCGCCGACCTACCTGCCTTACGGCGCCGCCAAGGCCGGCGTCATCAACTTCACCAAAGTGCTCGGCCGCGACCTGGGCCAGTACGGCATCACCGTCAACGCGATCTCTCCCGGGACCACCGCGACGCCGCGCGTGGTGAAAGTGCGCGACGCCGAAAGCATGAAGCGCATCGCCGAGCAGAACCCCATGCGTACCCTCGTGCAGGTCGAAGACACCGCGGAGGCGGCGCTCTACCTCGCCTCGCCCGAGGCTCGCCATGTCACGGGGGTGAATCTCAACGTGAACGCAGGAAACCTGATGTAGCTTCGGATCGCGGCACTCCCACTGCGGCGTCATTCAGGTTTTATTCCCTTCAACACGGTCGCAAGGTTCGCGACCTCGGTCCTGATGTGCGCCGCGAACTGATCGGGAGTGTCGCCGATGACGAGATAACCCGAATCGACGAGCTTTTTATTCACCCCGGGATTCTTCAGCACCGCGAGCGCGGCTTTGTTGAGCGCCGCAACGATCTCCGGCGGGGTTCGCGCCGGCACCGCGAGGCCGTACCAGTTGCCGGTCTGGAACGACGGGTAGCCCGATTCCGCGACGGTCGGATACCCGTCGAGCGCGGGGAGCCGCGTCTTGCTCGTGACGGCGAGCGCCCGCAGCCGCCCGGAGCGCACGTGCGGCAATGCCGGCGCGATCGGCGCGAAATACACCGATGTCTCGCCTGACAGCACCGAGGTCAGCGCTTCGCCTCCGGCGCGATAGGGCACGTGCAGCACGTCGATTTTCGCCTGCAGCTTGAATAGCTCCCCCGCGATGAAGGTCGGCGTCCCCACTCCACCCGAGGCGTAGTTGATCGCCGCGGGCTTCGCGCGCGCGAGTGCGACCAGCTCGGCGACCGAACGCGCAGGCAGCGACGGATGAACGACCAGCACCGACGGTGTCGACGCGAGCTGCGTCACCGGCGCAAAGTCGTGCACGAGGTCGTAGGCGAGGTTTTTGTACAGCGTCATGTTCGCGGCATGCCCCAGGATCACGAGCAGCATCGTGTAACCGTCCGGAGTCGCCTTCGCCGCGAGCTCGGCCCCGATGTTACCCGCAGCGCCGGCGCGGTTGTCCACGACCACCTGCTGCGCCAGCGCTTCCGGCAATCCGGCGGCGACGATGCGCGCTATCGTGTCCGATCCGCTCCCCGGAGAGAACGGGACGACGAAGCGCACCGGCTTCACGGGATATCGCTGTGCGTGCGCAGGAGAAAGCGCGAGCGCGCACGCCACGACCGCAGCCTGGAGCGAAACGTGAACCCGCGCCATCGCCGGCTGACGGTCAGTCGAACCAGCGGCGCTTGTAACTGACCTGCGCCGCATTCGGCCCGGGCCCCGACGGCTCGAGCCACAGCGCTTTACCGGGATGCTTCACCGGCGCGCCGTCGAAGCGCTCGCGCAGCCAGTCGCAGACGAACGCGTGGATGTCGGCCTCCCACACCGAGCTTCGCGCTTTCTGCGTCACCGAGCCGTTGTGATGCTGATCCGGCAGCACCCACAGCTCGGCGGGCGCTTTCATCTGGTCGAACAGGCGATAGACCTCGCTGACCGGCGCGCGAGGGTCGTACTCGCCAGTGACGATGAGCGTCGGCGCGGTGACCTTGTCCATGCGCCCTTCCATCGTCATCGCGCTCACCACCTTGTCGAGCTCCTCTTCAGTGGAAGACTGCGTGAGATACGCGAAGAGCTGCTTGTACCGCGGCGACTCCTCGGTCATCAGGTAGTACTTGTCCACGAACGACGCCCACGGCGCCGCGACCGCCGCAACCCGGCTGTCCTTCACCGCGGTGCGCATCGCCCAGTACGAGCCGAAGCTCAGGCCGTAGAGCCCCACTTTCTTCGGATCGACTTCCTTGCGCGTGAGGAGATAGTCGATCGCCGCGATCGCCGCGTCCTCGTAATTGTCCGCGGTCAGGCGGATGCCGCGAAGATTGCTCTCGCCCTGCCCCGGCCCGTCGAACGAAAACACGTGCATGCCGCGCTGGAGCGCCTGGTTGTAGTACGGGTACGGCCACGCTTCCTTGGTCTGGTCGCAGCCCGGGATGTAGAAGACCAGCGGCTTCGCACCCTCGCCGGGCGCCAGATGGAGGTTGCCCGATACGACGGTGCCGTTCCACGGGATGTCGACGTGCTCGATGCGATAGGGCGCGTACTCGCGGACCTTGTCGAAGCAGCGGATGACCCCGCCATGGAGAAAACGCTTTTCATCGCCGGTTTCGAAAACGACGTGCTGCGCGTCAGCGTACTGGAGCGCGGCCTGGTAGTAGAGCTCCATCGCGGTCTCGCGGTGACCCGCTTCG
>JAQGMV010000309.1 GCA_028292225.1 Betaproteobacteria bacterium
GACCTGGTGATGATGTAGATCACCCCGCTCACCGCGTTCGCGCCCCACAGCGTGCCGCCGGGGCCGCTGATCACCTCGACGCGCAGCACGTCTTCGAGCACGACGTCCTGCACTTCCCAGAACACGCCCGAGAAGAGCGGGCTGTACACGATCCGCCCGTCGATGAGCACGAGCAGCCGGTTCGCGAGGGTGTTGTTGAAGCCGCGGGCGCTGATCGCGTACTGCTGGGCGTCCGCGCGCGCGACTTGCAGGTTGGGCGCAAGACGCAGCGCCTCCGGGAGCGTCGTCGCGCCGGAACGCCGTATGTCTTCGCCGGTGATGACGTAGACCGCCGCGGCCGCCGCGCCGAGCGGTTCCTCGCGCCGCGAAACCGAAGTGATGATGATGTCGCTGAGCTGCTCGAGACTCAATTCGGTGAGATCGGTCGCCGCGTGCAGCGGCGCGGCAACGAGCGACCAGCAGAGCGCAAGCGCGACGTACGCGCTGCGCTCCAGGCGCGACCGACAGGCACGCGGGTAGCAACCCATCTATTGTTCTCCCTTCTGAAACGCCGTCACCCGACCACTGCTGCGGACACCCGCGGTGAGGTGCGCGTTTTTCTAGCAGCGGGCGCTGCCGCTACCTGGCCGAAATGCGCATGTCATCGCATTCAGCGACCGTACGGTCGCGATCGTGACTGGCATTCATCTCACTGGCGCGAACGCAAGGTGCGTGCCGGGACTCGGGGCTGCGCCGCGGGCGCCGGTTCGTCCGACTTCGACGTGCCGCCGGAGCCTGTCCCGTGTACGGGAGAATAAGCCCCGTCTCACGCCGGATCGGAGCGAGGCTGCAGGCAGGACCGACCGGATCTATGTCCGGGTGTACGGCCCGGACCGTCTCATCGAAAACGGAATCAGGAGGAGGTAACAATGGTTGCAATCACGCGCGCGGTGGCCGGTGCGGTATCGACGGGGTTGTGTCTCGCCGTCCTGATCCCGCCTGCTGCGGCGCAGACGAGCGTCAGCCGTCCGATCCGCATCATCGTGCCGTACGTACCGGGCGGCGGCACCGACACGCTCGCGCGCCAGGTCGCGCCTTACCTCGCCGAGGAATTCAGGCAGCAGGTGCTGGTCGACAACCGCCCCGGCGGCAGCAGCACGATCGGCACCCAGATGGTCGCCAAAGCGCCTCCCGACGGTGAGACGATCGGCATGATCGACGCCGCTTTCGTGATCAACCCGAGTCTGTTCGAGAAGCTTCCGTACGATGCGCAGAAGGATTTCGCACCGATCACGCTGATCGCCCTCTCGCCGCTCGTGCTGCTCGTGCATCCGACCGTGCCGGCCAAAACGGTACGCGAGCTGGTGGCGCTCGCGAAGCAGCAGCCGGGGAAGCTCCACTACGGCTCGGCAGGCAACGGCACCGCAGTCCACCTCGCCGGCGAGCAGTTCCGCGCCGTGACGGGAAGCAAGGTCGAGCACATCCCGTACAAAGGCTCGGGCCAGGCGATCACCGACCTGCTCGGCGGCCAGATCGAGATGGCTTTCACGGTGCAGTCCAGCGCCAAGCCGCACATGCTCGCCGGACGCCTGAGAGCGCTTGCGATCACGACGCCCAAGCGCACCGCGGTGCTTCCCGAAGTTCCTACGTTTACCGAAGCCGGCTATCCCGGCGTCGACGCGAAGTCGATCAACGGGCTCATCGCGCCGCAATCGACTCCGCGCGACTACATCAATCGGGTACACCGGGCGATCGTACAGGCGCTCAACAAGCGCGAGCTTCAGGACCGGCTGAACGACCTCGGCTTCGAGCGCGTGGGGAACACGCCTGAGGAATTCGCCGCTTACATCCGCAGCGAGATCGTAAAATGGGGCGGCGTGGTGAAATCGTCGGGCGCCAAAGCCGCCCTGTAAATCGGGGACAGACCCCGATATTCACAAATGTGAATATCGGGGTCTGTCCCCGATTTACGTTATTCGTAGGTCTTGATCATGTCGAGCGTCGATTCGTTGCCGAGCGCGTCGAAGTGATCCGCGAGCCAGCGCTCGGCCGTCGCCATGCCGAGCTCGTGCAGGTAGGTGAGGAACTTCCAGTCGGCGTTGAACTTGCTCGAGCTGCCGAGCTCGCTCATCGCATCTTCCGCCTCGATCATATGGAAGTGCACGGGAGTGAAGCCGGTGCCCTGCGCGTGTCCCTGGCGGATCAGCCGCGACACCGTGCTGATGCCGTTCATCTCGCGCATCAGCGACGAATTGAAGCTGATCTCGTTGACCCGGTTCAGGATCTCGCGCGCCGTGCCGGGCACCTGCGGGCGATTGATCGGGTTGACCTGCACGATGATCACATCCTTGCTCACACACTCGTTGACGAGCGGCATGATCGCCGGGTTGGCCATGTAGCCCCCGTCCCAGTAGCACTCTCCATTGATCTCGACCGCTCGAAACAGCATCGGCAGGCACGCCGAGGCGAGCAGGCTGTCCACCGTGATCTCGGCCGTCCGGAAGACCTTGAGCTTGCACGTTCGAACGTTGGTCGCAGCGACGAAGAGCTTGATGTTCGCCTGGCGGCGCAAGCCGTCGAAATCGATCAGCGCGCTGAGGATGTCACGCAGCGGATGGAGGTTGAGCGGATTGAGCTGATACGGCGAGAACATCCGGCTGATCGCGTCGAGCATCTGATAGCCCGGCGCGTCGTCCATGTTCCACGAGCCGTGCATCGGCGACAGCGCGTTGGTCATCGCCATCGGCACGAACGCGCCTTCGCTCACCTGCTGCCAGAAGGTTCGTAGCGCCGCCGTCGCGCGCTTCTGCCGCCCGCGCACGAATCCGTCCGCCAGCACCACCGCGTTCATCGCGCCGGCGCTCGTGCCGCTCAAGCCGTCGATGAAGATACGGTCGTCCGCGATCAGGCGCTCGAGCACGCCCCACGTGTATGCGCCGTGAGCGCCGCCGCCCTGCAGCGCGAGGTTCACGCGCTTGCGGCCCTTGTGATGCCGTGCGTCGGTCGCCATAGTCCCTGCCACAGAGCTGAGGAGCTGCCCGAAAACGCGGAAGCCAGCGTAGCACGTCGGCATGCCGGCAGCCGCCTGCAGTCTGCCGCAAGGCTCACCACGATGTGGATTTTCGCTGCCGCCGGCCGCGGTTTTGTCTGATACTACTTCGCATACGAATGCGCCGCCGTCCGTCCGGACGCGTGGCCGCCGCGCAAGAGATACCCGAACGGCTTTTCCCACCTAACGATAAGCAGCGACGATCCTTATATGCCGAAACACCCCCGCCCATCTTTCGCCTACGTCGGCGCCTTCACCACCGTAAAACGCAAAGCGCATGGCAAAGGCATCGCTGTGTTCCGCATCGATGCGGGAAGCGGAGCGTGGACGCTGGTCGACACGTGCGACGCCATCCCGAATCCACATTACGTCTGCCTCGATCACACGCAGCGGTTCCTCTACTCCGCCCATGGCGACAGCTCGGAGGTCGGTGCTTATGCGATCGACGCAGAAAGCGGGAAGCTCACTTTCCTGAACAAGCAGCAGACCGGCGGCAACAATTCCTCGACGATCACGATCGACCCGTCGAACCGCTATGTCGTGATCAGCAACGGCCCGGGCGTTGCGGTGTTCCCGGTCAACGCCGACGGCTCGCTCGCGCCGCACAGCGACCTGGTCATTCCCGAGGGCAAGCCCGGGCCTTTCCACGAGCATCAGCACGGGCCGCACCCGCACCAGGCGATCTTCGACCTCACCGGCCGCTTTGTCGTCGTCCCCGACAAAGGCCTCGACAGGATTTTTGTCTTTCGCTTCGATGACGAGCGCGGCAGGCTGGTGCCGTGCGATCCGCCGTTCGTGAAATGCCGCTACGGCGCGATCCCGCGCCACGTCGCCTTTCATCCCGGCGCCCCTTACGCGTACGTGGTGAACGAGCAGGACTCCACGGTGAACACGTATCACTGGGACACCGGCCGCGGCACGCTCACGCCTTTCCAGAGAGTACCGACCACGCCGAGCAGCTACGTCGGTGACAACACGGCCGCGGAGATCGCGATCACGCCATCGGGCAAATTCGTCTACGCGTCGAACCGCGGACACGACAGCCTCGCGATCTACGCGGTCGACCCGAACACCGCCGAGCTGACTTCAATCGGGTGGGAATCGGTGCAGGGCAAAAAACCCCGCTTCTTCGGGCCCGACCCGGACTGGAGCCATCTGTACGCGGCGAACGAGGACAGCAACACCATCGTCGTCTTCAGGGTCGATCACGCCAGCGGCAAGCTCACGCCGACCGGGCAGGTCGTCGAAACCGGGAGCCCGTCGTGCATCGTGTTCAGGACGAAGCAGCCCGCGCCAGGATGACGAGCGTAATGAAGACCTGCTTGAACCCACTCCTGCGGATTGCAATACTCGTGGCAACAGCTGCGAGCCCCGTCCTTTGCACCGCCGCCGAGCCCGCCTATCCCACCAAGCCGATCCGCGTCCTCGTCGGCTTCAGCCCCGGCGGCGGCACCGACGTCGCGATCCGCATCATCGCCAGGAAACTCTCGGAGATGTGGAACCAGCAGGTCGTCATCGACAACCGCGCGGGCGCAGGCGGGCTCGTGGCTTTCGATACCGTGGCAAAAGCGAACCCGGACGGATACACGCTGCTCGCCGCGAGCCCGAGCTTCGCGATCCAGCCGGGGCTCGCCGCGAAGCTGCCGTACGACCCGATTCGCGATTTCGCGCCGATCACCGTCGCATCCGCCTCACCGTATCTGCTCGTCGTGAACCCCGCACTCGAAGCGAAGACCGTGAAGGACCTCGTCGCGCTCGCGAAGGCCAGCCCCGGCAAGCTCAACTACGCTTCGGGCGGTATCGGAAGCGCACAGCATCTGGTCACCGAGCTGTTCCTGATGATGGCCGGCATCGACATCGTGCACGTGCCGTACAAAGGTGCGGTCAGCGTTCCCGACGTGATCGCCGGCCGCGTCCAGCTCCTGATGAGCGGCGTGCCGCAATCGCTCGCGCACGTGCAGGCGGGGCGGCTGCGCGCGCTCGGCGTGACGACCCCGAAGCGAACCCCGGTGCTGCCGAACGTGCCGACCATCTCCGAAGCCGGCGTGCCGGGTTACCAGGTGACGGTCTGGTACGGCGTGTTCACGACGGGACGCACACCGCAGCCGGTGGTGGACAAGCTGAACGCGGGGTTCGTGCAGGCGATACAGTCGCCGGAAGTGCGCCATCAGCTGGGCGCGATGGGCCTCGAGCCGGTCGGCAACCCCTCCGCCGAGTTCGCGGCGACGGTACGCAGCGAGATCAAACAATGGGCCGGCGTGATCAAACGCGCGGGAATCAAGCCCGAGTAACGTGAGCAGAACATGACACTTCAAATCCGCAAGCTCTCCCACGCCCTCGGCGCCGAAGTCAGCGGCGTCGACCTGCGCCGCATCGACGACAAGGATTTCGAGCAGATCAGAAACGCGTGGCACGAGCACCTCCTCCTCGTGTTCCGGAACCAGCATCTCGATTACGCCGACTACATCCGCTTCGGCGGGCGATTCGGCGAGCTCGAGCGCTACCTGCACTCGAACAAGGACTACACGCACCCCGATCATCCCGAGATCTACTTCATCACCAACCACGAGATGAACGGCAAGCCGTCGGAGACGCGGGACATCGGCCGCGAATGGCACACCGACCAGTCGTATACCGCACGCCCGCTCAAGGCGACGACGCTGTACTGCAGGGAAATACCCGAGTCCGGCGGCGACACGATGTTCGCGAACATGTATCTCGCGTACGAGCGGCTCTCGCCCAAGCTTCAGTCGGTGCTCGAAGGGCTCGAAGCGGTGCACGACTTCAGCCTGCGGCTGGGCAATCTCGCGACCTATCTCGATACCGAGAAGATCGCCGCGCGACGAAAAAAAAGTCCGCCGGTGGCGCATCCGGTGGTGCGCGTGCACCCCGACACCCGCCGCAAGTCGCTGTACGTGAGCGAAGCCGTGACGAGCCACTTCCTCGGCATGTCGCGCGACGAAAGCAACGGCCTGCTCGAGCACCTCTTCAGCCACTCCACGCGGCCCGAGTTCACTTACCGTCACCGCTGGCAGGTCGACGACGTCGCGATCTGGGACAACCGCTGCACGCTGCATCTCGCGCTGAAGGATTTCGACCACACGAGCCCGCGGCACATGGTGCGCATGGCGGTGCTGGGAACGCCGCTCGGTCAT
>JAQGMV010000329.1 GCA_028292225.1 Betaproteobacteria bacterium
CCCACGTAGCGGTCGGTGCTCGTGTGCCAGCCGATCCCGGCATCCCACGCTTCGCGCGTGTCTGCGATCGCGCGCGCGCCCTCGACCGGATAGCCCATCCCGTTTTCTTCATTGCTCGAGACCGCCATGAAGCGGTCCGGCGGATAGCGCGAGCTCCACGGGCTGTGCGCGCCGAAGCTTCTCCACTCGTGCTCGACCATCACCCGGTCGGCGACGCTCATGATGTCCTCGCCGCAGCGCGAGACGCCGGGATTCGCGATGAGGCCTCTACCCTCGGCCCGCACGAGCTGCGCGAGCGCGCGGTAGTAGAGCAGTTTCGCGCTGTCCAGAAAGTTGTAGCTCTCGTCGAGGAAGATGCCGTCGACGCCGCCTGCGAGATATTCCGATGCCGAAGCTTTCGCCTGCTGAAGATCCGCGGCGCCCCAGCCGGTGCGCACGTACGCGAACACCTGTGTGCCCGCCGCGCGCATCAGCGCGAGCACCTCGTCGCTGAGGTTGCGGTGGGTCCTGGGGTCGGTCCAGTACTGCGCGATCAGCAGCGGCGCGCGCGCCGCGGCGATACGGCGCGCGAGCGCATTGGGCACGCCGGCTTCGTCGTCGGCGAGCCATCCGTAACAGATCACGTAGGAATTCGACATCGCTGCACCTGGCGCCGCGGGGTTGGTCTAATTCGCGACGGCCGAAGTCACGTCGGCGACGACCTCGACGCGGTTGCGGCCGGCCTGTTTCGCGCGGTACAGCGCGGTGTCGGCGCGTGCGAGCGCCGCATCCGCGGCGGTATCGCGGGCGGTCATCGCAGCGATGCCGATGCTGACCGTCACCGCGACGGCGTGACCGTCGTGCTCGGTCGGCACGCTCGCGACCGTCCTGCGCAAGCGCTCGGCGAATTCCAGCGCGGCCGCGTCGGTGGCGCCGGCGAGTATCACCGCGAACTCTTCGCCGCCGAGCCGGCTCGCGGTATCGATCGAGCGCACCTCGCCGGAGATCAGCGAAGCCACGTGCTCGAGAACGGCGTCCCCGGTGGGATGACCGAAGGTATCGTTGATGCGCTTGAAATGGTCGAGGTCGAGCATCAGCACCGCGGCGTGCCTCACATCGCGCCGGCGCAGCCGCGCGTGCTCCTCCTCCAGACGCGCGAGAAAATGGCGACGGTTCGGAAGCCCGGTGAGCATGTCGGTGGTCGCCATCTCGCGCAGCTCAGCTTCGAGGCGCTTTCGGACCACGATGTCGTCAGCCAGCGCAGACGCAACGCGCTTCTGGCGCATCAGCGCGAGTATCAGCAGCGCCGCGAACACCGTGATGACGAACGTCACCAGCAGCGCCACGCGGTCGGCGCGGTTCATGTTCTGGACGTAGCCGCCCAGGACGTCGACCTCCGCTGCGCCCACCGCGACGACCAGCGGATACTCGGCGAGCGTGCGATAGCTCATGTAATGCGCCGACGACCCGGCGGTGTCGCGATCCAGAAAATTGCCCGCCGGGCTCTTGCCGCGCTCCGCGAGCAGGTTGCTTGCCGAAATATCCTCGCCGAAGGTGAGCGCGTGTCCCGCGCGGCGCGCACGGATGACGCCGTCGAGCCCTGCGAGGGTGACGATGCCGTCGTTGCCGAGGTCGGCTTTCTGATAGAAGCGGGTGAAATAGCCCGGGTCGACCGACAGCACGACGATCCCGCCGAAGCTGCCGTCAGGCTTCAGGATGCGCCGCGTGATCGGTATCTGCCACGTGCTCGAGATCCGCCCGAATACCGGCTTGCCGATGTAGAGCTCGTCCGCATTGCGCCGCAGGTGCACCTGGAAGTGCTCGCGGTCGCGGTAATTCGTGGGCGGTACCTTGTTGCTGCTGAGCACGACGTCGCCGCGCTCGTCGACAACGCTCAGGATGCTGAAGAGCTTCGAATCTATGACCCCGCCGGCGAGGTAGCGCGAGACGTCCATCGCGCGGCCGTGCTCCTGGTACTCGTACCGGATGAAGAGCGTGATGGTGTCTAGCCCTTTGAGGGTGCGCGCGACGTGCTCCTCGTACGCGACGGCCAGATTGGAGTTCTGCTTGATCGCCGCTGCGATCGCTTCGCTCTTTTCCGCCTCGTCTTCGGCGATGACGGTGCCCCAGATGATCGCGATGAGGATCAGACTGAAAATCGCCACCGCGACGGTCACGTCCCTGCGCTTTCTCAGCCATCCCGACACTGCTGCTCTGGTGATTCCCACGCGGCTCCTTGGCTTTGCTCCGGGGCGCGACGTGCACTATGGGTATGGCCCCGTTCCGGCGCGAAAGTGTAGCAGGGCGCGCCGTGGTGCTGCGCGAGGCTAATCGCCTTCGAGAGAGACCAGACCGCGGCCGGGACTGTAGGTGTAATGCATGTCGGTGTCGACCTGGCTTCCGCCGTCGACCACCCAGTGGAACTGCAGAGAGTGCGGGACGCCCGCATACCGGAAATCGAGCTTCTCGATCGTGAGCTCGATCTTGCGGCGCAGCGCTCCGTTGTTGCAGATCACCTCGAAGCTGCGCTTCTCGCCGTCGCGCCACACGCCCAGCGGAAACTTGACCTCGTCGATGCAATCGCGGCCGTAGCGCGAGTCGTATACGCGGCCCAGTCCGTCACCTCTCGAAGAGAGCGCGAAGAGCTGCTTCTTGCCTTTGTTGTCCCGGACATAGACCTGGAGCGCGTCCCCGGTCGCGGGGCGCGTCCACGCGATCGGACCCGTGATCCGCTTCTCACCGCGTTTGCCGAACCACAGATTCGCGGGACGCAGGCGCAGCTCTCGCGTGCCATCCCATTCGGACCCGGTCCAGAGCTCGACCGGAATGAAACGAGTGTTAGCGGCGGGATCGATGCTCGACGCCCACGGCTCGGCGGCGGCGCACGCGCCGGCCGCGAAGATCGCGGCACAAAGCAGCGTCA
Organism: Betaproteobacteria bacterium; assembly: GCA_028292225.1. Lineage (GTDB taxonomy): Bacteria > Pseudomonadota > Gammaproteobacteria > Burkholderiales > SG8-41 > JAQGMV01. The sequence goes on from JAQGMV010000329.1 coordinate 2,903, forward strand.
TGCGCATCCGAAGTTCCCCTGGTCGAAATCGGGGTCTGTCCCCGATTTCGCAGCGTAGCACGGGCGCACCACAATCGGCCGCCTGCGCACCCGACTTGTGCAGCGTGCAAAGTCATTGACGCTGCCGCACGAGGTCGGCACGATTGTGACGGACCTCGAGGAGTTTTCATGGCTGTATCGAATTACGCGTGCGCGGCGTTGCTCGTGTCGGGCGGGTGCGCGCTCAGCGCAGCAGCGGAATATCCCGACCGGCCGATCCGCTACATCGTGCCGTCGGCGGCCGGCGGGGGCGCGGACATCTCGGCCCGATTGCTGACCTCCGAGCTGGCCACGCAACTGAAACAGCAGTTCGTCATCGATAACCGGCCGAGCTCCGCCGGGCTGATCGGCGTCCAGCTCCTGGCGAAATCGAGGGCCGACGGCTACACGCTCGGCTATGGCAACATGACTTACCTTGCGATCAACCCGAGCCTGGTGCCGGACCTGCCTTACGATGCCGACCGCGACCTGCAGCCGATCGGGCAGTTCACTTCGGGGCAGAACCTGCTCGCAGTGCGCAACACCCTTCCCGTGAAGTCGGTGCAGGAGCTGATCGCTCACGCACGCGCCAATCCGGACAAGCTCTCGTTCGTGTCCTCGGGCAACGGCACTACGCTCCATCTGTCGGGCGAGCTTTTCAAGCAGATGACCGGCACCCGCATGGTCCACGTGCCCTACAAAGCCGTCGGACAGGGGCTCACCGATCTCATGGGGGGGCAGGTCGACGTGATCTTCGACAACCAGTCGTCGATCGCGCCGCACGTGAGCTCGGGACGCGTGCGCGCCCTTGCCGTCACCGGTCCGTCGCGATCGGCCGTATTCCCCGATCTTCCGACGATGAACGAGGCCGGCGTGCGCGGTTACGTCATCACCACCTGGACGGGGATGATGGGGCCCGCGGGATTGCCCAGGCCGATCGTGAACAAGCTCAACGCCGAGATCCAGCGCGCGTGCGCAGTGCCTAAAGTTCAGGCGGTCCTCGCCACGCAGGGCGCGGTCTGCGCGACCGGCTCGCCCGAGCAGTTCGTGCAGTTCGTAAAGAGCGAGCGCGTGAAGTGGGGCGAGATCGTCCGAAGGTCCGGAGCAAAAGTAGACTGACATCGTCAGTCGCTTTTTGCTCCGCTCCGGACGCCTTTCCGGTGAACGACACGGAGGGAAACCAAGGTTTCCCTCCGTGACCTCCTTTCCTTCGCTATCTACCGATAACCCCCGTCGCCCTCATCGGGTGATCCCGGTCGTGTTTAGAGGTCCTCCAGACGTGGTGCAGTCCACTGCGTCTCGCGATCCAACGGCCACACCGGACGGCGCAGCGCTTTCCACGCATAGCGCTCGAGGATCGGCGACGTCAGGCCCGCAGCGTCCACTTCGACGATCGCTTCATCCGGATACCACTCGTCGAACGCAGCACGAAAGTGCCCTCGCGATTTCACCGTCAGCGACGCGAACGAGCCGACATCCAGACCCAGCGACTCGAAGAAGGCCGGATCGGCGCACTGCACCCGCCGCGTGCACACGAGCACCGTCACACCGCCCGTGCGGACCGCGGCGCTGGCCCCCAGCCGCAGCGCACGTCCCTCCCACATGCCGCGGCGTCCTGTGACATTGCCGTCGGAGACCGCGAGCACCTCCACCTCGACGGGAAGCGCTTTCGCGTGCGCATCGGCGCTGCCTTCGTTCAGCACGAGGCGCAGCTTCGCGCCCACACCGGCCTCGTGACATCGCGCCGCGGCTGCGGCGTCGACGAAGTTGCCGAGCAGCGCGCGCTGTGCGCCCTCGCCGACCAGGCGCTCGAGAATGTCGGTCGTATTGCCGCGCGCGCCGCCTCCGGGATTGTCCGCGACGTCGGCGAGACACACGACCGAGTTGCGTCCAGAGCGGCCGGCCTCGACCGCGCGCGCGACGGCGCCATCGAGCGGCGTGAGTCGCACCGTGAAGCGCTCGCGCTGCGCCCATGCGAAGTTCGCAAGATCGAGCGCGACGCGCTTCGGCTTCTCTCCCTTGCCGTAGGTCAGGATCGAGATGCCCGCTTCGGGCGCATCGGCAAACGCAAAGCTGCCGAGCACCGACACGACCGGGAGATCGGCGCCGACGTGCCGCTGGCCTTCGACGATCATGTCGGCATATGCGCCGCGGGCGGTCAGCAAGGTCACGGTCGGCGCGGCGATCGGCATGCGGATGAAGGTCTTCTCCAGACGCTCGCCGGCAAGGAGACGCCGCATCAGCACCGCCGCTTCGGCTGCGCGCTCGCGGCGGTCGACGTGAGGATTGGTGCGGTAGGCGATGATCGCGTCGGCGTTGTCGACCATCCGCTGCGAGATGTTGGCGTGCAGATCGACCGTCGCGACGACGGGACGGTCGGGTCCGACAGCTTCGCGCGCGAGCGCGTAGAGCGCCCCGTCCGGGTCGCTGTCGGCGGTCGACACCATCGCACCGTGGTTGCTCACGTACACGGCGTCGAGCGGCCCGGCCGCACGGAGCAGCGTTCGCATGCGCGCGAGCGTCTCTTCGATGAACGCCGCGTCGGCAGGGCCGCCCGGCTCGGTTGCAGTGATCAGTATCGGTACTGCTTTCCATGCGCCGGACGCGTTCATCTCATCGATGAATCCCGGAATTTCCGCAGGCATCGCGGGCGCGGGCCTGGCCGCCTCGATGATCATCGCATCGCCTTCGAAATAGCACGACGCGCGAAAGTCCTCGCCGGTGCTCACGGGCGCGAAAGCATTGCTTTCGAGGTGGATGCCGAGGATGGCGATTCTTGGACGCGCTGAAGTCATGGCTGGCTCGAGAGTTCCCGGCGGGGTCGTCGTCCGAGCGTACCACGGCGAAACCGCGGACCCGGCGAGTAAGGCTGGCGAAAGCACTGCGGTGAAAGATACACGCGACACCGCCAGAGGAGCCGTGACCATGCGAGCGAACGCCGTAATCGCGCCTGCAACGACCGCGGTGCTCACCGCGCTGATCGCCGCGTGCGCCTCCACCCCGACGCCGGTCGCGCCGGTAGTTCCCGCGAGCCTGCAACTGCCCGATCGCGTAGTGCTGTTACAGGAAGTACCCGCGACCGGCGTGCAAATCTACGACTGCGCGGCGAGCAAGGCCGATCCGCTTCGATTCGAGTGGGTCTTCCGCGCGCCGGAAGCGGACCTCTTCGACACGAACGGACGCCGGATCGGCAAACACTACGCAGGCCCGACGTGGGAGTCGGTCGACGGCAGCACCGTGGTCGGCGAAGTCAAAGGGCGCGACGACGGCCCCGATCCCGACGCGATCCCGTGGCTCCTGCTCGCCGCCAAATCCGCCTCGGGTTCGGGCGCTTTCGGCCGCGTCCAGAGCATTCAGCGGATCAACACCGTCGGGGGAAAAGCGCCGGAGGGCGGATGCTCGCAAGCGACAGCCGGCAAGGAAGCGCGGGTGCCTTATAAAGCGACGTATTACCTGTACGTGCCCGCGCCGTAGCGGCGCGGCTCACTCGGTGGCCCGGCCGCCTTGATGACTTTGCCGAGCTTGTCCATCTCGGACCGCATGAACGCGGTGAACGCCTGCGGCGAGTCGGCGACGACGTCGTTGCCGTCCCTGTGAATCGAGTCCCGTTCAGGGTTGCGTCAAAAGCTCGATCACGCGCCTGAAATCGGGATCGTCGGCAAACGCCTTGAAGGCCGGGTTGAGCGGAAGCTGTCGCCGGTTCGCCGGATTGAGTGCGATCGATCTGCGCATCGCCTCGAGCGCAGCCTCCTTGCGGCCGGCCCTCGCGTGCACCATGGCGAGCGTGACCCACGCGTTGTCGTTATCGGCTGCCTTAACCGTGGCGGCGAGCGCGACGTCGGTCGCGCTTCCAACCTCGCCGGCGCGCAGCTTCGCGTTCGCTTCGGTCACGAGCTGTCCCGATTTGAGCAGATTGAGCAGCCTGCGCAGCTCGACGAGCGGTTCGCGATGATCGTCGACGCGGAAGTCGACCGGCCGGTCTCCGAATCCCGCAGCACCCGCGAGCGGCTTCGCGACGACGAGCGCGGCCGACTGTCGTCCGCGCGCGTCGCCACCGGCAGCCTGCGCGGCGTCGAGCGCGGCGAGCATGCGCTCGGCGAGCGGGCCTTTGGACGACTCGAACGAGCGCGCTATCGCTTCGACGACTTCGGGGCCGACCAGGATGTTTCCCTGCGCGCAGTAGTCCACGCCGCAGCGATGGCCTTTCCAGTCCTGCGGCGATTTTCCGGTCCACGACGCGGTGCGCCCCTCGATGTCGATGATTCCGACCTGCCGGCTTTCGCGGCCTTCATCACCGCGCACGACCACGTCCAGCGCCTGCTGGGGCGTCATGCCCGCACGCAGCAGATCGATTCCGAGCACCCCGTAGATCGGGTTGGAGGTCGCCTGGTGTGCGATCGCGGCGAGACCGCCGACGACGGTGATGGTGCGGCTGCCGACGCCCAGCGATTTCGACTGCACGCCCATCCCGAGCTCGCCGGTCGCCGGGTCGCGCGCGACGATCGAGAACGTGCCGGTCGCGTCGAGATCGTAGTCATCCGCCGCGTCGGCCGCGGGCGCCAGCGTAAGCGCCGCCGCGAGCGCCGCAAACGCAAGCCGTGCATGTGTCATCAGAGTGACTACTTGCCCGCCTTGATCGTCATCTTGTTGTGCACTTCCCTCACGCCGCCGACCCCTTGGGCGATCTGCACCGCCCTGTCGATCTGCGTCTGGCTTTCGACGAAGCCGCTCAGTTGCACCGCGCCGCGGTCGCTGTCGACGTTCACCTGCATCCCTTTCACATCCGGCGCCTGCAGCAGCGCGGTTTTGACCTTGGCGGTCAGCGTCGCATCGTCGAGCTGCTCGCCGATGGCGCGTCCGGCGCGCTCCGCAGGTCCGGGCCCTGGAGCGTCCGGCGCTTTCGGCGCGGTCCCTGTGATCGAAGACGGGTTCGGCGGCTCGGGCGGCGGCGCCGTGGCAGCACCGGGCGCGGGCGCTGCCGCAGGCGGGGGCGTCACCGTCGCCGTCCGCTCTTCCCGCGTGCAGCCTGCCGTGACGATCGAAACGAGCGCAGCGGCGCCGGCGATATACGCGAAGTGGATACTCACGAGGTCTCCTGAACGTTTCATTGACAGCCCGAGAGGCATTTACCTTTGCCGTCGAACTCCATGGTGCGCCCGCTGATCGCGGGGTAGCCCGGGCGGCCCTTGAGGCGGCTGATGAGCATCGCAGTACGCGAGTCGGGACGCAGCTTGCCGCCCTGCGTGCCCGCTTCGTTGACGTGCGACACGATGACCGAGGCCGGTTGCACCAGCTCGTTCATCGCATAAGCGGCCGCGAGCGGCTCGATGGCGCTCGATCCAAGGTTGATGACCGCGAGATTCGCCTTGTGGAAGTCGTGCACGACGTTCTTCATCTCGGTGTGTATGCCGGTATCTCCCGAGAGATAGGCCGTGAGCCCGTTCGTGAACTTCACGACCAGGCCGGTCGGCGGTCCGAGCGCGAGACCGGTATCGTCCGCCGCGAGCTGCGAGCGCTGCGGCTCCGACACCAGGCTCAGCGCGACGTTGTTCGCGTGCGACGCATAGACGATCGTGATCTCGACGCCCTGCGCGGCGTTCGGCGCCTTCGCAGTGAACGTGCCGCCGAGGTGCGCGTTCGAGCGGCACGGCGCGGCGACCGGCACGCTGACCGCGCCGCCCGTCGTCGGGCACACCGGCGTGGGCTTGCCTGTAATGCCCTGGATTTTCCTGCCGACGAAAACCGCCATGTCGGTCGTCATCACGATCGCGGCGTTCTTGCCGGCCGCGATTTCCGCCGTGCTCGAGCTCGCGCTCGGGACCGACTCCGTCATGCTGCACGGTCCGGTCGCGACCGCCTTGATCTTGCGATCGCCGATGTGGTCGCCGTGCGCGTGGGAAAGCAGCACGGCGTGGATCGTGCCGAGCCGCGGATCGTCAGCCCCGGCGACCGTATGCCCCGGGTCGTAGAGGAGCCGCACGCCGGTCGGGTCTTCGAAGATCGTCGCGCGGTCGCGGTCGCACAGCTCGCCGGTATGCGAGCCGAGCGGCGTGATCTTCACGTTCTGGGCTGCGGCTGGAAACGCGCAGACAGCGAGCGCGCACGCGAATAGTGAGAGCGTCTTTTTAGTGGTCATGACTCCTCCTGGCGGGTTTATTCTGCTTGCCCTCACCCCGGCCCCCGCCCCGTTCTCGCGGGCGAGGGAGACCTGCGCGTTACGCCGCTTTGCGGCGGTTCTTCTCCAGCCACTCGTCGACCAGCGCGACCGTCTTGTCGAGCTCCGCGTTCTGCATGCCCTGCTGCTTCGCGATGATCTGCACGAGGCGGTCGACGCGCTCGATGTTGGGCGCGCCCGCGGCGAGCGCGCGAGCGGCGGACGACGGGCTTTCCAGCGATTCGGCGGCCTTCGCGTATTTCTCGAACGGCACGAGGTCTTTCCCGTCGGCGCCGAGCTTTTTGCAGAGCTCGGCGACCCAGTTGTAGACCGAGCGCGACGCTTCGATATCGGTGTGCACCGCCTGCTTGATCGAGCGCACGCTGTCTTTCTGCACGCAGCGGTAATTGCCGGCGAGCAGCATGCTCCACTTGGCGAGCGGCACGAATATCGAGTCGTGCACCTTGAGCTTCACCGGCAGCTCGATCTTCGTGCCGTCGCCGGCATCGAAGCGCGCCGCAGACACGCCGGCTTCGAGATCGCGCAGGATCGCGGTGTGCGCGTCGGTGTCGAAGCGCGCCGCCTTGAAGTTGGTCGGCAGCCTCACCTGGAGCACGTTCACCTTTTCTTCGGGCGGACGAAACGCCTGCGGATCGGGGCTGCACAGGGTCATGAATTTCGGATCGAAGCTGTCCCACACCGAAGGATCGGTATACGCGCTTCTCAGTTGATCCATCACGAGGCCCGGAATGCGCGCGAGATAAGGCAGCGGCGGCATGTTCATGATCGACATGCACGGGACTTTCGATTTGGCCACGGCGTCGAGCAGCTCGCGTACGCCGGGCGCGCGATACTGCGGCTCCTGCATCGCGAGGGCGACGAGGTCGTAATCGGCGGGGTTCACCGATGCGGGCCCGCCGGCGGAGAGCTTGCCGGGGAGCTTGCGCGTGTCGATTTCGACGAGGCCTTCACGGCCGCGCACCGGCATGCGTACGCGTGCGCCTTCCTCGTTGATGAGGTCCGCTTCCGCCGGAAGGCAGATCAGCTTGACCGTGTGTCCCGCTGCCAGCAGCTTGGACGCCAGGAGCGAACCATAGGACGCGCCCATGATCAGAATGTTGTAAGTGCGTTGCATCAGAGTCTTCCCCCGCGTAAGTTCGGAGTTTAAAAAAAAGCAGGCGGATAAGCAGCGTGAACACGTGCTACGCCCATCCCAGAATCTGCAATCCTATTTCACAGGAGTGGGCTGGCGCAATCGTTCACGATGTGCTCTCGGGAGCCGCCACTTCGATGCTGCGTCGCAGCATCGATGACTGTCGCCTGAGGCTTTCAATTTGATGCGGCACTGCCGCATCACTTCGTTATCGCCGCGGGCCCGAGCCGCAGCATGGATGATCGGCTTTGCGTTCCTCGTTTCTCCCGCCGCCGCCGCGGGCAGATGGGGGTGTTACGGCACCAAGCCCGGCCATCCGACACCCGAGGAACGCGCCGCGTTCATCGTCGAAGTGAGTGTCCTCGCAGTGCACGCCGAGAAAACGCACGGAGTGCCGGCGAGCGCGCTCGCGGCGATTGCGATCGCGGAGTCCGGCTACGGCTGGACTCGAGTCGCACTGAACGCAAACAACCTCTTTGCATGGAAATTCGTTCCGGGATCGACGCCGGCGCTGAAAGCGTACGTGCCTGCATGTGAGCGGCGGCGCGCCAACCGCTACGCGGCTTTTGACAGCAAGGCTCACGCTTTCGATTTCGTCGCCGCCAAGCTCGCGACGCTCGACGCCTATCGCGGGCACACCGAGGCTTACCGCGCGGCGCTAAAACAGGGAGTAGCCGGGGAAGCGGCAGTCAAGGCCTGGCTTGCAGGCGTGGCGACGAGCTACAGCCATAAACCGGCCGAATTCACGCGCAAGATCATCCGCATCATGAACGATCCGGCGCAACCCGCCGACCTCGTTTCCCCCGACACCAATCTGTACCGGTTATCGGTCGTGGCCAGGCGTCCCTGAGAATGCTGCGGAGCGCGTCGCTCGAGCGTGCGTGCCGTACAATGCGGCGTCAGCTTCATTCCGCCGGCCTTTCAGCAGCGGCGTGCGGAATGCATGTACCCGGCATGCGGGCCGCGCAATGAATGCTTCAGCCATCGTCTCTCTCGTCGCCGGCGCCGTAGCGCTCCTGCACGCGGTCGCGTACGCCGGTGAAACGCGGTCCGCGCCGCCGGGCACAGCACCCGCCGCCGCAACGCAGGCGCAAAGCGCGGCCGCGACCGAAGTCCAGCGCCTGATCGCCGCCGCGGCTGCGGGCGATCGCGCACAGGTCGAGCGCATCGCGGCCGAGATCAAATCACACCCCCTCCGCGTGCGCGGCGACCGCCGCAAAGCGCGCGACCTGAACGATCGAGGCCTCGCGTTGTGGCAGAGGCAGCGGTTTTCAGAAGCCGCGGAGTATTTCGGCCAGGCGCGCGCAGCCGACGCCGGCAACGCCGAGATCGCCGAGAACCTCGGTTACGCGCTGCTGAAGGCCGGACGACTCGGCGATGCGGAGGCGGCGCTCATCGACGCCCTCGCGATGGCGCCGGGGCGCGCATCCGCGTGGGGCTCGCTCGGCCAGATTTACGCCAAGCAGGGCCGGCACCGCGACGGCGTCGGCTGCCTGCTCACGGCATATCGCTACACGAACAATCCCAAGCGAACGCTCGAGGTATACACGCGCCTCGCTGCGACGGACGAAGATCCGCGGGTGCGGGCGCTGCTATCGGATGTAGTCACGCGCCTCTCAGGCACTTAAGCGCAACTCGCGTAGAGCAGAATCAGAGGCGCCGAAGCGAGCTCGGCGAGCCGAAGGAAAGGAGGTCTCGGAGGGAAACCTTGGTTTCCCTCCGAGTCGTTTACCGGGCGCCGAGCGCCGGCAGGTCGGGCTCGCCGATGGCGAGTCCCGCCGCCGGCGCCGGCCGGCTGTGCAGATATCCCTGCATCTCGTGACAGCCTTCGACCGTCAGGAACGCGCGCTGCGCTTCGGTCTCGACGCCTTCGGCGATCACGGTGAGGCCGAGGCTTTTGCCGAGCGCGATGATCGAACGCACGATATTGTTGCTGTCGGCGTCGTCCGGGACACCCTGGACGAAAGACTGGTCGATTTTGAGATGGTCGATCGGAAAGCGCTTCAGATACGCGAGCGATGAATAACCGGTGCCGAAGTCGTCGATCGCGATGGCGATTCCCAGATCGCTCAGCTGCTGCAGCACCGCGCGGCTCACCTCGGGATCGTGCATCGCGACGCTCTCGGTGATCTCGAGCTCGAGCTGGCTCGCGTGCGCGCCGGTCTCCTCCAGGATCGAAGCGATCGTCGCAACCAGAGCGGCCTGCCTGAACTGCCGCGTGGAGAGATTGACCGCAACGCGCATGTCGGTGTGTCCTTCATCGGCCCAGCGCCGCGCCTGCGCGCACGCGGTGCGCAGCACCCACTCCCCGATCGGGATGATGAGCCCGGTCTCTTCGGCGAGCGGGATGAACGCCGCGGGATACACGAGCCCGCTCTCGCCGCGCCGCCAGCGGATCAGCGCTTCGACGCTGGTGGAACGTCCCGAGCCCAGCGTGAGCCGCGCCTGGTAGTGGAGCTCGAACTCGTTCATCGCGAGCGCCCGGCGCAGATCCGCTTCGAGGCGCAGCCTCTCGAGCGCGTTCGCATTCAGGTCCACGGTATAGAAGCAGAGCTGGTTGCCGCCGCTGTGTTTCGCCCGATACATCGCGGTGTCTGCGTTCTTGAGCAGGCAGTCGGCGTCCGGCCCGTCTCCGGGATAGATACACACGCCGATGCTCGCGCCGGTGAACACTTCGTGACCGTCGAGGCGGATCGGCTGCTGCAGGTCGTCGAGGACTTTCTGCGCGAGCGCGGCGGCGGCTGAAGGATCGTCGATGCCGTTGAGGATCATCGCGAACTCGTCGCCGCCGAGGCGGGCGACGGTGTCGGACTCCCGAACGTTGTGCTTCAGCCGCTCGGCGACGCGCTTGAGCAGCGCGTCGCCTTTCGCGTGCCCGAGGCTGTCGTTGACGATCTTGAAGCGGTCCAGATCGAGATAGAGGATTGCGATGCGGCCCTGAACCCGGTTCGCCCACGCGATCGCCTGGGTGAGCCTGTCGCCGAGCAGGTTCTTGTTCGCAAGCCCGGTCAGCGTGTCGTAGTTCGCGCGGTATTCGAGCTCGACCTGGTACTGCTTCAACTCGGTGACGTCGCTCTGGATGCCGACGTAATGCGTGACCACGCCGTGCTCGTCGCGCACCGGCGAGATCTGCAGGTTGTTCCAGAAAAGCGTTCCGTCCCTGCGGTAGTTGCGAAGCAGCACCGAAGCTTGCGCGCCGGTCGCGATCGCCTGGCGCAGGCGATCGATTTCAGGCTGGTCGCGCTCGGGTCCCTGGAGGAAGCGGCTGTTGCGCCCGATCGATTCTTCGGTGCCGTAGCCCGTCATCTGCTCGAACGCGCGATTGACGTGAACGATCGGCTGATCGGGCGCCTGCGCATCGACGATGAAAATCGCGTTGGTCGCCGCGTCGATGGCGAGGTCCCTCAGCCGCAGGTCGGCCTGCGAGCGACGCAGCCCCCTGTGTTCGCTGGCTTCGCGTATCGCGCGGGAGGCGGCGGGGATGAGCCGCTGCAGCCGCTGCTTCAGCACGTAATCGGTGGCGCCGCCGCGGAGGCAGTCGACCGCCTCGTCCTCGGTAAGCGTGCCGGAGATCATGATGACCGGCGTGTCGGGCTGTTTCGACAGGCTCAGCTTCAACGCCGCTATGCCGTCGTAATCGCGCAGGTTGTGGTCGCACAGCACGAGGTCGAAAGTCTCGCGCGCGAGCGCCGCCTCGAAGCCCGCCTTGTCGGTCACGCGCTCGATGTCGCAGGCGAGCCGCCCTGCCTTCAGCTTGTAGGCGATGATCTGGGCGTCGCGCGCGTCGTCCTCGAGGTGGAGCACCCGGACCGGCCGCACCAAAGGGACGCTGGCAGCAGCCTGCTCTTTCACGGTCGTGCAGCCTCCAGACTGAAGTAGAACGTCGCGCCCCGGCCGGGCTCGGCTTCCGCCCACACCGTCCCGCCGTGCCGGGCGACGATACGGCGTACATTGGCAAGACCTATGCCGGTCCCTTCGAATTCGTCCGCGTGGTGCAGCCGCTGGAAGAGCCCGAAGAGCTTGCCTGCGTGCTTCATGTCGAAACCCACCCCGTTGTCGCGGACGAAAAACACCTGCCGCCCCTCTTCTTCGCCCGCGCAGCCGATCTCGATGAGCGCCGCGTCGCGGCGTTGGGTGTATTTGACCGCGTTACCGAGGAGATTGGCGAATATCTGCCGCAGCATGGAAAAATCCGCCTGCACGGCGGGGAGCGGCTCGATTCGCCACTCGATCTCGCGCCCGCGCGTGCCCATTTCGAGGCTTTCGATGACTTCCCGCACGAGCGGCTCGAGCTCGACACGCTCCACGTGCAGCTCGGTGCGCCCCATCCGGGAGAACGCGAGCAGGTCGTCGATGAGCCCGCTCATGTGCCGGCTCGAGTCCGCTATGACGTCCAGATGGCGTTTGGCGTCGTCGGAAAGCGCTTCGCCTTCCTGGTCGATCAGCATTTCGAGGTAACCGTCGATGTGCCGCAAAGGCGCGCGCAGGTCGTGCGACACCGAGTACGAGAAAGCCTCAAGCTCGCGATTGACCGCTTCGACCTCGGCTGCGCGCTGCGCGAGCTCGCTGTTGAGCGCGAGGATCTCGCGGTTGCGCTCGCGCAAGACCTGCTCCGCTTCGGCGCGCGCGACCATCTCGCGACTGATGCCTCGAAACAGCGCCAGGAAAATACCCGCGGCCACGGCGAGCGTAAGCAGGAGCGAGCCGAGCGTGAGCTGGCGAGTGCGCGCGAGGGTGCTTTCGCGCTGGAACAGGACCGACTCGCCGCGGTCGTTCATGCGGGTCGTGGCGGCAAGGATCGCGCGCATCTTTTGCGCGCCTTCCTCGGAAGCGACGGCTTCGCGCGCCGAGGACAGGCCGTTCTCGTCGTAGAGCGCTATCGCTTCGTCGAGCAGTTGCAGCCTGCGCTCGACCTGGGTTTTGAGCTCGGCGAGATCGGCGGCCTGGTCGCGGTCGCCTGCGGCGTACCCGGCGATCGTCTTCAGGTAACCCCTCGCGGCGGAGGTGAGCCGCTGGTATTCCTCGCGCTGCTGCTGGCGAGCAGTCAGCAGATACGCGGTCTGCGCGGACTCCGCGCCGGTCAGCACGACGTAGAGGTCGTCGAGCCCGTCGCGAAGCTGCTCGCTGTGGGAAATCCCCTGGGCCGACTCGGCGAAGTCGACGCTCGCGCGATAGGTAAATCCCGCGCCGATCGCGAGCAACACGAGCGCGCCCGCGAATGCGGCGATGACTTTGCGCTCGACCGACGATCGCACGACGGCGCGCTGCGTGCCGTCGCCGTCGTGCAGACTCAAAGCGATCGTTCCGGCGCCGAGCAGCACGAATGCGATCGCCGCGGCAACCGGCGACAGCCAGCGGTTGCCGACGACCGCGGACGCGTCTGACACGTAGCCTGCGATCGGCACCGCGCCCACCAGCGCCGCGAGCGCTGCGGCGGCCCACACCAGCGGACGCAGCGACGCGGCATTGAACGCGCTGAGGGCGATGCCGATGCCTGTGAATGCCACCGCGGAGTACGGCGACATCCGGCCCGGGATGCGGCCGGGCACGTCGGACGTGTCCCGGAAAAACAACTCGTCGATGGCGAAGTCGAGGTCGAAGACGTATTGCGCGAGCGTCACCACGCCCAGCAGCAGCACTGCGCCGGCCATCACCTGCGCGTCACGCCGCGGCGAGGGTGAGCTTCGCGGCAATCGCCACAGCGCGCCGCCGGCGAGGATCAGCCCCAGCGCCGCGTTCGCTTCGAGCGGCGCTTCCTGCGGCAAGACGCTCTTCAGCGGCGTCACGCCGAAAGTCCAGCCGGCGAGCGCGCACAGTGCGATGCCCATCGTGATCGCGGCGGCGGCCCGCGGCACCATCGAGGTCAGCGCTCGATTCATGACTGGCGCGGTCTACGGGTCGGGGAAATGCACCGCTTCAGTTCTGCGGATCGAGCCTGCGAAACTTCTGCACCCGCTGCCCTGTATTCACTTCGGTCGTGTAGACGTTGCCCTGGCGGTCGACCGCGATGTTGTGCACGACGTGGAACTGTCCCGCGTAGCGCCCGGGTCTGCCCACGCGCGCAAGGGTCTCGTTGCCGGCGCGCGCGATGATGCGCATCTCGTTGTTGACGCCGTCGACCATGTAGATGAAGCGCTGCTCGCGGTCGGGGGAGAACACGAGCTCGGAGACCGCGCCGTTGAGCCGCGTGTTGCGCTCGAAGAACGCTTCGGAGACGAAGGTTCCGTCCTTCCTGAAGATCTGCACGCGGTTGTTGATGCGGTCGCACACGTAGACGAGACCTTCCCGCGACATGCGAACGCAGTGCACCGGATTGCCGAACTGCGCCGAAGGCGGTCGCGCGGGGTCATAAGCAGGCAGCTTCTCGTCACTCGGCGCCTTGCCGTAAGCGCCCCAGTGACGCTTGTAGGCGCCGGTATCCGAATCGAAGACGATCACTCGCCGGTTGCGATAGCCGTCGGCGACGTAAAGCTCTTTCGCGGCCGCATCCACCATCAGGTCTGCCGGGCTTCCGAGGTTTGCGGTGTCGTTGCTGCCTTTGGACTGGCCGCTCTTACCGATCTGGAGCACGAACTTGCCGTCGAGGGTGAACTTCAGGATCTGCGAGTCCTTCGCGCCGCTGCCCGCGGTCCACACGAAGTCGTTGTCGTCGACATAGACTCCGTGCTCGACTTCGGGCCATTCGTAACCTTCACCCGGGCCGCCCCACGCGCGCAGCAGGTTGCCCGACTGGTCGAACACGAGGATTGGGGGCGCGGCGTAACAGCATTTGCTGTACGGCGGATTCTGCGCCGCGCCGGCTTCGCGATCGGAGAGCGACCGCGGGCGCTGCACGATCCAGATGTGATCGCGCTTGTCGACCGCGACGCCGGAGACCTGGCCGAGTATCCAGTTGGACGGCAGCGGCTTGGGCCAGAACGGATCGACCTGGAAGAGAGGAACACCGCCCACTTTGACCGCAGCGATCGCGTTCGTGACGATCGTCGTCGGCACCGGGTTGGCCTGGCGTTCCGGCGGAATGTTGCGCGGCGCCTGCACCGGCGGCCTCTGGGCCTGCTTTTTCATGGCGTCTTCGTTCTGCGCGCGAGCGAGGCCGCACATCGCGAGGAAAAGGACCAGCACACCTGCATGACGAACGATGGACGGCACAGTTTCCTCCGGGGGCTGT
>JAQGMV010000340.1 GCA_028292225.1 Betaproteobacteria bacterium
GGCCGCGGGATGTGGTACCCTTCCCGCCACTTCAGAAACCGACACCGTGGCCACGCCGCTTCCCGACGCCGAGCAGCTCCTGCAGGCGCTCATAGAAAAAATGAAGCCCGAAGTCGGGCCTGAGACCGGCATCGTGGGCATTCATACCGGCGGCGTGTGGCTCGCCGAACGCCTGCACGCCGCGCTCGGCATCCAGACTGCTCTCGGCTCCCTCGACGTTGCTTTCTATCGCGACGACTACGACAAGATCGGGCTGCATCGCGACGTCAAGCGATCGGCCATTCCATTCGAAGTCGAAGGCCGGCCGCTGATCCTCGTCGACGACGTGCTCTACACCGGCCGCACCATACGCGCCGCGATGAACGAGCTCTTCGACTACGGACGCCCGGCGAGCATACGGCTGGCGGCGTTGATCGACCGCGGGGAGCGCGAGCTCCCGATCTGCGCGCAGTGGATCGCGAGCACGATCGACATACCGCAGACCGAAGGCATCGAGCTCAAACGGGACGACGGCGGGCGCTTAAGCCTCGCGCTCTACAAGAGAAGCGCCCCGGATGTGGCTTGATCCTTCGAACCCGCAGCTCAACAAGAACGGTGAGCTGCATCACCTGCTGAGTCTCGAGGGCCTGCCCGCCGGAATCCTCTGGCAGATCCTCGACACTGCGAAGTCGTTCGTCGGCGTCACCCAGCGCGAAGTGAAGAAGGTCCCGCTGCTGCGAGGCAAAGCGGTTTTCAACCTGTTCTTCGAGCCTTCGACCCGCACCCGCACCACGTTCGAGATCGCGGCCAAGCGCCTGTCGGCCGACGTGATCAATCTCGCGATCAACATCTCGTCGGCGACCAAAGGGGAGACGGTCCTCGACACCGTCGCCAACCTTTCGGCGATGCAGGCCGACATGTTCATCGTGCGCCACGCCGCGAGCGGCGCGCCTTACCTCATCGCGAAACACGTCGCGCCCGAGATCCACGTGATCAATGCCGGCGACGGACGCCATGCGCACCCGACGCAGGGGCTGCTCGACGTCTTCACGATCCGCCACTACAAGCACGATTTCACCAATCTGCGAGTCGCGATCGTGGGCGACATCCTTCACTCCCGCGTCGCGCGCTCGCACATTCACGCGCTCACGATTCTCGGCTGCCCTGAAATCCGGGTGATCGCGCCCAAGACCCTGCTGCCGAGCAACGTCGAAAGCCTCGGCGTTCAGGTCTATCACGACATGCGCCAGGGCCTGAAAGACGTCGACGTGGTCATGATGCTCAGACTCCAGAACGAGCGCATGCAGGGCGCGCTCCTCGCCTCGGCCCAGGAGTTCTTCAAGTACTACGGGCTCACGGAAGACAAGCTCGAGCTCGCGAAGCCTGACGCGATCGTGCTGCACCCGGGACCGATGAACCGCGGGGTCGAAATCGACTCGACCGTCGCCGACGGCACCCAGTCGGTGATCCTCCCGCAGGTGACTTTCGGGATCGCGATCAGGATGGCGGTGATGAGCATCCTCGGCGGCAATTAGCGCGCCGGGGATGCAGTGTTTAGTTTTTAGTGAAGATCAAAAGCCCCCGATGCCGCCATCAGCCCACTCATCACTAAACACTAAAAACTCAACACTGATATGAAGATTCATATCAAATCCGGCCGCGTCGTCGACCCGAAGAACGGCATCGACGCGGTTCAGGACGTCTACATCGCCGCCGGGAAGATCGTCGCACTGGGAGAAGCGCCGAAAGGCTATAGCGCCAACCGCACGATCGACGCCACGAACAGAATCGTCTGCCCGGGCCTCGTCGACCTCGCCGCGCGCCTGCGCGAGCCGGGTTTCGAGTACATGGCGACCCTCGATTCCGAGATGGAAGCCGCGGTCGCGGGCGGCGTGACGAGCCTCGCGTGCCCGCCCGACACCGACCCGCCGCTCGACGAGCCGGGCTTGGTCGAAATGCTCAAATTCCGCGCGAAGACGCTCAACCGCGCCCGCGTATATCCGATCGGCGCGCTCACCCAGGGCCTGCAAGGCGCCCGGCTCACCGAGATGGCCGAGTTGCGGGACGCGGGGTGCGTCGCTTTCTCCCAGGCCGACGCCCCTTGCGCCGACAACCAGGTGTTGTTTCTCGCCCTTCAATACGCCTCGACCTTCGGGTTCCCCGTATGGCTGCGCGCACAGGACCAGGCCCTGGCGCGCAGCGGCGTCGCACACGACGGCCAGGTCGCGACGCGGCTCGGGCTGCCGGCCATTCCGGTCAGCGCGGAGACCGCCGCGATGGCGATCATCCTGCTGCTCGCGCGTGAGACCGGCGCGCGGGTGCACCTCGCCCGCGTCTCGAGCGCCGAAGGCGTCGACATGATCCGGCGCGCCAAAGCCGAAGGGCTCGCGGTCACGTGCGACATCGCCGTCCACCACGCGCACCTGTCCGAGATGGATATCGGCTACTTCGACCCGAACTGCCGGGTGCTTCCGCCTTTCAGGAGCGAGCGCGACCGCGCGGCGCTACGCAGCGCGCTGGCCGACGGGACCGTCGACGCGGTGTGCTCCGACCACACCCCGGTCGACGACGACGCGAAGCAGCTGCCCTTCAGCGAAGCCGAGCCCGGCGTAACCGGCCTCGAGCTCCTGCTGCCTCTGACCCTGAAATGGGCCACCGAAAGCGGCGTTCCACTGGCCACCGCGATTTCGCGCATGACCTGCGACGCCGCCCGGGTGCTCGGCATCGATGCCGGCCATCTCACTCCGGGCGCCGCGGCCGACGTCTGCATTTTCGACCCGGAGCGCTACTGGAAAGTCGAGCCTTCGGCGCTGAAAAGCCAGGGCAAGAACACGCCTTACCTCGGCTACGAAGTGCAGGGGCGGGTCTGTTACACCATCGTCGAAGGGCAGGTGGTTTACGAGGCGACCGCCTCCGGAAAGCGGGCGTCTGCGGGCACGGGGCACGGGCTGAAACGGTAGGACCTCGGCTAAAAAGCCGCCGACCGGGGCTCGCTTCATCCCTCGAGCGCGAGCACTCACTCACATTAAGTTCATTTTCGATCAAAGACTTGCGGCACGCCATCTGCGTCGCTGTTAAACTTTGCGCCCGCTCCCGCGGCATTGAAGGCGACGCCGGCGGCCCCATATTTGCTCAACCTGCGCTGCTCATCGTACCCGCAGAATCGCTCTGCGGGTACGGCTCACCGCTTACCGTTTATCTTCCGTTATCGCGCACCCTTTACCGTAAATCAGACATGAACCCTTTACTCGATTTTTCAGGCCTCCCCCGCTTCAACGATTTCAAATGCGAGTACGTCACGCCCGCAGTCGATGCCTTGATCGCCGAGAATCGCGCGATGACCGAGCGCATGGTCGCGCCCGACGTGCCTGCGACGTGGGACGATTTCATCGAGCCCCTCGAAGACGCCAACGAGCGCCTCGGCCGCGCGTGGGGCCAGGTCGGTCAC
>JAQGMV010000344.1 GCA_028292225.1 Betaproteobacteria bacterium
CGCACTCACGTCAATCGCTTCGTCGACATGCACGACATCGGCGACATGCTCGTGCACGGCGGCTACGCCGACCCGGTGATGGACATGGAGCCTTTCACGCTGACTTACGATCACGCAAGAGACCTGATGCGCGACCTGAAAGCGATCGGCGCACACAATGTCACTCAGGGACGCCCCGGCGCGTTGACGGGCAAGGCGCTGTTGACAGCGGTCGAAGCGAATTACGAGAAGTTCCGGGTCGAGGGCAAGCTGCCGGCGACTTTCGAAGTCGTCTACGGCCACGCGTGGAAGCCGCTGCCTCGGGTCAGCCCGACCGGCAAGCGGGTGATCGACATAAAGGCCGGAAACGGTAAACGGTGAACCGTCAGCCGTTCAGACTTCGGGATATTCCCGATTTCCAGGGATCAGCGTAGCCGTACCCGGTTCACCGTTCACCGCTTACCGTTTAAGAATCCAAAATGAAGACACACGGTTTTTTCGTCACGGGGACCGACACCGGTGTCGGCAAGACGCTCGTGGCGTGCGCGCTGCTGCACGCCTTCGAAGCCCGGGGCCTGCGCACGATCGGAATGAAGCCGGTGGCGGCCGGCGCGAGTGCGAAAAGCGGCGTGTTATCGAACGATGACGTGGAAGCGCTGACCGCTGCGTCGACGGTGTCCGCGCCGCGCGAGCTCGTGAATCCGTACTGTTTCGCGCCGCCGATCGCGCCTCACCTCGCGGCAGCCGAGGCGGGTATTGCGATAGACATCGAGCGCGTGCGAACCGCTTACCTGAATCTCGCTGCGCGCGCCGATTGCGTGATCGTCGAAGGCGCAGGCGGTTTTCGCGTGCCGCTGGGGCACGGGGGCGACACCTCGGACCTTGCACGCCTGCTCGGGCTTCCGGTGGTGCTCGTCGTCGGCATGCGCCTGGGCTGTTTGAATCATGCGTTGCTTACCGCCGACGCCATCAGCGCCGCGGGCTTGCCGTTTGCAGGCTGGGTCGCGAACCATATCGATCCCGACATGACGCATGCGGACGAAAACGTTCAGACCCTTCAGACGCGTCTGAAGGCGCCGCTCCTTTCCCGGATCGGGTATGCGGCCGGTGTCTGCGCGACGAGCGTCGCACGTACCATCGACCTCGACCCGCTTACGTACGAGCAGGGGCCGTCAAGCGTATGACAACGCGTTGCAAGAAGTGCAGCAGGGCGTGGTGAAACAGGCACGGCGTGCCGCCGCAATTGCCACCCTTCCCCCTGCTATGATAAATTTCGCGGGTTTAATGGCTCGTGCGGCAACTCGAGGACTGCTCGGATGAACGTCGCCGGAGGGCAAGCGGCGCAGTACGAATATACCGCGCGCCGTAACAATTCCCTCTCGTCCTCCGGCAGGCAGCTCGTCTTCAGTTTCATTCTGGCTGTCTCGCTGGGAATTGCAGCCGGATTTTTCCTGATTTTCGGCGCGTGGCCGATCCTGCCGTTTGCCGGACTGGAGATGGCGGTGCTGTACGGGGCGTTGCGTTATATGGATAGGCATGCGGCGGACTACGAGCGCATTACGGTCAGCGGGGCTCGCGTCGCGATCGAGGTGCAGGAAGGGTCGCAGGTGAGGCGTCTCGAGCTCAATCGGCATTGGGCGACAGTCGTGTGGGACGCAGACGGCGGCCGGCTCGCGTTGCGTTTCCACGGGCGCGAGATCGAAGTGGGGCGGCATTTGTGCGAAGACAGGCGCCGGGAGATGGCGCGCGAGCTGAACCGCGAGCTGCGCGGTTGAAGCGCCGAACGAATGAAGAAGCGGTAGAAACGCCCGCAATGAATCAAACTCTCACAGGTGAGGAAAGCATGACCAGCAAGTTGGGGAGAACGTTTGCGGCGACAGGCGCAGCGGCGCTTTGGCCTGCCGCGGACGCTGCTTGGGCGAATCAGTACAACCTTCAGCCGCCGCAGACGATCATCGCGCACCAGATCTACGATCTGCACACGCTGATCATGTGGATCATTTTCGGCATCTTCGTCGTGGTCTTCGGCTTCATGACGGTCGCGATCGTCAAGCACCGCAAATCCGCGGGACACGAGGCTCAGCAGTTCCACGAGAACACGACGGTCGAGATCGCGTGGACGATCATCCCGTTCGTGATCCTGATCGGCATGGCGTATCCGGCGACCAAGACCATTCTCGCTTTCAAGGACACGTCGAACCCCGACATCACCATCAAGGCTACCGGTTACCAGTGGAAGTGGGGTTACGACTACCTCAACGAAGGCGTCAGCTTCTACAGCAACCTGTCGACTCCGCGCGACCAGATCGATGGTCACAACGTCGCGGCGCGCAACGCCAACCCCAATTACCTGCTCGAAGTCGACAACGCGGTTGTCGTGCCCCTCGGCAAGAAAATCCGCGTGATCACCACCGCCAACGACGTGATACACGCGTGGTGGGTGCCCGCGTTCGGCGTGAAGCAGGACGCGATCCCCGGATTCGTTCGCGACACATGGTTCAGGGCCGATAAAGTCGGCACTTATCGCGGCCAGTGTGCAGAGCTCTGCGGCAAGGATCACGGCTTCATGCCGATCGTCGTCGAAGTCGTGACCGAGGAAAAATACGCCGCGTGGATCGCCGAGCAGAAGAAGAAAACCGCTGCCGTCGCGGTCGACCCTGCGAAGCAGTGGACCGCCGACGAGCTCAAGGCGCAAGGCGAAAAAGTCTACGCGTCGAACTGCGTGGCGTGCCACCAGGCGACCGGCATGGGCATCCCGAACACGTTCCCGGCGCTTTCCGGCTCCAAGATCGCGACCGGCCCGAAAGAAGCTCACATGGACATCGTGCTGAACGGCAAGCCGGGCACCGCCATGGCGCCTTTCAAGCATCTCTCGGACGTGGACATTGCCGCCGTCATCACTTACGAGCGCAACTCGTGGGCGAACAAGACGGGCGACATGGTCGCTCCCGCCGACGTCAAAGCCGCACGTAAATAATTCAGCGCATTCAGGAGACTCATTCGATGGAAGCCGCACACGCACACGATCAGGGCCACGGCCACGGTGACCATGACCATGCGCATCACCCGACGGGGCTCATGCGCTGGGTCACGACCACGAACCACAAGGACATCGGAACGCTGTACCTGTGGTTCAGCTTCACGATGTTCATCGTCGGCGGAATATTGGCCCTGATGCTTCGCGCCGAGCTGTTCCAGCCCGGCCTGCAGTTGTGGGAGCCGCACTTCTTCAACCAGCTCACGACCATGCACGGCCTGATCATGGTGTTCGGCGCGATCATGCCGGCGTTCGTGGGTTTCGCGAACTGGCAGATCCCGCTCATGATCGGCGCGCCCGACATGGCTTTTGCGCGGATGAACAACTGGAGCTTCTGGTTGCTCCCGCCCGCGGCGACCCTGCTCGTCACCTCGTTCTTCGTGCCCGGCGGCGCAACCGCGGCCGGCTGGACGATTTACGCGCCGCTGTCGATCCAGATGGGTCCCGGGATGGATCTCGCGATCTTCGCGCTGCACATCATGGGCGCCTCGTCGATCATGGGCTCGATCAACATCGTGACCACGATCCTCAACATGCGCGCGCCCGGCATGACGCTCATGAAGATGCCGCTGTTCGTGTGGACGTGGCTGATCACGGCGTACCTTCTGATCGCGGTGATGCCGGTGCTCGCAGGGGCGATCACGATGGTGCTCACCGACCGTCACTTCGGCACGAGCTTCTTCAACGCGGCCGGCGGCGGCGACCCGGTGATGTTCCAGCACATCTTCTGGTTCTTCGGTCACCCCGAGGTCTACATCATGATCCTGCCGGCGTTCGGCATCGTGTCGCAGATCGTGCCGGCGTTCGCGAGAAAGCCGCTGTTCGGCTATTCCTCGATGGTCTACGCCGTCTCCTCGATCGCGATCCTGTCGTTCATCGTGTGGGCGCACCACATGTTCACCGTCGGCATGGGTGCCTCCAGCCTGCTGTTCTTCATGTACGCGACGATGCTGATCGCCGTGCCCACGGGCGTGAAAGTGTTCAACTGGATCGCGACGATGTGGAAAGGTTCGATGACTTTCGAGACGCCCATGCTGTTCGCCCTCGGCTTCATCTTCGTGTTCTCGATGGGCGGCTTCACCGGGCTCGTGCTCGCCGTGATGCCGATCGACATCCAGTTGCAGGACACTTATTACGTGGTGGCGCATTTCCACTACGTGCTCGTGGCCGGGTCGCTCTTCGCGATCTTCGGCGGGGTCTACTACTGGATCCCGAAGTGGACCGGCCACATGTACAACGAGACGCTCGGCCAGTGGCATTTCTGGCTCTCGATGATCTTCTTCAACGTCGCGTTCTTCCCGATGCACTTCTCGGGGCTCGCGGGCATGCCGCGCCGGATTCCGGACTACGCGCTTCAGTTCACCGATTTCAACATGATCTCCACCGTCGGCGCGTTCGGCTTCGGCCTGTCTCAGCTCGTGTTCCTCACGTGCGTGATCAAGTGCATCCGCGGCGGCGCGAAAGCCCCGGCCCACACGTGGGAAGGCGCCGAGGGTCTCGAGTGGACCGTGCCTTCACCGGCGCCGTATCACACCTTCGAGACCCCGCCCCTTGTCAAATAAGGCAATAACCGGGGACGCTATGCAGCCGGCGCGGGACAGGAAGCTCAGGACGGCGCTGATACTCGCGACGGTCGCGATCGCGCTTTTCGTCGGGATCATCGCGAGATACTGGCTGTCGTGAGCAACACCAAAGACAACGGCGTCATGGCGAGCACGGTGCGCGACAACAGCACGATGATGCGCAAGCTTCTCGTGGTGACGTGCGTCATGTTCGGTTTCGGTTTCGCGATGGTGCCGTTCTACAAGAAGCTGTGCGAAGTGACCGGCCTGAACAATGTGCTGCGCGCCGATGAGGTGTCGAACACCCAGATCGACACCGCCCGCACGGTTACGATGCAGTTCGACACCAATCTTCGCAACGACATGCCGTGGACTTTTCAGCCGGTCGAGCGTAGCGTGACTTTCCACCCGGGCGAGCTCGTGCAGGTCGATTTCGAGGTTCGCAACAACTCGGACCGCGCGATCACCGGCCAGGCGATCCCGAGCTGGGGCCCGCAGGTCGCAGGCCGGCACCTGAAGAAGCTCGACTGCTTCTGTTTCACGCAGCAGACCCTGCAGCCGCACGAGGTGCGCCGCATGCCGGTGGTCTTCGTGATCGAGAAGACGCTGCCTGAAGAGGTCACGTTCGTAACGATGTCGTACACCTTCTTCCAGGTCGAGGGCCGCGCAGCGAGCGCGTCCCGCGAATCCTTCCAGGTCGAGGGCCGAGCAGCGACCGTGTCCCTCGGTCCCCAGGTCGAAGGCCGCGCGGGGACGC
>JAQGMV010000353.1 GCA_028292225.1 Betaproteobacteria bacterium
CCGTGCTCCGACTGCCGGCGCTTCCGGCGGCACGGCGGACGTCTCCCGGGCTTCGATTTTCCGGCGGGACCAGCGGCCGAGAAACGATTGCGGGGGGGCGTTGCGATCCTCGTTCATCACTCCAGCCTGCCCATGTGGCCTTTGTCTTTGCTGCTCGCGTAGCGCCGAGGTTTCGGCGGCTCAGGCCGGTAGTTCGCGTCGACGAATCCGGCCATCCACGCCAGCAGATCCGGCGGCACCGGAACCCCGTCGACCTGCTCGCCGCTGTCAGCCCAGCGCGTACCTTCGCCGTAGCTCACGGTGAGCCTCTGCGGCTTGGCGGTGTCGTCGATCCAGCGCCAGAGCACGAATACTTTCGGCTCGGGCGAGGTGATGTTGAGGTAGTAGCCTTCGGCTTCGTCGCGCGTCAGCTCGAGCCGGTGTCCCGGGTACAGGAACTGGGTGCAATCCGCGTTTTTCACGATCACGTGAGGCTCGCTCCCTTCGGGGCTCGAATCGCGAACGATGCCTTTCACTTCCCACTGCTCGTCGACCCAGCGGTTGACGAGCGCGGTGCGCTGCACGATCACTGCGAGCGGATACGAGCGGGTTGTCGTAAGGTCATCGGACATGCAATCCATTGTGCTCCAGACAACTCGCGGATTCAACCACGCGGCTCGCCCAAATAGCTGATTTTACGACGCACATTCTTGCGCCAAAGGCCGCGCCGCTGCGATAATCGACCGATCATGTCTCCCCCCATACCCGCGTCCCGCGAGGTCCCTGCAGCGCCCGGCCCGCTCCTGCTCGACACCCTGGGGCGGCCTTTACGCGACCTGCGGATTTCGGTCACCGACAGGTGCAACTTCCGCTGCGTCTACTGCATGCCGAAGGAGGTCTTCGGCAAGGACTACGCATTCCTCGAGCGCAACGCCTTGTTGCGCTTCGAGGAGATCACGCGGCTCGCGCGGGTTTTCCAGCGGCTGGGCATCGAGAAGATCCGGCTGACCGGCGGCGAGCCGCTGGTGCGACGCAACCTCGAGCAGCTCATCGCGATGCTCGGCGAACTCCCCGGTCTCGACCTGACCCTGACCACCAACGGGTCGATCCTCGCGAAGAAGGCGCAGGCGCTCAAAGCGGCGGGACTGAAGCGCGTGACGGTCAGCCTCGACGCGCTCGACAACGCGACCTTCATGCGCATGAACGACGTCGACTTCCCCGTCGAGCGCGTGATCGAAGGCATCGACGCCGCGGCGGCTGCGGGATTGGGACCGATCAAGGTGAACATGGTCGTCAAGCGCGGCGTGAACGAGCACGGCATCGTCCCGATGGCGAAGTTCTTCCGCGAGCGCGGACACATCCTGCGCTTCATCGAATACATGGACGTGGGTGCAACGAACGGATGGCGCCTCGACGACGTCGTCACCGCGCGCGAGATCGTCGCGATGATAGGGGCCGAGATGCCGCTGGCACCGGCGGACGCGAATTACACCGGAGAAGTCGCCGAGCGCTGGCGCTACACGGACGGCTCCGGCGAGATCGGCGTCATCGCGTCGGTGACCCAGGCTTTCTGCCGCGACTGCACGCGCGCGCGCATCTCGACCGAAGGCAAGCTTTACACATGTCTTTTTGCGAGCGCGGGCCACGACCTGCGCACCCTGCTTCGCGAAGGCGCGAGCGACGACGAGCTCGAGCAGACGGTCCGCGCGATCTGGACCCGCCGCAGCGACCGCTACTCGGAGATCCGCACTTCGCAGACGGTGCAGGTGAAGAAGATCGAGATGTCGTACATCGGCGGCTAGCACCGCCTTGAATGACGAATGATGAACGCGGAATAAAGTTCGGACTCCCGCGCTATCCGCCGTTTTTCATTCCGCATTCATCACTCATCATTCCGCATTGCTTTATCTTTTTTTTCTGACATGCCTCTCGTCCCCAAACTTTCCCACGCCACCCGTCCTCTCACCTTCGAAGTCGAAGCGCTCAACGAGCGCGGAGAAGTGCTCCCGACCGCGATCGCGGGCGAGCATCCGCTGACCCTGTACGTCGACAAGCGCGAGATCGTGACGCTGATGACTCTCGGTCAGGCGCCCGAAGCGCTCGCGATCGGTTATCTGCGCAACCAGCGGCTGGTTCGCGCCCTCGACCAGATCGCCGAAGTGCAGGTCGACTGGGAGACCGACGCGGTCGCGGTGTCGACGCGCGGCGGGATCGAAGGACTGGACGGCAAGATGGACAAGCGCACCGTGACGACGGGCTGCGGACAGGGCACCGTCTTCGGCAGTCTCATGGACGAAGTCGACACCATCCGTCTGCGCGACGACGTGAAGCTAGAGGAAGAGACCCTGTACGACGTGCTCGACGCGGTTCGCCGTCACGAGACAATCTACAAGAGCGCGGGCGCGGTGCACGGATGCGCCCTCGCCTCGGGTTCCGAGATCCTGTACTTCGTCGAGGACGTCGGCCGTCACAACGCGGTCGATGCGATCGCCGGCAGGATGTGGCTCGACGGCGTCGACGGCTCGGACAAGATCTTCTACACGACAGGCAGGCTCACCTCCGAGATGGTCATCAAGACCGCGCAGATGGGCATCCCCTTTCTGGTCTCGCGCTCGGGCCTCACCCAGATGGGTTACCAGATCGCAGCGAAAGTCGGCATGACGATGATCGGACGCGCGGTGAACAAGCATTACCTCCTGTTCACGGGCCGGGAGCGCTTCATCAAAACCATCATGCCGACAATGCTCGCCTAACGGCTCGCCGGTTGTGAGTGTTTAGTGTTTAGTGTTTAGTTATCCGTAACCCAACGTCTCGATGCCTCCACCAGACCCATTCAACACTAAACACTCAACACTCAACACTGCGAGTATCGCGCCGGTGACCGGCGTGATACTCGCCGGCGGCCTCGGCCGGCGCATGGGCGGCGTCGACAAGGGACTTAAAATCCTTCGCGGCAAGCCGATGGTCGAGTGGGTGATCGAGCGTTTCCGACCTCAGGTCGACGAGCTGCTGATCAACGCCAACCAGAATATCGAGACCTACGGCGCTTTCGGTCACCGCGTGGTGCCGGATGAGATCGCCGGTTTTGCCGGACCGCTCGCGGGACTGCACCGTGGGCTCTCTGCGGCGACTCACGATCTCGTCGCGACCGTCCCCTGCGATTCGCCTTTTCTTCCACGCGATCTCGTCGCGCGTCTTTATAAAGCGCTTCATGCGCAAAGCGCCGAGCTCGCCGTCGCCCGCACCGGCGATCAGCCGCACCCGGTCTTCTGTCTCTGCCGCAAAAGCGTCCTGCCGGGGCTCACCTCTTTTCTAAAGAGCGGCGGCCGCAAGATCGACGCATGGTATGCGGCGCTCGAAGTCGCGGAAGTGTCTTTCGACGACGAGCAGGCTTTCAGCAACATCAACACCGAAACCGAGCTTCGCGACTTCGAGGGACCGTAAATGGTGAATCGTTAATCGTGGCACTGCGGGTTCTTACGATTCACGATTCACCATTCACGATTTACCGGCTACAGCCACCAGCCTCACGAGCGTGAGCTCGGGCCGCGTCCCGAAGCGCACCGGCGGACCCCACGTTCCGGTGCCGGCGCTGACGTAAACCCACATTCGTCCTTCACGCGACAGACCGGCGACGTGCGGCGCGTGCACCAGCCGAACCGCGAGCGTCCACGGAAAGAACTGTCCCGCGTGGGTATGACCCGAGAGCTGCAGGTCGAAACCGGCGCGTGCGCCGAGCGGCGCGAGCTTCGGGTTGTGGGCGAGCAGCACGCGTAACGCGGCATCGCCCGCCCCCGCCGCGGCCTGGTCGGCGCGAGGCTCGACGCCCGGGTTGGACATCCTCAGCGCCGGGTCGACGACACCACCGATCAGCAGCCGCGCCTTCCCTCTTTGCATCACTTCGTTCGAGTTGAGCAGCACGCGCATGCCCATCGACCTGAAGTGCGCGATCCATTGCGCCGCCCCCGAATAGCAGTCGTGATTGCCGAGGATGAAGAAAGTCGGCACGGTCGTGAGCCTGCGCAGCGGGGCCACGTGAGCCGCCAGCACCGGGACCGAGCCGTCGACGATGTCGCCGGTGAGCGCGATTACGTCGGCGCCCAGCGACTCGGTCAGCTCGACCACGCGCTCGACATAACGCCTGCGTATCGTCAGGCCGACGTGCAGGTCACTGATCTGCGCGATCCGGAATCCTTCGAGGTCGGGATGCAGATCCTCGATGGGAATGTCGATGCGGCGTATGTGCGGCCCGCGCAGCGCGACGAGCGCGCCGACAATGAGCGCGACGAACGATCCGACATAGACGAGCGTCGTGCCAAGCTGCCTCAGCATGAGGTACGGCGCCGATGCGGGCGCCCACACGGTCACGAGCAGCAGCGCATCGCGAGCGAGCGTGAGCACGACCAGAAAGCTGAGCCACGCCATCGACAGATAGCTCGCGACGTGCAGCGCCTCGTCGAGTCTGCCCCCGCCTTCGCGATCGCCCGACCAGTACACGACCGGGACGATCCACACGAGCAGAAAAGGAATCGCGAGCGCGAGCCGGTCCCACAAGCCCGAGCCCAGTCGCAGAGCGACATAGGCGTAACCCACCGCGAGTATCGCGGTGACGATCAGGACAAACGGCTGGAGTAGTCGCTTCATGGCGGGGTCAGACCCCGGTTTGATTCTAGATTGAAGGCGCCGGCGAGCGCGCAGCCCTCGCGGCTTCGGCGATAGCGCCGAGCAGGCCGACGTGATCGTTCATCACGACGTAGACCGGGATCGACCCGAGCAGCGGATCGAAGCGCCCTTTCGCCCTGAACGCGCGCATGAACGTGCCGTCCTGCAGCTTCAAAGCGATCTTCGGCGCGATCCCCCCGGCGATATAGACCCCGCCGTGCGCGAGCGCGATCAGCGCGATGTTGCCGGCGAACGCGCCGTAAGCCGACACGAAAAGGTCGAGCGCACGCATGGCCAGCTCGTCCCGGCGGTCCAGCGCGAAGTGCGTCACCGCGCTCGCGGGATCTCCGGCTGCCATCGCCTCGTGCAGTGCCGCGCTCGGCGCCTGTCCGGTGATTTCCTCCAGAAAAGCGACGATGCGCGGCAGGCCGCCGCCTGAGAGCACGCGCTCGGAAGACACGTGGCCGAACTTGCGACGCAGGTGCCGCAGGAGCTCGTCCTGGAGCGCGTCCACCGGAGCGAAGTCCGAGTGACCGCCTTCGGAAGCATGCACGCGCGTGCCGGCGCCGTCCTGCGTGAGCCAGCACACCCCGAGACCCGTGCCGGCGCCGATCACGACCCGGTCAGCACGCTCGGGAGGCGTGCCTGCCTGCAGCGTCAGCAGCTCGTCGGGAGGAACGC
Source organism: Betaproteobacteria bacterium (assembly GCA_028292225.1). Taxonomy (GTDB): domain Bacteria; phylum Pseudomonadota; class Gammaproteobacteria; order Burkholderiales; family SG8-41; genus JAQGMV01. Next base: position 5,323 of record JAQGMV010000353.1, read on the forward strand.
GCTCGACGCCGTATCCCGCTGCGGCAAAGTCGTTGATGACTTTCACTTGAGGGATTCCGAAGACTCGCGCGAGCTCGCGCTCGTCGATGCGCCACGCGAGATTGGTCAGCCGTGCGGTGCCGTTCTCGACCGGACCCGCGACCGCGAAACACGCCCCCGCCACTCGCGCCGCGAACGGCTGCACCTCGGGCTCGCGCAGAAAAGCCGTCACCGCCGCGTCGAAGGTTCCGAAATCGCCGCTCCGGTATGCACTCCGCTCGAGGATCGCACAGTCGCCGTCGAAGCACTCGGCGAGCGCGAACTTGATATTGGTGCCGCCGACGTCGGCGGCGACGACCAGGGTCGAAGTCGTGGTCAGGCTCACGTCGGGATCAGGCGGATTTGAGCTCGACCGGCTGCCCCGTCGGACCGTGCAGGATCGCTTCGGGCGCGGCGATGAAGTAACCCTGGGCGCAATCGATCCCGAGCTCTTTCAATTTGTCGAGCGTGTCGGCGTTCTCGACCTCTTCGGCGACAGTCTCCATCCCGAGGATGTGACCGATGCGGTTGATCGCGTCGATGATCGCGTAGTCCATGGGATCGGTCGCCATGTCTTTCACGAACATGCCCGCGATCTTCAGCACGTCCACGGGGAGGTATTTGAGGTACGCGAACGAAGACATGCCCGTGCCAAAGTCGTCGAGCGCGAAGCGGCAGCCCATCGCCTTGAGCTCCTGCATGAGCTCCGCCGCGGCGTTGAGGTTGGAAATCGCCGTCGTCTCGGTCACCTCGAAACACAGGAGCCCCGCCGGCAACTGGTATCTGCGCAGCAGCGTGTGCAGGAAATCAGGAAGGCTCTTGTCGTTGATGCTCGCGCCCGACAGGTTCACCGAGTAGTAGCCGCGCTCGGAGGGGTCGCGAGGGATCGCGCCGGAAGTCCACTGGTTGTGCAGGTATTCGATGAGCGAGCTGATCACCCAGCGCTCTATCGACGTGAGCAGGTTGTAGCGCTCGGCGGCGGGCATGAATCCGGTCGGCGGAACGAGGTTGCCGGACTTGTCGATCATGCGCACGAGCACTTCGTAGTTCGGCTCTTTCTGCGGGCCCGGCGCGAGCGGCAGGATGCGCTGGCGGTAGAGGCGGAAACGCCCGAGCTCGAAAGCCTGGTTGATCTGCGAGACGACCTGGAGCTCGCCGTGCTTGCCCGCGGCCTCGCCTTCCTCGGCACGATAGACCTCGACCCGATCGCGCCCTTTGTTCTTCGCGTCGTAACAGCACGCGTCGGCGAGGCTCAGCACGCGGTTCAGGTTGCCGCTGTCGGCGGTGATCGGCACCAGGCCGATGCTCACACCGACCGTGAAAGTCTTGTCTTCCCACACGAAGCGGAACTCACGCACCGTCTCGCGCATGCCGTTCGCGATGCGCACCGCCTGGTCGTACGGGCAGGTCTCGAGCAGTGCGGCGAACTCGTCGCCGCCGAGCCGCGCGAGCGTGTCGCTGCCGCGCATGCGAACGAGCATGACGGAAGTGAGCTGGCGCAGCAGCTCGTCGCCCGCGGTGTGGCCGCACGTATCGTTGACCGCCTTGAAGTTGTCGAGGTCCATGAACATGAGCGCGTGCTCGCGCCCCTGCCCCCGCGCGGTGTCGATCAGCTCGGTGAGGCGCCGCTCGAACTCGCGGCGGTTGACCAGCCCCGTCAGCGCGTCGTGGCTCGCCTGCCACAGGAGCTGCTGCGCCATCGCACGGATCTGGCTGATGTCGTGGAACACCACGATCATTCCGAGCACGCTGCCTTCGTGATTCCTGATCGGCGCGTGCGAATAGCGGATCGGACACTCCCTGCCGTTGCGGTCGACCAGCCTCACCGAAACCGCCGCGCCGGTATCGTCGGGAGGGGTCGAAGCCGAAGGGGCCGCCAGCGCGTCGAGACCTTTGCCGGTGCGCTCGTCGATCACGCGATAGATTTCGGCGAGCGGGCGCCCGCGCGCCTGCTCGGTCGTCCAGCCGGTGTATTGCTCGGCGACCGGATTGAGGTATTCCACTTTGCCGTCGGCGTCGGTCGTGATCACGCCATCTCCGATCGAATGCAGCGTCACCTGCGCGAGCTCCTTCTCGAGCTGCAGCGCGTTCTCGGTGCGCTTGACCTGGCGGGTGACGAGCGCGGCGAAGACCATCGCCCCGCAAAGGATGAGAGTGCCGATCACGCCGATCAGCAGGAGCGCCTGGCGAGTCGAATCGCGCGCCTCCCCCACCACCGTCAGGGTCGCTTCGCGGCTTTTTCCGAGGAGGTCGTACAGCGACGCCTGGAACGCGTCGTTCAGCGCGAGGCCGCGCTCGTCCATGTGCCGCCGGGCGTTCGTGTAATCGCCCGTATCGAGAAGGCTTACGACCTGGTCTCGCGCCGCCTGCGTGCGCTGCGATACTTCGACCAGGTTCTCCAGGGCGATGCGCTCCTCAGCCGTGAGCGGCATCGCGGCGAGCCTGGCCGAGATTGTGTCGAGCTCACGGCGGAGCTCCGCATAGCGCTCGGATAATCGCGCGCGGGCCGCGGGATCCTGCTCGCCAAAAAGCCGCACCGTGAGCTGCGAGCGCTCAGGGGCGATCCGGAACATCGAGGCAACGAGACCGGTCTTCACGTCCTGCGCGAGGATGATCGACTGGAGCCTGCGGTTCACCTGCTCGGTACGCATCACGCCGAACACGCTGACGCCGACCAGCAGCGCGAGTAGCAGCGCGAAGCACGCCAGGAGGATGAACCGCGAAGAGAACCGGCTGCGGATCATGCGCTCGCGCTCGCGCGAACGGGCGCCTGACCGCTCGCGTGCAGGCGCGCCGCGGGATCCTGTCGATAGAATTCGACGAGCTGCCCGTAGACCGCGGGATACGCATCGCGCAATTCCACCGGCGACTCGAAGAAAGTTTCACTCGCCACCGCGAAAAACTCGGCCGGGCTCTCCGCCGCGTATTCGTCGATCGCCACGTCCATCCCGCTGTCGACACGATCGCAGAAGTCGCGGTAAGCGGCCGTGAATGCATCGGACCACCGCGCGCGGCTCATGTCCGCGTGCAGCGGCGGAAAACCGTTCGCTTCGCCGTTGCGCATGTCGAGCTTGTGAGCAAATTCGTGTATGACCACGTTATACGCGGGTGCCCCGTTGCTTCCTGCCTCATCCGCGTCGGCCCACGACAGTATCACCGGGCCGCGCTCCCACGATTCTCCGGTTATCGGCTCTTCCACCTGGTGCGCGACGCCCGCTTCGTCCACGTATTCATACTGCGCCACGAATTCGTCGGGATACACGATGATTTCCACCCAGCCCCGGAAATGCCCGACCCCGAGGTTCAGAACGAGCATACAGGCCTGGGCCGCGATCGCGATACGCACTTGTTCGCGAACCGCCATGCCACCGGCGCCGTGAATCCGCTTGTCGTGAAGGAAGAGGACGACGATCTCTTTCAGGCGACGGCGCTCGTCGTCGGAAAGCGCGCGGGTGCAGGCATAGCGCTCGAGCGTCGAGCGCCACAGCGCCGGATCGAGCGTCGCCCGGCTGAGTATTCGCCCTTCGCGCCAACGGCTGAACCACCCCACGTCGCCCGGGTCCTCAGCCTTTGCCCTCGTCGCGCAGGTCCACCACGCGTAGCGGCGCGGCCTGCTCGAGGTCGCCCAGCTCCACGCCCTCGATCTGCGCGAAGCGCTGCGAAATCTTGCTGCTCGTGAGCTGGACTTTCTCGACGTCTTCGTGAGCCTGCCTGATGTGGCGGGCGAGATCGCGCATGCGCTCGTCGAAACGGCTGAACTCCACCGCAAGCCGCGCGAGGCATTCCTTGATCACGTGCACCTGCCGCCGCGTTTCGACGTCCTTCAATACCGCGCGGGCGGTGTTGAGCACGGCCATGAGGGTAGTCGGCGAGACGATCCATACGCGCTTGCTCATCGCAAACTCGACGACTTCGCCGTGACGGCCGTGAATCTCCGCGAACACCGCTTCGGCGGGAACGAACATCACTGCGCCGTCGGAAGTTTCGCCCGCAATGATGTATTTGCTGCTGATCGCTTCTATGTGGCGGCGCAGATCCTGCCTGAAGAGCTTCTGCGCGGCGGCGCGCTCGATCTCGCTCGTGTCCGGCGCAAACATGCGATGGTAGTTTTCCAGCGGGAACTTGGAATCGACCGCGACTTTACCCGTGGGCGCAGGGAGCATGAGCACGCAATCGGCGCGGGTGCCGTTCGAGAGCGTGCACTGCATCTCGTACGAGCCCGCCGGAAGCACGTTGCGAACGAGGCCTTCGAGCTGGACTTCGCCGAAAGCGCCTCGCGCGCGCTTGTCGCCGAGGAGCTCCTGCAGGCTGACGACGCTGCCGGTGAGGCTTTCGATTTTCTTCTGCGCCTCATCGATCGTCGCCAGGCGCGACATGACGCTGACGAAAGTCTCGTTGGTCTTCCTGAAACCTTCGTCGAGGCGCTCGTTCACCTTGCCCGAGATCTCGCCGAGCCGCTCGTCGATCCTGGCGTTGAGGGTCTGCGTGGTCTCGCCCAGACGCGCGAGCATCGCCTCGCGGTACTCGTTCATGTTCTGCGTGAGCGAGAGCTTCATCGCGTGCAGGGTGTCGCGAGTCTCCCTGAGCTCCTCGCCGACCGCTCCGCGCAGGCGGTCGCTCGACTCGGTCAGGTGCCCCCCCAGGCGGTCGCCCTGCTGCGTGAGGCCGTTGTGCAGATCGAGCAGCATGCCGCGGTGCTTGATTTCGAGCGCATCGGCGAGCCGCGTCGAAAGCTCGCGGATTTCGTGCGCCTGCGCCGCCCCGCGGAGCAGCAGGATGGCGAGCATCACAACTGCGGTCAAAACCAGCGCAATAACGATGAGATCGGTCATCCTTCGAGTATACCTTGGCTCCCGTGACTCTCAGGCGCGCGTCGAGCTCAAGCCCTTGACTTCAAGGATGGGGGAATACGGGGGGAAACCCAGGTTTGCCCCGTACAGTTACCGCGCGGCCACCGGATACGCAGGGCTGCCGAAGGCAGGCTCCTCCGCCCGGAGGCGCTCAGGCTTCGCGCATCGCTTTCAGCGGCGGCGCGTCGAGCACCCGACGCGTTCCCGCGTAGCCGGCAAGCGCGATGCCGGCGGCCCCCGCAACCGCGCCGATGATCCACACCGGTGCGCTGAACGTGAAAGGCAGGTTGAGGAGCCTCGTTGCCACGACGTAAGCCAGCGCAGTCGCACCTGCCGCGGCGAGCACACCCGCGAGCAGCCCCAGCACCGCAAATTCAGCGAGGATCGCGCGCCGCAACTGGCGCCTGCTCGCCCCGAGCGTGCGCATGATCGTCGCCTGGTAGACACGCTCGTCCTGCGTGCTCGCGATCGCGGCGTAAAGGACGGTCAGCCCTGCGAGCAGGGTGAACATAAAGATGAACTGCACCGCCCGCGCGACCTGCTCCATCATCGCCTGCACCTGCGCCATGACCTGTGCGACGTCCACCAGCAGGACGTTGGGGAATTCGCGCACCAGCGACGCGAGCAGCGTGGCATTGCCCGGCGGGAGGTAGAAGCTCGTGACGTAACTCGCCGGGTGCATCTCGAGCATCCCGGGCGGCGCGATCACGAAGAAGTTCACGTTGAAGGTATCCCAGTCGACCTTGCGCAGGCTCGTCACACGCGCGGCAACGGGGGTTCCGGCGATGTCGAACGTGAGGGTGTCGCCAAGCTTGATTCCGAGGCTCTCGGCGAGCCCCTGTTCGACCGAATACTGGGCGCCGGGCCGCGGTCCGGTCCACCACGCGCCCGCGGTGAGCCGGTTGTCGGACCGCATGCGCTCGGCCCATGACAAATTGAACTCGCGCTCGATCAGCCGGCGCGCGCGTTCGTCCTCGTAGTCCGCGGCCGAAACGGGCCGCCCCGCGATTTCCGTCAGGCGGCCTCTGACCATCGGAAACATTGCCGGCCTGGCCACGCCGTGTCCCTCGAAAAACGCCTCGAGGCGCTGCACCTGATCAGGCTGGATGTTCACGACGAAGCGGTTCGGCGCCTCGGGCGGAAGCGTCGTCTCCCACGCATGGATGAGATCCTGCCGCACGAGCGTGAGCACGAGCAGCGCCATCATCCCGATGCCGAGGGCAACCACCTGGAGCACGCTTCCGAGCGCCCGGCGCTTGAGGTTCGCGATGCCGTAGCGCCACGTCACCCCGCGGATGCCCACACCGCTCACCGCCCTGAGCAGCAGCCAGGTGAGCGCGCCGACCGCGAGCATCGCGCCGGTAAACCCGCCCAGGACCATCGCGCCCAGACGCAGGCTCTCGGCTTTCCAGAAGATCATCCCCGCGATCGCGGCATAGCCGACCGCATAAGTGGCGATGCCGCCCGCCTGCGGCGCGCCGAGGTCGCGGCGCAGCACGCGCAACGTCGGAACCCTGCGCAGCGCCGCGAGCGGCGGGAGCGCGAACCCGAGGAGCAGCGCGAGCCCGGTCAGCACGCCGTGGAGCGCGGGCAGCCCGCCCGGCGGCGGCAGCTCGACCGGAACGATCGTGCCCAGCCAATGGGCGAGCAGCGCCTGCGCAGCCACGCCGATCGCACAACCCAGCGCACTCGCTGCGGCGCCGAGGACCAGAAAGTGCACGAGGTAGAGCCGCATCACTTTCGCCTGGCTTGCCCCGAGACACCGCATGATCGCGCACGCGTCGAGGTGGCGCTGAAGAAAGCGCCGCGCGCAAAGCCCGATCGCAACCGCGGCGAGGACGACGCTCACGAGCGCGGCCAGGCTCAGAAACTTCTCCGCGCGCTCGAGTGCGGAGCGGATCTCGGGCCTCGCGTCGCGGACACCCTCGGTGCGCTGGCCCCGTTGCAGCCGTGGCGCGATCGCAGTGCGGAACGTCTCGACCGCTTCGACCGACCCTGCAAGCTGCAAGCGGTAGCCGATCCGGCTTCCGGGCTGCACGAGCCCGGTCGCTGCGACGTCCGCTTCGTTGATGAGGATGCGCGCGGCGCTGTTCATGAAGCCGATCGACACGTCGGGCTCGTGGGTGAGGATGGCAGCCACGGTAAAGGTGCTGCGCCCGAGCTCGAAACGATCACCGCGCGACGCGCCGAGCTGGGTCGCAAGGCGCTCGTCTATCCATGCCGCACCGGGCTGCGGGATGTCCGTCACCGCGCGGTCCTTGCCGTAAAGCTCGTCGCTCACTCTCAGCTCGCCGCGCAACGGGTAGCCCTGCGTCACCGCTTTGATGCTCGCGAGCACGTTGCGCTCTCCGCGCACCGCCATGCTCGGGAATCGGGTCATGCGCACGGTCTTGAGGCCGGCTTCGCGCGCCTCCGCCTCGAGCGCGGACTCGACCGGCTTGTCGCTGACGATGACGAGATCGGCGCCGAGTAGCTGGTTCGCCTGACGCCCGAGAGCCTGATGCACGCGATCGGTGAAAAACCCGACGGTCGTCACGCTCGCGACGGCGATCACCATCGCGGCGGCGATCAACGCGAGCTCGCCGGCCCGGTGGTCGCGCCAGAGCAATCGCAGCGCGAGCATGAGCTCGCTACGCAGCTTGGTCACACTGCCTCTGCCGCGTCGCCGTTGAGGAGCCGTCCGCCGGCGAGCCTCAGCACGCGATCGCAGCGCCGCGACAGACCTTCGTCGTGGGTCACGAGCAGCAGCGTGGTTCCGCGCTCGCGGTTGAGCTCGAACATGAGGTCGATGACCTGGCGTCCGGTCGCCGCATCGAGGTTGCCGGTAGGCTCGTCGGCGAGCAGCAGCGCGGGCTGCGTCACAAAAGCGCGCGCGATCGCGACGCGCTGCTGCTCGCCGCCCGAAAGCTGCTTCGGATAGTGGCGCAGGCGCTCGCCCAGGCCCACGCGCTCGAGCATCTCGCGCGCGGCCGCTTCGGCTGAAGCTCGGCCTGCGAGTTCGAGCGGCAGCATCACGTTCTCGAGCGCGGTCAGCGACGAGAGCAGTTGAAACGACTGGAACACGAAGCCGACCATGCGCCCGCGCAACGCCGCGCGGCCGTCTTCGTCGAGCTCGAAGAGATCGTGTCCGTCGATGCGGATCGCGCCGGTGCTCGGCGTGTCCAGACCCGCCATCAGTCCGAGCAGCGTCGACTTCCCTGAACCGGACACGCCCACGATCGCGACCGCCTCGCCGGCTCGCACGTCGAAACTAATATCGTGCAGTATGGTCAACCCGGTGGCGCCGCTGGGCACGGTTTTTCCAATGCTGGCAACGCTGATTATCTTTTCATTCGACTGGGCCATCATGCTTTCACGTTTGCTTTTCTTGTTGACTCTCGCCGTCGCGCCTGCGGTTGCGCCTTCAGCCGCATACGCCGGAACGATACTGGTTTTTGGAGACAGTCTCTCGGCGGCTTATGGCCTTGCACAGACCCAGGGCTGGGTGAGCCTGCTGGAAAAGCGTCTGCGCGACGAGGGTTTCAATTACCGCGTGGCCAACGCCAGCATCAGCGGAGAGACCACCACGGGCGGTGCGGGCCGGATCGAAGGCGCGCTGAAGGCGCATCGTCCCGACATCGTGGTGCTCGAGCTCGGCGCCAACGATGGCTTGCGAGGCCAGGGTCTCGATGTCATGAAGCGCAATCTCGAGACGATGATCGATGCGAGCCGCGCAGCGAAAGCCGACGTGCTGCTGGTGGGAATGCGTTTGCCACCCAATTACGGCATGGCTTACACCGAAAAGTTCCGGCAGGCCTATGCCGATCTCGCGCGCTCGAAGAAGATCGCGCTCGTGCCGTTTCTGTTCGAAGGTCTTTCCGATGATGC
>JAQGMV010000387.1 GCA_028292225.1 Betaproteobacteria bacterium
CCGCTGTCGACGCGCTCGACTTCGCGCCCGATCAGCCCGTAGCTCACGTGATTCACGCCCGCGCAGCCGTAGCCTTCGAGTGTCGCGCCGAGAAACCCGAGCGCACCCATCTCGTTCATGATCTCGCGGTCGAATTTTTCGTGGCGGTTCGCTTCGAGCACGCGCGGCATCAGCTTGTCCTGGCAGTACGCGCGCGCGGAGTCGCGAATCATGCGCTCGTCGTCGGTGAGCTGGTCTTCCAGAAGCAGCGGGTCTTCCCACACGAACGCGGGCTTGGTGGTCGGGATCGGGGCGGTCATCACTTCTCTCCTGATACAATTCGGCTCGCGGCGAGCGCGGCCACGCAAAGCGCGAGTTACGGCGATTCGCTTCGATTTTATGGCAGGTTGGCTCGACGTGCCACGCGGGTGCGTCGACTGCGGAAGCCTCGACGCGCACACGATCTCGCTGCTCGCACATCCTTCCAGGGTCTGAATTTGTCCGAACCTGATCTGTCACGACTGCGCATCGAGCGCGGCGGCTCAAGCGCGGCTGCGGGCTCGCGGCGCAAGAGCCGCATCGTGCGCTGGGTCCTGGTCGCGGGCGTGATCGCCATAGCCGCTGTCCTCGCGGTCGCCTACAGGCCCGCGGTTCAGGTCGAGCTCGGCACCGCGGCGCAACTTTATCCGTCGCAGACGTACACCGTGCTCAACGCGACCGGTTACGTCGTCGCCCAGCGCAAGGCGGCGGTGGCGTCGAAAGCCACCGGTCGTCTGGAGTGGCTCGGCGTGCGCGAAGGCAGCAAGGTGAGCGCAGGCGAAATGGTCGCGCGCCTCGAGAATCGCGACGTGTCCGCGCAGATGCAGCAGGCCGCCGCGAACATCAAAGTCGCCGAGGCGAACCTCGAGCAGGGACAGGCCGAGCTCAAGGACGCGGAGCGCCAGTTCAACCGGTCCGCCGAGCTCCTTGAAAAGAAGTTCGTGTCGCCCGCGGCGCACGACACCGCTGTCGCGCGCCACGCGCGCGCAGTGGCGGCGATCAGCGGCCAGCGCGCAGGGATCGCCGCAGCCCAGGCGAACTATCGCGCCGCGCAGGTCGCGGTCGAGCAGACTCTCATACGCGCGCCTTTCGACGGGGTGGTGCTGACGAAGAACGCCAATGTCGGCGACGTGATCACTCCGTTCTCGTCCGCGCTCGGTTCGCAGGCGGCGGTCGTCACGATGGCCGACATGTCGACGCTCGAAGTCGAAGCCGATGTCGCGGAAGGGAACATCGGCAAGGTGAAGCTCGGCCAGCCGACCGAGATCCAGCTCGACGCGCTTCCTGAATCGCGCTTTCGAGGCGAAGTGCACAGGCTCGTGCCGACCGTCGATCGGTCCAAGGCGACGGTCACCGTGAAGATCCGCTTCACCGAGACCGATCCCAGGATCCTCCCGGAGATGAGCGCCAAGGTCGCGTTTCTCTCGCGCGAGATCGCGAAGCAGGAGAACACGCCGCATGTCGCGGTGCCTTCGTCGGCGATCGCGGATCGCGGCGGGCGCAAAGTGGTTTATGTCGTGCGCGAAGGGAAGGCGGCTGAAGTCGCCGTGATCACAGGCGCTGCCGCAGGCGACCTGATACAGGTGACCGGCGTGCCCTCCGGCGCCCGTGTGGTGCTCAAGCCTTCGGAGCGGGTGCGCGACGGCACGGCGGTGGCGACGGCGTCAAAGTGACCGGGCAGCCGATCGTAGAGATTCGTAGCCTGTCCAAGTCCTACCGCCGCGGCGGGCAGGTCGTGCCGGTGCTGAGCGACATCACGCTCGACATCGCGTCCGGGGAATTCGTCGCGCTCATGGGTCCGTCCGGCTCGGGCAAGAGCACGCTGCTCAACCTGATCGCCGGAATCGACAAGCCCGACGGCGGCACGCTGCACGTGGGCGGCATCGACATCGTCACACTCTCGGAAGCGCAGCTTGCTGACTGGCGCGCCGAGCACGTCGGCTTCATCTTCCAGTTCTATAACCTGATGCCGGTGCTTACGGCGTTCGAGAACGTCGAGCTGCCGCTCATGCTGACGAATCTCGGCGCCGGCGAGCGGCGCGCGCACGTCGAGACCGCGCTCGCGATGGTCAGTCTTTCCGATCGCATGGAGCACTATCCTTCGGAGCTTTCGGGCGGCCAGCAGCAGCGCGTCGCAATCGCTCGCGCGATCATCAGCGATCCGACGATACTCGTCGCCGACGAGCCGACCGGCGACCTCGACCGCGCTTCCGCCGAGGAGATCCTCAACCTCATGGACCGCATGAACCGCGAGCTCGGCAAGACGATCATCATGGTGACTCACGACCCGAACGCGGCGAAGTATGCGCGGACGTTGCGGAACCTGGAGAAAGGGGTCCTCACGTCGTGAGGACTCCTTGGAGAGTTGATGCATCATGCACTTCCTGAAGCTCATCCTCCGCAACAGCCTCCGGCACAAGCTGCGCACCGCGCTGACCGTGCTCGGCCTCGTCGTCGCGTTCCTGTCATTCGGGCTGCTGCAGTCGATCGTCGACGCGTGGTATCACGGCGCGGACGCGGCGGCGCCCAACCGCCTCATCACGCGCAACGCGGTGTCGCTCACCGTTGTGCTGCCGCTGCACTATCGCGAGAAGATCCGCGCGGTCGAAGGCGTGAAGAGCGTCGCGGCGGTGAACTGGTTCGCGGGCGTGTACCAGGAGCCGAAGAATTTCTTTCCGCAGTTCGCGGTCGAGCCGGTCGCGTATTTCGCGATGTATCCCGAATACAAGATCGCCGACGATGCGTTCCGCGCGTTCATGCGCGACCGCAAAGGCGCGATCGTCGGCCGCAAGCTCGCGCAGAACTTCGGATGGAAAGTCGGCGACGTGATCCCGCTTAAAGGGACGATCTTCCCGGGGAACTGGGAGTTCGTGGTGCGCGGCATTTACGACGCGGGCGAAGCGAAGACCGATACGTCGCTGTTCTTTTTCCACTGGCAGTATCTGAACGAGACCATGAGGCAGCGCTTCCCGCTGCGCGCGAACCAGGTCGGCATCTTCCTCGTCGAAGTCGAAGACGTCGATCGCGCCGCGGCCGTGAGCGAAGACATCGACAAGCAGTTCAGGAATTCGATCGCCGAGACGCTGACCGAGACCGAGCAGGCTTTCCAGATCGGCTTCGTGAAACAGACCGAAGCGATCGTGATCGCGATCCGCATCGTTTCCTTCGTCGTCATCTTCATCATCCTCGCCGTGATGGCGAACACGATGGCAATGACCGCGCGCGAGCGCCTCGGCGAATACGCGACGCTCAAAGCCCT
>JAQGMV010000397.1 GCA_028292225.1 Betaproteobacteria bacterium
GTCGTCTCGGAGCCCCGCCTGGGCGCGGCGGTGATGGGCATACTCGGCAAAGGCCTCGGATACGACCACGTGGTCTGGGGCACCGACGCGGTCTGGACCGGCGCGCCGCAGTGGCAGATCGAAGGCCTGCGCAGGCTCGAGATCCCTGAAGACATGCAGAAGAAGTATGGCTTCAAGCCGCTCGGCCAGGCCGCCAACAGCCCGATCAAGAACGCGATATTCGGCGAGACCAACGCGAAGCTCTACAACTACACCCCGGCGCAGCGCGCAGCGCTGGAGAACGACCGCTACGCGCAGGCGAAGGAGACCTACGACAAGTTCGGCGAAGGCCGCACCAACCTGCGTTACGGCTACGTGGCGAAGCCGCTCGGCTGACGCGGCGGTAGCCGCGACTCGAAAAGACCGGCTGCGGCCGGTCTTTTTTTGTGATCGGTCCGAGCAGGCAAAGCTCCTGCATGCAAGTGCATTCGGCAAATGTTACTTGTGGGGACGGAGATGCAAGAGCTCACGTTGAACCAGGCCGAGCGCGCCTGGAGCGAGATCGCGGCCATGTCTGCTCAGGTCGACGAGTTGTTGGGCGAGTGCGCGCTGCTCACGAAGAAGCACTTCGCGCTCATCAGTGAAGCCGAGGGGCTTCTGCGGAAGATCGAAGCCGCCACCGATCGAGCGACCGCGGGCACCCGGAGCCCGGCGTGCTCCGCGGGACCGCGACGCCCGCGGCGCTTGCCCGAAGCCTGACGAGCCCTGCGCCCGGGGCGGCCGCTGCGTTGACTCGCCGGCCCGGCCCGCGCTACTCTCAAACCAGGCGGGGATCAGCAGCCTCCCCGCTCTTCAAGACGCCCCCGCGTCCAAGGCCTGCTCCGACGGTAGTCGTGCACAAGGAGCCTGCTTTGGTGAAAGCGCCCGGTACTTCCCGCCGTAGCCCGGCAAAACTTACAGCGACGTTGTTCATTCCGGATTACCGAGTGAGCCGGGTTTCGTGCGAGGGGTGAAAGCACCGCTCGATCTCGAGCCCGACGCGCGCCCCAGCGGGTCCTCGAGCGCACGGCTCGTCGTGCGCCGCTTGCTCTGGAGCAGGGGCGTGCGGGCGTTTGCGGACGGCTACGTGAGTCTGCTGCTCCCCGTCTATCTGCTCACGCTGGGTTTCGGTCCGCTCGACGTGGGCATCATCGCAACAGTGACGCTGCTCGGTTCGGGCGTGCTGACGCTGGTGGTCGGGTTTCATGCGCACCGGTATCATTATCGCACCCTGCTCGTCGCAGCCGCCTTGCTGATGGCGGCGACCGGCGCCGGCTTTGCCGCGATCAGCGATTTCTGGCCGCTGCTCGCGATCGCGTTCATCGGCACCCTGAATCCATCGAGCGGCGGCGTCAGCGTCTTTCTTCCGCTCGAGCATGCGGTGATTTCGCGCGCTGCGAAAGACAGCGACCGCACCGCGGTGTTCGCGCGCTACAGCCTCGTCGGTTCCCTGGTCGCCGCCGTAGGCGCATTGCTGGCGGGCGCACCGGATCTTCTCGTCGCGAAGCTCGGCATCGGGATGAAGTCGGCGCTGCAGATGATGTTCGGGCTCTACGCGATCTTCGGAATCGCGGCGGCGCTCGCGTACTGCGGGCTGCCGAAGGATGACTCGACCGAGCGCCGGCCCTCGGGCGGCTCGCTCGTGAAATCGAAGAAGATGGTCTACAAGCTCGCCGCGCTGTTCAGCCTCGACGCGTTCGGCGGCGGGCTCGTGCTCGACTCGATGCTCGTCCTGTGGCTGTACGACAAGTTCCAGCTCTCGAGCGCGCTCGCGGGAACGATATTCTTCTGGGCCGGGCTGCTCGCGTCGTTTTCGTTCCTGGTCGCGGTTCGCATCGCGCGGCGGATCGGGCTCGTGAACACGATGGTCTTCACCCATCTGCCCTCGAGCATCTTTCTCATCCTCGTCCCGTTCATGCCGACGCTGGGCTGGGCGATCGCGCTGCTGTTGATGCGAAGCGCGCTCTCGCAGATGGACGTGCCGACTCGAACGTCGTACGTCATGGCCATCGTGCCGCCGGAGGAGCGGCCGGCCGCGGCGAGCATCACGTCGGTGCCGCGGAGCTTTGCGTCGGCGCTCGGGCCGCTGATCGCGGGGTCTTTACTGAGCGTCTCGTCTTTCGGCTGGCCGCTGGTGATCGCCGGCAGCCTCAAGATCCTGTACGACCTGATGCTGCTCTACACCTGCCGCCACGTCCGCCCACCGGAAGAGGTGAGGTAGCGGGGCGGTTACGCTGTCGAGTATGGGGGGCGAACCGAATCGCGCCTGCGGCGAAATCTTTCAGTCCACGCTGCCGGTCGCGTGAAGCCGTGCGTTAACGCAGGCTCCAGCCTCCGAGGTCAGGCCGCGCGTTGACTTCGCGCTCGGGATCGTCGGCGAGGCCGGTCAGCTCGACGGTGTAGCCGTTCTTGCGGGCGTCTTCGACGCAGTCGTAATACAGCTCGAAGGACTGCTTCGATTCCGCTTTCCCGTCGCTGCAGCGCCACTTCCATACGAAAGCCGCCGATTGAGGGACCTGGATCGAGAAAAGACGGGCCGTCTTCATAGATTTCCTGAAATTGTTTCTGAAACCAACGCTCAAGGCAGGGATGTCATGATCTGACGCGCCATCGCACACTGACGGCCCAGTGTAACAGACGGCCGACCGCCGGGCGCGGCGGGGCGGCGTCGGAGAACGCGGGCTTGACTCCCGAAAGGGGAAAGAGTGCCGGTTTATAGCCGCATACACGACGCGCCTCACGCGCCCGCCAGCAATTTCCCTATGACCCAGCCGAAGAAGACCGGGCTGACCAGAACGCCGAGCAGCAGGAGCTTCGCACGCGGCGATATTCGAATCCAGAACCCGCCCGGACCCGCGACGAGGTACGCGAGCTTCAGCCAGAGCAGGAATCCCGCAACGGGCAATGCGATCGTCGTGGCATAGCCGATCACGTTCAGGATGCTGACGTACAGTGCCTGATCCATCCGGTCCGACGCGGTATGAAGTCAGGCGATTCTACGGGGGCGTCTGCTGGCGCTGCTCGCTTGACTCGCCGCGGATGCAACAAACGTCACGAACGGTCAGACACAAATCGGGGACAGACCCCGATTGTTACGGGTTCTGGGTGTCGGCAGGCGGAGCCGCCGGCTCCGCAACCGGTATACCGCGGCTGGCTCGTAAGCCGAGCCGGCTGATCAAGGTGATCGTTCCGGTGCCTGCGGCAGCGCCCGGCGTGATATCCGCGGTTAATTGCGTCGGATCGATTTTGGTGAGATTCGCGCTCGTCGCGCGATCGGCCGCAGGCGCTTTCCACCGGCACGTCATCCCTTCGCCGAAGTTCTTGCCGATGAGGGTCACGGTTACCGGCGCGTTGCCCGTGCCCAGCGAGGCCGGCGAGGTCCTTTCGATTTCCAGCGGATCGAGCGGGAAACGAATCGAAGCGGACTGGCCGTCGCCGTTGACGAGCGTCAGGTTGTGCTCGCCTTCGAGGAGTGAGCCGGGGCTTGCTTCGTCGATCCGGCCTGCGTCGAGGTTCGCGTCGAGCTCGGCGCTCATGGTCGACGGCGGCTCGGGAAGCAGGCGCGGGACGATCCAGAACTGATCGCTTCGAAGCACCTTGTCGTCGACCTTGATCGTGCCCTTGGCGTCGAGGTTGTCGCCCTTCAGGTTGATCGTGAGCACCGGCCCGACAGTCGCAGGCTTGTCCTGCGGCGGGTCGTTGTTCGGCGGGTTCTGCGGCGCTGGTGTGACCGATTTGATCGACAGGGTCTTGATGACCGGCCCGGCTTTGCGCACCGCTTTGCCGCCGAGGTAGGCGGCCGAGCTGATACCCATGATCGTGAGGAAGTTCTCCGGCAGCTTCGGCATCTGATGGAGCGTCGATGGATCGGCGAGCAGCAGTAGCGAAAGGAAACCGATGATGCCCACGATCGTCCAGACGAAGAACTGAAAGCGCTCGGGCGCGACGAGGCCGCCCGAGGTGATGAAGTCGGCCGCCGAAGGATGTATGGGCCCCGAGCCTTTACCGCCGAACTGGTTGGTGATCCCAAGGGCGGCCACCGCGGTTCCGGTGCTGATGCCCATGAGCAGAGGCAGCCCGTCCGGCAGATCCGGCAGCGCGAACTTCCACTGGATGAGAAGATTCGCGATCATCAGGTAGATGTATCCGAACACGGCCGCCGCGGTCCACGCGAAAAGCTGGAACTTGGACAGGCTGTAGGTGTTCGTCGACTTGTCGAGAAAGAACACCGCGAACGGGCTGTAGCGCTCTCCTTCGATTTTGTATCGCCCCAGCCCTCTCCACACGATCGCGATCAGGATGCCGGTGAGCGCGAGCGCTCCGGCAAGCGCGATGGGCAGCGCGGTGTCCTTGCCGATGCGCGAGAGCAACATCGGCTGTTCCGCGGAGAGGGCACCGTAGGCGCGGACCTGCACCTTGACCGGGCCCTGGTAATCCTCGGGCTTGTACCCGAAGACCGAAAGCCGGCGGCCGTCGCGAGCGGCCGCCACGCACGGCCTGTCGAAATGCTTTCCTGGCTCGGTCTTCTCGTTGCACTGGGTATCGTCGCGGCCGCCGATGTCGCTGCCATTGACGAGTATCGCGTTGTCTTCCCCCTTCGCCGCGAAGTTCTCGCCGGTGAGCTCGAACTGGAAGCGCTTCTTGTCGCTTGGATAACCGGTGAGCGGCTTCACCGCGGTGATCTTCGGCGGCTCCTTCGGTCTTACGCGGAGCTCTCCCGGTACGGGAATCGGCGCCGCGTCCGAGGCGTCCTTGCCCTCGCCGGTGATTTGCAGCGCGACGTGATAGCGCTGCGGCGGGATGTCGGTCGGCAGCCGGAAGCTGATCGTCCTGCCGTCGCTCTTCGATGGTGTGATTCGAAGCGGGTTGTCGCCGCCGGCGGCGCTGACCGGGTGCTGGCTGTTGAGGATGACTTCGATTCTGCCGCGCTGGAGTGGAAAATTCCTGCCGGTAATATCGAGGACCGCATCCGGGACGGCATCCGGAAGTCGCGTATTGGCGTCGACCGCCACCGCATCCGCATCCGCATCCTGCGCGGCCCGCGCGGCACTCGGCGGCAGTAGCGACGCGGCGCAGAAAAGGATGATGGCCGCGAAATCGGCGAGGACGGTT
Organism: Betaproteobacteria bacterium; assembly: GCA_028292225.1. Classification (GTDB taxonomy): domain Bacteria; phylum Pseudomonadota; class Gammaproteobacteria; order Burkholderiales; family SG8-41; genus JAQGMV01. The sequence goes on from JAQGMV010000397.1 coordinate 5,131, forward strand.
GCGCGAACCGCGGGCGCGGGTGTGCTCGTGCCTGCTCGTTGGTTCGCAATGGACTCTGAAGCGCGAGCTGCTCTATCGGAATGTCGCACGTGACGTCCCTCCCGAGGCG
>JAQGMV010000422.1 GCA_028292225.1 Betaproteobacteria bacterium
CGACCTGGTCCACGCCCGCTTTGTTCGCATCGGGCCCGGTCCGGCCATAGCCGCTGACCGACGTGTAGATGAGCTTCGGGTTGATCTTCTTGAGGCTGTCGTAGTCGAGGCCGAGCTTTTTCAACGCTCCGGGTCGAAGGTTCTGAACCAGTGCGTCTGCCGTGCGCACCAGATCGAGGAATACCGCGCGGCCGCGCGGCGATTTGATGTCGATCGTGACGCTCTTCTTGTTTCGATGCGTCATCATGAAGATGACGCTTTCGCCGCCGGCGTACGGCGAGCCGCCGCGCGCTTCGGCCTGCTGACCCGGTGATTCGACCTTGATGACCTCCGCACCCATGTCCGCGAGCAGCATGCCGCACAGTGGTCCGGCCCACGCCTGGGTGAGCTCGATCACGCGCATGCCGGCAAGCGGCAGCGTGCTGGCGTTCGTTTCCTCTTCCGAAGCAGGCGCGTCGTTCATTGCAGGTAGGCCTGTGCGCTGCCGAGCGCCGTCTTGGTCCCCGACTGGTTCGTGCACCAGATATCCATGTGCACACGCATCCTGCCGTCCTGCTCGGCGATTTCCTTCACGAGCGCGCGAGGGGTGATCACGTCGTCCACGTAGACCGGGCTCACCCAGCGCGCGGCGATCTTCCCGCCGTAGATCCAGCCGTCGCCGAAAGTCGACTCCATGAGCTGGTGGAGGAACGCCAGCTGGTTCTGGCCCGAAGCGATAGTGCGTGACATGCCGACCTTCTTCGCGACCGCGGGATCGCTGTGCACGTTGGCAACCCGATGCCAGACGACGCGCTCGAATGCGACGAGCTTCTCTTCGGTGATCGTGTGCGAATCGCCGTCGAGCTCGGTGCCGACTTTCAGTTCTTTTCCCATTTGTTCGCAACCTCCGCAAAAAGGGGTTTCTCGGCTTTGGCCGTCATGCCGACGAGCCGGCTTTTTTCGATCATTCGTCCGTCTTCGTCTGTCGCGACCGAATCGACGAGGATGAACGGCTTGCCGCGCCGGATGTACTTGCCGACGATGGTCGCTTCGACGCGGATGCGCTTGCCCGGAACCACCGGGTTGAAATATTCGCTTTCGGCGCCGACGTTCATCAGCGTGGCCGGCCCATAGCGGTTGGTCCACGCCCGCAGTGAATGCCGCCCTGCGACGGTCGGATACGCGGCCTTGGGGTTGTCGACGATGCGCCGATACTCGTCGAGCATCTCGGGCGTGATCATGTACTCGTACGGCTCGAGCTGATCACCCACGCCGGCGCCGTCCCACAGCGGATTTCCCGAAACTTCGGTCGTCATTGGCTTCCCCTCCTGGAGGTTTGCGAGGCGGCCCGTTCGGGTCCTGTATGCCTCGAGCAACCTAGAGTAGGCGCGGGTTGTACCAGCGTCCAATATATAATTTATCGGTTTCTAATACATTCGGTGTATCACGTGGAATTGAAAACACTACGGTACTTTTCGGTGGTTGCAGAAGAGCTGCACTTCGGACGGGCAGCGCGCCGGCTCCACATGTCTCAGCCGCCGTTGAGCCTCCAGATCATGAAGCTCGAGCGCGAGCTCGGGACCGTGCTTCTGCACCGGTCGAAGCGGCACGTTCAGCTCACCGCCGCGGGAGAGGTCTTCCTGGAGCACGTGACGGGAATACTGACCGCGGTCAATGAAGGCGCAAACGCGGCGCGGCGCGCAGCGCGCGGCGAGATCGGACGGCTCGACATCGCCTTTTTTCTTGGCGCCACCTACACGCTGCTGCCGCGCATCCTGCGGCGCTTTCGCGCTGAGAATCCGACCGTGAAGCTCGGCCTTCAGGACATGGAGCTCCCGCAGGTGCTCGATGCAGTGATCAGCGGGGCGGTGGACGTCGGCTTTTTACGCCCGCCGGCGACGGACCCGGCGATCAGCACCGAAGTTCTCCTGCGGGAACCCTTTGTTGCAGCCGTCCCCGAGGGCAACAAGCTCGGCAAAAAACGGCAACTGAGACTTGCGGATCTGGCCGACGAGCCGTTCGTGATGTTTGCGCCGAGCCGCTCCGTGCTCTACAGCCAGATCATGCACGGCTGCCATCAGGCAGGTTTCCATCCGAACGTCGTACAGGAAGCGCGGCGGCCGGAGACCCTCGTGGGGCTCGTGGGCGCCGGCGCAGGCATCGCCCTCGTCGCGTCGTCCGTGCAAATGCGAGGCGGCACGGGTGTGATCTTCAAGAAGATCACAGGTCCTTTGCCGATGACGGAAATCGCCGTTGTATCGCGACGGAAGAATCCGTCACCGCTCGTCGACGCATTTCTGCAAACGGCCAGATGCGCGATGAGATAGCGCCGCCACATGCTGGACACTCCTTTGACATTCATGACGCGGCCCTTCTAATCTTTCCCGCCTGACGGGCACCGCGACCACGCGAGCCGGCGGTTAGAATCAGATGAAAGCGGGAGCCCATATCCCGCCGGGGGAACCGCACTGATGAAGCACTTCAGCGTCATCGCAGGTCTGGCCATGGTGGCGCTTTCATTCCCGGCCGCCGCGCAGCGGTCATCGTCGTACCCCGGCAAGCCGGTGCGCATCGTCGTCGCGTTCGTTCCCGGCGGCATCACCGACATCGTCGGGCGCGCGGTGGCGCGGCGGCTCGAGGAGATGGGGCAGCCGGTCGTGGTCGACAATCGGGGCGGCGCGAACGGGCAGGTGGGCAGTGCGCTCGTCGCCAAAGCGCCGCCCGACGGCTATACGCTCCTCATCGGCAGTCTGGGCACCCACGGCATCGCGCCGAGTCTCTATCCGAATCTCGGCTACGACGCGGTGAAGGATTTCGAGCACGTGTCGATGATCGCCGTCGTCGGCAATCTCATGGTCGTGAACGCGGGAATGCCGGCGAAGAACCTGAAGGAGCTGATCGCGCTCGCGAAGAAAAATCCGGGGAAGCTCAACTACGGTGCGGTCGGCGGCTCGTCGCAGTTGATGTCCGAGCTGATCAACAGCATGGCGGACATCCGGACGGTCCACGTCCCCTATAAAGGCGCTGCGCCGGCGACTGTCGCAGTGCTCAACGGGGAGGTCGACTTCCTGCTGCACGCGTTCTCCGGCCTCATGCCGCTGGTGCAGGCGGGCAAGCTGCGCGCAATCGCGGTCACGACCGACAAGCGCTCGCCGCTCGCGCCCGACGTGCCGACGATGAGCGAGGCGGGGCTTCCCGGTTACAACGCGAGCACCTGGTTTTCGCTGGCCGCACCTGCGCGTACGCCGCGCGAGGTCGTCGCAAAGCTCAACCAGGTCGTGGTGAAGGGGCTCAGATCGCCCGAGATGATCGAAAGCTTCACGAGCCAGAACGCGCAGGTGATGATTACGACGCCTGCCGGGACCGCGGACTTCCTCCGCGCGGAGATCGCGAAATGGGCGAAGGTCATCAAGGCGGCGGGCGTGAAGCCGGACGCTCAATGAGGCTGCGCGGCCTCTTCATATGCCTCGCGCTGGCCTCGGGAACGGCAGGCGCACAGAGCGCTCCAGCCTCGTACCCGGCGAAGCCTATTCGCATGATCATCTCGTTCGTTCCCGGCGGGCCGAACGACATCGTCGGCCGGGCGCTGGCGCGGCGGCTCGAAGAGTCGCTCTCGCAGACGGTCATCGTCGACAATCGCGGCGGGGCGAACGGCACGCTCGGCACCGCGCTCGCCGCCAGGACCGCGCCCGACGGCTACACCGTGCTGATCGGCAGCCTGGGCACGCTCGGCATCAGTCCCAGCATCTATCCGAAGCTCGGCTACGACGCGATCAGGGATTTCGAGCACATCGCGATGATCGCCGTCGTGGCTAACCTGCTCGTCGTGCACCCGACGGTGCCGGCGAAGAGCCTGAAGGCGCTGATCGCGCTCGCGCGCAAAAACCCCGGCAAACTCAACTACGGCTCCGTCGGCGGCACCTCGCACCTCATGGCTGAGATGCTCAACAGCGCCGCGCAGATCAGCACGGTGCACGTGCCTTACAAGGGCGCCGCGCCTGCGCTGGTGGGACTGATCGGCGGCGAGGTCGATTTCTTCGTCAACCCGTTTCCCGGCCTGTGGCCGCACGTGAAGTCCGGCAAGCTGCGCGCGCTCGCAATCACCACCGACAAGCGCTCGCGGTTCGCGCCGGAAGTACCTACCATGGGCGAGTCGGGCCTTCCGGGTTATAGCGCCGCCACGTGGTTTTCGCTGGAAGCGCCGGCGGGCACGCCGCGAGAGATCGTGGCGCGCCTCAATCAGGCGGTGATGAAGGCGCTCAGGACGCCCGAGATGCTCGACAGCCTGAACAATATGAACGCCGAGCCGGTCATGGCGACGGCGGAGCAGACCGCGGAGTTCATCCGCAACGAAATCCCCAAATGGGCGAAGGCCGTGAAGGCCGCCGGCGTGAAGCCCGAGTGATCATGGAGGACCTGTGATTTCCATCGACCCCGTCAATACCGAATTCGTGGCCGAGATCGGCGACGTCGATCTTGCGCGCCTCACCGACGCGGTGTTCGCCGAGATCGAAGCAGCGTTCAACCGGTACGCCGTGCTGGTGTTTCGCCATCAGCCGCTCACCGAAGGCGAGCAGCTCGATTTCGCGAGGCGCTTCGGCGAGCTCGAAGTGTCGATCCAGCCTTTCGTCGCGACGCCGGGCGGGAAGCGCCGCATCCAGACCGGTTTTTCGGACATTTCAAATCTCGACGAGAACGGCGAGCTCCTGAAGGACAGCGACAATCGCCGCCTCATCAATCTCGCCAACCAGCTTTGGCACACCGACAGCTCGTTCAAGCGTACGCCCGGGAAGATGTCGATGCTCTCGGCGCAGCACGTCGTGCCCTCCGGGGGCGAGACCGAGTTCGCCGACATGCGGGCTGCGTGGGACGCGCTGCCCGCAGAGCGCAGGCACGGGCTCGAGCACCTGGTGGCCGAGCACGATTATTTTCATTCGCGCAAGAAGGTCGGCCTCGATCCGGCCACCATCACGCCGGAGCGGCGGGCGCTGCGGCCGGCGGTGCCGCAGGTGTTCGTTCGCACGCATCCCGCGAGCGGGCGCAAGTCGCTCGTGCTCGCCTCGCACATCACGCGTATCTACGGCATGGACGAAGCGGACGGCCGGCGGCTCGTCGACGAGCTGATGGCTTACGCCACTCAGCCGCAGTTCGTCTACACCCACCGCTGGGCGGTCGACGACGTCGTGCTGTGGGACAACCGCTGTACGATGCATCGCGGACGTCCGCACGACGAGAGCCTGCGCCGTGCGATGCGCAGGGCGACCGTCTCGGACGACGGCCCGACAATTCCCGAAAACTGGCAACCCGATCGAAACCACGTTGACGCATAAGGACAAGCGATGATCAAAAGATTCACGGTGCTCCCGATCCTGCTTTCGGTGCTCGGCGCCTGTGCCACTGCCCCGTCGAGCGACCCCCGGGCGCTGGCTGTGGCGCAGCAGGCGGGTGATCCGGGATGCAGCATGCCCATGCTCGTCGCCACCGGTGGTCCGGCCCCGCGCAATCCGGGCACGCTTGCCATACGCTGGACCGGGTTCACCAATTACGAGCTCGTCTACGACGGCCAGGTCATCCTGCTCGACACCTACTTCGACCGCGGAAGCACCTTTCCGCCGCTCGGATTCAGTGCGGCGGATGTGAAGCGCGCGGACCTGATCCTGCTCGGCCACGGCCACGTCGACCACATGTCAGACGCGGCTTTCGTCGGTACGAGAACGGGCGCGCTCGTGGTCGGCGCCCCGGTCACTACCGAGAAGCTGCTCACCCAGCCGATCCCGAAAGCTCAGGTGCGCACCGTCACCGGCCGCGGCGGCGAGCTGATGCGCTTCAAAGGATTCACCGTAGAACCGATACTCGGCAAACATGGCGACCCGCCCCCGAATGTCGCGAAAGCGTTCGGCGATGCGTTACGCACGACGACGACACCGCCCGCGCCCGGGCAGGCTGCGGAGCTGGCGCGCATACGCACGCTCGGAATCAGCGGCGACCCTCGAGTAGTCACCGAAGGCACGATCGCGTTCCTGTTCACATTCGATAATGGATTTCGGCTGATGTACCGAAACAGCGGCGGCGCGGTGAGCGAGTACGAAAAAGCGGTCATGGAGCGCGTCGGGCGCGTCGATGTGGCGCTCGTCGCGGTGTCGGCTTCGTATGTCCAGGAGCTCACGGTGAAGCAGGCGCTCGAGCACGCCCGCACCTACCGTCCGGACGTGTACATTCCGGGACATCACGACGGCTCGTACAACAACCTGTGGCGCGCGACCGAGCCGCTGTTCCAGGCGCTCAAGGACGACAACCCCAACATCATCACGGTGTCGCGTTCGTATCGGGAACCGGTCTGCTTCGACACGGAGAACAACATCCAGCGCAAGCGGCAGGGCGGCTGAATGCAGGAGGCGCCATGAGTCGAGAGCTCGACGAAACACACGACGTGTCGCGGCAAAGCTGGGTCGCGTCGGCGAAGTCGCACCCGGTTTTTCCGCTGCAGAACCTCCCGTTCGGGGTGTTCAGCACCGGTGCGGATGATCCGCGGGGCGGGGTGGCGATCGGCGACGAAATCTTCGACCTGAAGCGCGCGATCGAGGCGGGCCTCTTCGCGGGCCCTGCGCTCGAGGCCGCGAAAGCGGCTGCGGCGCCGACGCTGAATGGATTCATGGGGCTGCGCAAGGGGCTTCGCGCGGCGCTCCGCAAGAGACTTTTCGCGCTGCTCGCCGAAGGCGAAGACAGCGTCGAGGCGCACGCCTTCGAAGCCACGCTGTTGCATCGCGCGGCCAGCTGCACGATGCACGTGCCCGCCACGATCGGTTCTTTCACCGATTTCTTCGCCGGGATTCATCACGCCTACAACGGCGGCGTGCGCAACAAGCGCAACCCGCCCCTGCTGCCCAATTACAAATACGTGCCGGTCGCGTATCACAGCCGCGCGTCGTCCATCCATGCGTCAGGCACACCGGTGCGGCGTCCCAACGGCCAGCGCAAGCGCGCCGACGAAAGCGCGCCGACTTTCGGGCCCTCGCGCAATCTCGATTTCGAGCTCGAGCTCGGTGTGTGGATAGGGCCGGGCAACGCGCCGGGCGAGCCGATCGGAATCTCGCGCGCAGGCGAGCACGTCGTCGGACTGTGCATGCTCAACGACTGGTCGGCACGCGACATCCAGGCGTGGGAATACCAGCCGCTCGGACCTTTTCTTTCGAAGAACTTCGGCACCACGATCTCGCCGTGGATCGTCACGATGGAAGCCCTCGCACCGTTCAGACGGGCTCAGCCGCCGCGTCCGGAAGGGGATCCCACGCCGCTGCCTTACCTCTGGGACGAAGCCGACCAGGAGAGCGGCGCTTTCGACATCGGCCTCGAAGCGCTGATTCGCACGAAGACGATGCGGGAGAAAGGCATGCCTGCGCACCGGCTCTCGGCAAGCAACGTGAAACACCTCTACTGGACGATCAGTCAGATGGTCGCGCACCACACCTGCGGCGGCTGCAATCTCCAGCCCGGCGACATCTTCGGCAGCGGCACGCTCTCCGCGCCCGATCGCAGCGGCTGGGGGAGCTTCAGCGAGCTCTCGGAAGACGGCAGGACGCTGGTCGAGCTTGCCTCAGGCGAGACCCGTACCTTTCTTCAGGACGGCGACGACCTCATCCTGAGGGCGCGTGCGGAGCGCGAGGGTTACGCGGCGATCGGATTCGGGGACTGCACGGGGCGCATTGTGCCGGCGGTGGAGATCGGATGAACCGTGTGTGCGGTGCGGACGACGTGCATGACTGACCCGGGCAGTGAGCCGTCCACTTCAATCGCGAGCCCGTGCGTTCGCAACTGCTGTCTCGACGACGGCGATATCTGCATGGGCTGCTTCCGGTCGCTGACCGAGATCTGTTCGTGGTCTGCTTCGAGTCCGGCTGAAAAAACAGCGATCCTGCAACGGTGCGCCGAACGCCGCGAGCAGCGGCGCAGCAAAAACTTAAGTCCAGGCGGCTAGGCGCGCGCACGGGCTGCGGAAGCCTGTCGAGCGTGATCGGCAGCCCCCACATCCGCCTGCCAATGGCGTGACGCAACGCGTCCGTGGTGGGGCCGGTCGATGGGTTCGCGGACCGGCGTCACTCATGACTGCGCGATGCGCAGCGCCCGCAGCACCGCGCGTCTCGCGAGATCGATCTTGAACGCGTTGTGCTTCAGCGCCCTCGCGCCTTCGACCGCCGCGCCGGCCGCTTCGGCGAATGGCGCCGCATCGACAGGCGCCCCGACGAGCAACTGCTCGGCGCCGAAAGCGCGCCACGGCTTGTGCGCGACACCGCCCATGGCGATGCGCGCCTCATGGATGAGGCCTTCGCGAACGTCGAGTGCGATCGCGACGGAAACGAGTGCGAACGCGAAGCTCGCGCGGTCTCTCACCTTGAGATACGCGCAGTGCTTCACGAAAGAGGACGCGGGAAGATCGACCGAGACGATGAGCTCTCCCGGCACGAGCCGGGTTTCGATGTGGGGCTCGTCTCCCGGCAGCCGGTGAAAATCCAGCATAGCCACCGCTCGCTCTCCGGCGGCGCTGCGCAGCCTCACGAGCGCATCGAGCGCAGAGAGCGCCACGCACATGTCGGACGGATGTGTCGCCACGCAGTGCGCGCTCGCGCCGAACAGCGCGTGCATGCGATTGTGCCCCTCGAGGGCCGCGCACCCGGAGCCCGGGTTGCGCTTGTTGCACATCTGAAAACCCGGGTCGTAGAAATAATGGCAGCGCGTGCGCTGGAGTATGTTGCCGCCGACGGTCGCGGCATTGCGCAACTGCGGTGTCGCGCCCGAAAGCAGCGCTCGCGAAAGCAGGGGATAGCGGCTGCGAATGACCGGATGATCGGCGGTGTCGCTGTTGCGCGCGAGCGCGCCTATCCGCACGCCGCCCTGCTGCAGCGCCGAGATTCCCGCGAGAGGGAGCCTGCTGATGTCGATCAACGCCTGCGGCGCCTCTACGCCCCCTTTCATGAGGTCGACGAGATTCGTTCCGCCGGCGAGGAATTTGGCTCCGGGCAAAGCACCGGCCGCGATGGCGGCGTCGCCGTCGGCGGCGCGCGTATAGGAGAAAGGCAGCATCGGCTGCGCTGCGCTCTTCAGGATTCGCCTGCGACGGCGCGCACGGCTGCGACGATGTTCGGGTAAGCGCCGCAACGGCAGACATTGCCGCTCATGCGTTCGCGGATCTCGTCGTCGGTGAGCTCGATCGGTCCGGTCAGCCGCGGCGTCACGGCGCTCGCCGCGCCCGCACTCATCTCGTCGAGCAGCGCGACGGTGGACATGATCTGGCCGGAGGTGCAGTAGCCGCACTGGAAGGCATCGTGCTCGACGAACGCAGCCTGTACCGAGCGCAGCTCCTGCGCCGAAAGGCTTTCGATCGTCGCGATCCGGTCGCCGTCGTGCGCCGCCGCGAGGGTCAGGCACGAGTATACGCGGCGGCCGTTGACGAGCACGGTGCACGCGCCGCACTGTCCCCGGTCGCAGCCCTTCTTGGCTCCGGTGAGTCCGAGATGGTCGCGCAGCGCGTCGAGCAAAGTGACGCGGGGATCGATCTGGAGCTCACGGTCGGCGCCGTTGACCTTGAGCACGAGTGCCAGCGCATCGGATGTGGCGGTTTCAGTCATCGGCAGCTCTCCCGGCGAGGTGCGAATCGCGCGTCCGCATGAGACCCGTGACACGCGGAACAATCCATTGTGTTCCCAAGCGCGCCGGTTGCAAGTGACATACCGCACGGAGCAGCCGTCCATACGTAGTATCGTTCCACACCATGACCCTCTATCGCGACATGGACCGGACGGCGCTCGACGCCGCATACAACAATACTGCGGCGGTGGCCGACAGCGCCAACTTCATCACGGATTGGGACCGCAGAAGCGCTGTGCTCGAAGCGGAGCGACCTGCGCATCTCGACCTGCGCTATGGACCGCGAGAGCGCAACCGGATCGATTACTTCGCGGCTGACGAGGCAGGCGCGCCGGTGCTCGCGTTCATACACGGCGGCTACTGGCAGATGAGGGCAAAGGAGACTTTCCGGTTCGTCGCGGCAGGGCCGCTCGCACACGGCATCAATGTCGCGCTCATCGCTTATACGCTTGCGCCGGAGGCGACGCTGCGCGAGATCGTGGACGAGGTCGATGCTGCGCTCACCTGGCTCGGCTCGAACGTGCGAAGTCTCGGCGGCGATGCCGGCCGCATCTGCCTCTCGGGCTGGTCGGCTGGAGGGCACCTCACCGCTGCGGGACTCGGCCATCCCGCCGTTCGCGGCGGGATCGCCATCAGCGGGATCTTCGACCTCGAGCCGATACGGCTGAGCTATCTCAACGACAGGCTGCGTCTTCGCGAGGAAGACGTTGAACCGTTGAGCCCGATCCGCAAGCTCCCGCGCGTATCCCCGCCGCTCTTCGTCGCGCACGGCACGTCGGAGCTCTCCGAGCTTCAGCGCCAGTCGCGCGAGTTCGCTCACGCTCGGTCCGAAGCCGGTTTGCCCGGGCGTCTCGTGCCGCTTGCCGGGCACAACCACTTCACCATACTCGAAGAGCTTGCCGATCCCGGCGGCGCGCTGACGGCGCTGGTGCTCGAGCTCGCTGGACGCTGACGGCGGTTCAGTCTATCCGGCTCAACGCCGTTCGACGATCAAAGCGGCTCGCGTCGCGGCGCTCTGGTCGCCGATCTTCGTCCGTCCTCCAATAACCCCGGTCGTCCGGACGAAGATCGCCGCCAGCGCCTGGCGCTCGCGGGGGTAGTCCGCAGAACAACAGGGAGGTCTCGGGGCAGCATACATGTCGTCAGCCTGCACCTGTAACGTGCGTCGCTACCACGGCCGCACCGGCGCAGGGCGCTTTCCTGGCGGCTGAGCGCCAAGTACGCCCTGCTCCCACAGGCAAAATACAAAGTGGCATAACCGTTGCTCAAGGGGTGCGGCAGGCCGCGGCGGCTTCGCCGTTTCAACACGTTCTCCAAGAAGGAACGCCCATGTCATCCCGTCGCAACTTCCTGCGCATCTCGGCAGCGCTCGCCGCATCCCTCGCAGCCGGCAGCGCCCACGTCGCGCATGCGCAGAATGAAAAGGTGATCAAGGTCGGCACTTTGAAGCTGATCCACGGCATCACGCCCTACTTCTACGAGAAGTTCACGCCGGCGGGCTACAAGATCGAAGTCATCCCGTTCGAGAGCCCGACCGACGGCAAGAATGCGGTGGTCACCGGCACCGTCGATTTCGGCACGTTCGGCATCGCCGCAGCCACACTCGGCGCCGCGGCAGGCGAGCCCCTGGTGATCTTCGCTTCGCAGTGCAATCGCGGCATGGCGATCGTCTCCGGCGTGAAGTCGGACATCAAGACGGTCAAGGATCTCAGGGGCAAGAAAGTCGCGATCTGGCCGGGCTCGACGCAGGAAGTCGTGATACTCGAGCGCCTCAAGGCCGAAGGGATGACGATCAAGGACGTGCAGTCGATACGGCTGCCGTTCTCGGACATGGCGCCTGCGCTCGCGCGCGGCGACGTCGACGCTTATGTCGGAGCCGAGCCCGGCCCGGGCATCAGTCTCGCCAACGGCGTCGGCAAGATCGTCGAATATCCCTACGGCACCTCGATCGGCTCGCTCAACATGGTCTGGGGCGTGAGGCAGGAAACCATCGACAAGAACCCCGAGCTCATCCGGGTGATGATGGAAATCCACCGCAAGGCGACCGAGTACGCGATGTCGAACGAGAACGCGAAGATCGACATGGCGGTGCAGAGGCTCGGGCAGACCCGCAAGTCGATCGAGATGGCGGCGCCCAACGTCGAGCTCACCTGGAAGATCGACGACGAGTTCATCCGGCGCGCGAAGGCGTACGCGCAGCTCATGTACGAGAAGAAGCAGATCCGCGAGATGCCGAACTTCGATAAGTTCATCACGACCAAGTTCATGCCCGCGGCGGCGCCTGCGAAGAAGTAACCGGAGAGCCGCGATGACGCCGACCGCTTCCGCCGCGCTCAGGGCCGAGGATCCCGCAGTAGTCGCCGCTGGTGAGGCGGCGGACGCGACGGTCGATCAAGCGCGGCCGGTGATCGTGCCGACCGGCGCCGCGCCTTTCAAGACCGGATCGTTCGCTGCGGAACCGAAGGTTAAGCCCGAACCGGGGCCGCTCGTGCCCGAGCGCGTGCAAAGCCTCCTGCTTGCCGTCGCGTTTCCGCTCCTGCTGATCGTTGCCTGGCACGAGCTCGTCGTACTCAGCGGCACGCGGCTCGTGCCGACGCCTTACCAGGTCGGCCTGATGATGGTCGACTTCGCGGTGGGCGGCATACACGACGACGCGTTCAGCGGGACGATACTCACGCACCTGCTCGCGTCGATGCAGCGTGTCTACGGCGGCTTTGCGCTGGCGATCATCCTCGGCGTGCCGTTGGGCCTGCTCATCGGCAGGGTCAAGGTGATCCGGCAGCTCGTCGATCCGACCCTGTCGCTGCTGCGCCCGATTCCGGTCACCGCGTGGCTCCCGCTCTCGATGATCTTCTTCGGTCTCGGCCCGCGCTCCGCGGTCTTCCTGGTGTTTCTCGGCGCGTTCTACCCGATCGTGCTCAATACCGTTTTCGGCGTGCGTTCGGTCGATCCGAAGCTCTTCGAAGCCGCTTCGATGCTCGGCTGCGACGGGTCGCGGATGTTCAGGCAGGTCGTGCTGCCGGCAGCGACCCCGAGCATTTTCAACGGCCTGCGGCTCGCGCACGGTTTCGCGTGGATACTGATCGTCGTCGGCGAGATGACCGGCGTGCCGACAGGACTGGGCTCGGTGATCATGGACGGGCGCAACCTCTCGCGGACCGATCTCATCATCACCGGCATGATCGTGATCGGCATCGCGGGCATCGCGACCGATCGCCTCATCGTCAGACTCAACAACCGCGTCCTGCGGTGGAGCCCCCAGCACCATGGATGAAACCCCACGCCGGGATTTTCTTGCGGTACGCGAGGTAGCCAAGCTCTTCCAGATCGGTGACGAGCTGGTCGCGGCGCTCAGCGGCGTGAACCTCGTCATCGACAAAGGCGAGTTCGTCTGCCTCATCGGCGCTTCGGGCTGCGGGAAGTCGACGCTGCTGCGGATCATCGCCGGGTTCGAGCAGCCGAGCTCGGGACGGGTCGAGATCTACGGGCATCCCGTCACCGGTGCCGGCAGCGACCGCGGTATGGTGTTCCAGGACTTCGCGCTTTTCCCGTGGCTGACCGTGCGCGAGAACATCGCTTTCGGACCGCGGCAGAAAGGCTTGCCCACCACGCGGGTGCGAGAGATCGCCGACGAGTATCTGAACATGGTCGGTCTTGCTCCTTTCGCCGACCGCTTTCCTGCGCAGCTCTCCGGCGGCATGAAGCAGCGCGTGGCGATCGCGCGCGTGCTCGCGAACGAAGCGAACATCCTGCTCATGGACGAGCCTTTCGGCGCGCTCGACGCGCTCACCCGCGAGCAGCTTCAGGATGAGCTCCTGCAGATCTGGGCGAGGACCGGCGTCACCGTGATCTTCGTGACCCATTCGGTCGAGGAAGCGACGCTCATGGCCGATCGCGTCGTGGTGATGACCGCAGGCCCGGGCCGTATCGAAGCCGACATACCGATCATGCTTGAGCGCCCGCGCGACGTCTCGTCGCCGGACTTCAACGAAGTGCGGCGCTCTTTGACGCAGCGATTGACCAGTCACGTGAGGCGACAGCTTAAAGCGGCGTAGGCCGCTTCAGATCTAAGAACCCCCCCATCCCAAGGGCCGCCTCGCACGCGAGGTGACGTGAAGCCCGGCGGCTTCACGTCACTTCGGCGCGAGTCCCACCGCTTGCATGAATTCGCCGACGAGCACCCGCCGCTCCGCGAGGTGCTTCCCGTATTCGGCGCTGCCCATCCAGATGTTCTCGAACATGTTGCGCTCGGCGAATTCCTTCCACGCCGGGCTTCGGTAGACCCGCTCGAGCAGCGATTCCATGTGCGCAGCGGCTTCCTTCGGGACGTCGGCGGGCATGACGAAGCCGCGCCCGGTGCCGACGTGGATGTTGTAGCCGAGCTCGATCATCGTCGGCGCGTCGGGGACGAGAGGCATGCGGGTTCTCGACGTGACCGCGAGCACCCGCACTTTCTTCGCTTCGACCGAAGCATGGGCTTCACTGATGTTTTCGGTCGAGAAATGGGTGTGTCCGCCCATCACCTGCATGATCGCGTCGGAGCCGCTCTTGAACGAGACCGACCGGTAGCGCGTGCCGGTCTCGCGCTCGAGCAGCCAGACGAGCAGCCGTCCGGTGCCGCCCGGCGAGGTGATGCTCGCAACCAGCGTGTTGGGCTCGCGCCGTGCCGCTTCGACGAGGTCCTTCAGCGTCTTGTAAGGCGAGCTCGCCGAAACCATGATCGCCTGCGGGTCCTGCGCGAGAAACGCGATCGGCGTGTAATTCTCGAGCCCGAGCTTGAGCTCGGGTCTCATCGTCTGCGTCAGCAGCGACATCGAGGCGACCGTCATCACGGTGTGCGGCTCGCCGCGCTTGCTCCTGATGTAGCTGTAAGCGATCGCGCCGCCGCCCCCGGCGCGGTTGGCGATGTTCACGGGCTGGTTGACGAGCTTCTCGCGCGTGAGGATGTCGCCCACCATGCGCGCGACGAGGTCGGTGCCTCCGCCGGGCGCGGTGTGCACCACCAGCTCGATCGGCTTCGACGGAAACGGCGCGGGCGATTGCGCGTGCGCGCCCGTAACCGCAATCACAGCGACCATGAATGCAGAAAACCTGATTCGGTGCATCTCCACCTCCGTTGCAAGGGGACCTGCTGCTCCGCCAGCGCGTTACTCCGCTTTCATTCCACGTTCCCTGATCACGCGTCCCCATTTCTGCATCTCGCTCTTCAGGTGCGCCGACAGCTCGTCCGGCGTGCTCGCGACGAGGTCGAGGCCGCGGTCGGCGAAGCGTTGCGTCTGCTCGGGCGTACGCAGCGTCGCGCGTATCTTCTCGCTCAGCACATTGATCACTGCGGGCGGCGTCGCTTTGGGTGCGACGATCGCGTGCCACGTGGTGAATTCGTAGCCCGGTAGGCCGGCATCGGCGATGGTCGGCACGCCGGGAAGTATGCGTATGGGCTTCAGCCCGGAGACGCCGAGGGCGCGCAGGCGATTGGCCAGGACGAGCGGAAAGGTTTCGGTGATGTTCGAAAACGTCACTTCAGTCTCGCCGCTCATCGTGGCGATCAGCGCCGGGCCGCCGCCTTTGAAATGCACTGCAACGAGGTTGGCCTTCGAGAGATAGTTGAAAAGCTCGCCGGCGACGTGCGGGTTGGTCGCGACTCCCGCCGAGCCGTAGTTGAGCTTGCCGGGGCGCGCTTTCGCGAGGGCGATCAGCTCCTTCACCGTATGCACCGGCAGCGAAGGATGCACCGTGAGCACCGATGGCGACGACGAAATCAGCGAGACCGCCGCGAAGTCGTTGATCGGGTCGAAGGGTACCCGGCTGTACAGGAACTGGTTGGTCACGAACGGCAGGGTATTGATGAGCAGGGTGTATCCGTCGGGCGCCGAGTTCTTCGCGAGCTCGGTGCCGATGTTTCCCGATGCGCCGCTGCGGTTGTCGACCACGATCTGCTGGCCCATCGGTTTGGTGAGCTCGTTCGCGACGACACGCGCGACGCTGTCGACGCTGCCTCCCGGCGGAAACGGCGAGATGATACGGACGGCTTTGGAAGGATAAGTCTGCGCTGGCGCGCCGAAGCTCCATGCTGCGGCCATGCTGATAAGCGTCGCGGCAATGCGTGATCGATTCATGTTGTCCTGGTGTTCCTCGAGACCGACGGCTTTGGGCGCTCAAGGCGCCGGTTCAGTCGAAAGCCATTTGATGGGCGGATACGAGACGGTTGTCGATCTTCTTGATCCCGTCGATTCTTTTTACTGCCGCGTAAGCCCGGTTCGCGACTTCCGCGCTGTCCACTATACCAATCATTGCGAGAACTCCGCGCTGGGCCTCGACTTTCGTATTGCGCAAATCGATACCGGGAATCGTTTTCAGCGCTGCCCGCACGGCGGCAACCAGGTTCTCGTCGGGCACGTCGACCGAGGCGCGCTCACGCTCGAGTGTGGCTTCGGCCTCGCGGTATTCGGTCTCGGTGAGCCGCCCGTCGCGGTTGCGGTCGAAACGCTGGAGATTCCTGAGCAGCACAGCGTCCCCTGCAAGCTCTTTGCGGGTGAGATACCCGTCGTAATCGGCGTCGAGCGCGATGAAGTCGCGGTCGGTGATGCCGAGCTTGTCGTAGACGGCGGCCGCGCGCAGCACGTTCTCGTCGATGGCTGCTGCGTCGACCATGTAATCCACGATGGCTTTCACGTCGGCGTCGGAGAGATTGTCGTGCCCCCCCTTGGCCGTCATTGCGGTGTTCGGGACCCCCTGCAGCGCATTGCGGTAAACAATCGAAATCCCCGCGCGCACCCGGCGTGTCCACTGCGCTTTGTCGCCGACTTTCGGCGCGCCCGCGATGCCGGGCAGGTGGCACACCGCACAATTCCCCATGTAGTTCTCGGCGGCGCCTGCGGCGGCACACGCCGAGGCCGTTGCGAACAGCCCTGCGGCGAAGGCGAAATGCAGGGCGATGCTGGGAAACGTCATGGATGTTCTGTCACCGGTGTGGAAGAGGAGGGCAGGTTGCCGCGGACGTAGAATAGCCCACTCGCGAGAATAGAATAAGAGCGCGGCACTCACTACAGGAATCCCAGTCATGGCAGTCACCCCACAACCTGCGGCGTCGCCCGGGTCGACCCGCATCGGCTTCGTCGGCATCGGCAATATGGGTCATCCCATGGCCGGCCATCTCATCAGGGCCGGCTGGAAGGTCACCGTCTACGACACCGCGCCTGCGATGACCCGCGCCTTCGTCGATGCGTATGGTGGGGAAGTCGCATCGGGCCTGGCCGAGCTCGGGGCGACGTCCGACGTCGTGATTACGATGCTTCCCGACGGCAAGATCGTGCGGCAGGTGGCAATGGGCGGCAGTGACAATCTCGTAAAAGGACTGCGACGAGGCGCGGCGATCATCGACATGAGCTCGTCGGCGCCGGTGGGCACTCGCGAGCTCGGCGCGGAGCTGAAGGCCAAAGGCATCGATCTCCTCGATGCGCCGGTGTCCGGCGGGGTCAAAGGCGCGGTCGCCGGGACGCTCGCGATCATGGTCGGAGGCGACGAGGCGCTCGCGCAGCGGTTCGATCCGGTGCTCGCGCCGATCGGCCGACGCTTCCATATCGGCGCGCTCGGTTCCGGTCACGCCGCGAAAGTGCTCAACAATTACGTGTCGGCGGCAGGGCTCGTCGCTGCAGCCGAAGCAGTCCTCGTCGGGCAACGCTTCGGCATCGACTCGCAGAAGCTCATCGACGTCATCAACGCCTCGACCGGCCGCAATAACAGCACCGAAAACAAGTTCTCGCAGTTCATCCTCAACGGGAAGTTCAACTCGGGCTTCGCGCTGGGGCTGATGGCGAAAGACCTCGCGCTCGCGATGGAAGTGGCGGACGCGTGCGACGTGCCGGCGGAGCTCGGTCACGCATGCCTGGAGCTCTGGAAGCAGGCGGAGAAAGCGGTCGGCGGCGCGGCGGATCACACCGAAGTCGCGCGTTACGTCAACGAACACAGTTCGAGGAGCAAAGGTTGAAACAGGAGACGATGCCCCGGACCTGGCCTGGCGATATCTACAAGACCTTCAAGCGGCTGAAAGTCGCGCAGGTGGCTTACGTGCCCGATGCCGGGCATACCCAGCTCATACTCGATTGCCAGGCCGATGCGGAAATGAAGACGGTATCGCTCACCACCGAGCAGGAAGGTGTCGCCATGCTCTCCGGCGCGTGGCTGGGGGGGAATCGCGGCGCGCTGCTCATGCAGTCTTCAGGCGCAGGCAACTGCATCAACATGCTGAGCCTCGCGCAGGAATGCCGTTTCCCGATGCTCATGCTCATCACGATGCGCGGCGAATGGGGCGAGTTCAATCCCTGGCAGCTCGCGATGGGCCAGAGCACCCAGAAGGTGCTCGAGCATTCGGGCTGCGTCGTGCAGCGCGTCGACAAGCCTGAGGAAGTCGGCGAAGTGGTGTTCGCGGGAGGTCAGATGGCATTCAGCACCAACCGTCCGGTCGCGGTGCTCATCGGCCAGCGCATCATCGGATTCAAGGACTGGAGCAAATGATGGCGGCGGCCAAAAAAAGCAGCGGCACCCTCGACCGGCGTGAAGTGGTCGGCCGTATTCTCGACCGCCGCGGCGACTCGCTCGTCGTGACAGGGCTGGGCTCGAGCTGTTACGACGCCGGCGTGCACGATCACCCGAATACGTTCTATCTGTGGGGCGCGATGGGCGCCGCGGCGATGATGGGCCTCGGGCTCGCGCTCGCGCAGCCCGACCGCCGGGTCGTGGTCATTACCGGCGACGGCGAAATGCTGATGGGCCTCGGTTCGCTGGCGACCATCGGCGCTCAGAAGCCCGACAATCTCTCGATCGTGGTGATCGACAACGAGCTTTATGCCGAAACCGGGATGCAGGCGACCCACACCGCCCGCGGCGTCGACCTCGCGCTCATGGCGAAAGGTGCGGGCTTCACGCTCGCGCAGACGGTGAAGAGCGAGCAGGACCTCGCAGGTGCAATCGAAGCGCTCTATTCGACCCGGGGCGCCGTGTTCCTCGACGTGAAAGTGAGCCCTAAGCGCTATCCGATGTCGATACGGCTGCGCGATGGGGCGCATATCAAGAACCGGTTTCGCGAGAATCTGCTCGGCTCCGCCGCGTTCGACTGATTGAACATGGCCACTGCCCCGACTCGCATTCCTTACAGGATGTTCATCGGGGGCGCGTGGGCCGATGCGGCCGTGTGGCTCGTAAGCGGTAAACAGTGAGGGGTAAACGGTAAGCGGTAAGCCGCTAAAAGCATAGACCACGAAGGACACGAAGGGGCACGAAGGAAAACGCAAACAACCGTCATTCCGGATGCGCGCGACCGCAGGTGATCCGGAATCCATTTTCAAGAGGGTTGAGTCAAAATGGGTTCTGGCATACGCCGGAATGACCCGATACCGGGTTGCAGGAGCTTCGATGAAAGTGTTCCTCCGCATGCTCGTCGTGCTGTGCTCGCTTGCTGCGCCGCTCGCATTCGCCGCCGAGAGCTATCCCTCGCGCCCGATCCGCTTCATCGTGCCGTTTCCGCCCGGCGGCGGCACCGATGCGTTCGCGCGCATCATCGGCGTGAAGCTCGCCGAGCTGTGGGGCCAGCAGGTCATCGTCGATAACCGCCCCGGCGCGCAGGGCAACATCGGCTGCGCCGTCGCGGCTAAAGCGACGCCCGACGGTTACACCCTCCTGCTCGCGCACCAGGGCGCGCTGACGATCAATCCGCACCTGTACAGCAACGCGGGGTTCAATACGCTGCGCGACTTCGCTGCGGTCGCGCGAGGCACCGAGACCGCGATGGTCCTCGTCGCGCATCCTTCGGTGCCGGTGAAATCGCTGAAGGAGCTTGCCGCGTATGCGAAACAGAATCCGGGGAAGCTCACGTTTGCATCGACGGCTTCGGGCCAGCAGATGGCCGGCGAGCTTTTCAAGCTCGCGACGGCAACCGACCTCGTGCACGTGCCGTACAAAGGCGCCGGTCCCGCGGTGCTCGACCTGCTTGCGGGCAATGTGACGCTGATGTTCTCCAATCCGACCTCGGTCGTGCCGCAGGTCAAAGCAGGGAAGCTTCGCGCGATCGCAGTCCTGGGCAAGACGCGCAACGAAGCGCTGCCGGGTGCGCAGACTGCGGTGGAGGCGGGCTACCCCGAGCTCGCGGTCGTGCTCGAGTGGTACGGGGTCGCCGCGCCCGCTTCGACGCCGCGCGCAGCAATCCAGAAGCTGAATCAGGGCGTGGTGCGGGCGCTCGGCTCGTCCGATGTGATCGAGCGCATGCAGGCGCTCGGGCAGACGATCTCGCCGAGCGACTCCGATACCTTTGCGAAACAGATCCGGGACGATTTCGATCGCTGGGGCAAAGTCGTCAAGGCCTCCGGCGCAAAAGCGGAGTGAAGCGTCGCATTCAATCGGTGAGGATGGCCATGAAGAAACCTTTCGCTAAGACTCTGCTCTCCGCTCTCGCGGGTGCAACGCTCCTCGCGTGTGGTTACGCATGGACCCAGGGCGACCGCATGGCCATGTTCCGCGAAGAGGAGCGGCGCGGGCTGAGCGAGCCTTTCAGGGGCGTGACGACGAACGGCAAAGTCGTACCCGGACTGTTCAGGATTCAGTCCACAGGGGTGAGCACGAAACCGGTAAGCGTGGCCGCCGAGGCGTTCCTCTCGGCGCTCACCGACGAGCAGCGCAGGAAAACGATGTTCCCCGTGGACGACGAGGAATGGCGCAAGTGGGACAACCGCCATTTTCCGCCGCGCCAGGGCGTCGGCTTCAAGGAGATGACGCCGCAGCAGCGCGAGGCTGCGTTTGCGCTGCTGAGCGCGAGCCTGAGCGCGAAAGGACTGCAGAAGACCGCCGACATCATGAGGCTCAACGAGACCCTTGCAGAGCTTGCGAAAAACTTCGACGAGTACGGCCAGTGGCTGTACTGGATCACCGTGATGGGAAAACCTTCCGACACCGAGCCGTGGGGCTGGCAGCTCGACGGGCATCACGCGATCATCAATTACTTCGTGCTCGGCGACCAGGTGGTGATGACGCCGACGTTCATGGGTTCCGAGCCTGTTCGCGCAGATTCGGGCAAGTTCAAAGGCACGATCGTCATGCAGGACGAGCAGAACAAGGGGCTGCGGCTGTTCGTAGCACTCGACAAGGCCCAGCAGGCGAAAGCGGTCATACGCGGCAGCAAGGGGCCGATGGAGAACCTCGCCCAGGCCTACAGGGACAACCTGGTGCTCGACTATGCCGGCATTCAGGCGTCAGGGCTCGACGCCAAGCAGAAAGACCTTTTGCTCGACGTCGTCGCCGAGTACGTCGGCAACATGAAGGAAGGACACGCCAAAGTGCGGATGGAGGAAGTGCGGCGGCATCTCGATCGCACCCGCTTCGCGTGGATCGGCAGCGCAGCGCCCGACGGCGTCTTCTACTACCGCATCCAGAGCCCGGTGATCCTGATCGAGTTCGACCACCAGGGGCGGATCGCCCCGTTCAGGACCGAGACCGGCAGCCGTGACCACATCCACACCGTCGTGCGCACGCCGAACGGCAACGATTACGGGAAGGACCTGCTGCGCCAGCACCTGGCGCGGGTGAAACACTAGCCGGTGGTGCCGCAGCCATTCCTGCTTCGACGGACGCTACCGCTGCCTGTCGTGAGCCTGTCGAAGGGCTCGGCACGAACGGATAATGCGTTCATCGCAGTCCAGCGCGTAGACACTCGCCACGATCGTTTTATCAGTTCGTCCTGAGCGTCGCGCAGCGACATGGTCGAAGGAGAACGGCTGTCCTATCTATGCGATCCGCAGCTCCTCGCGTAAATCCTTGATCGCCTGCTGGCGCGTGCGCTTCATCCACCGCTTGCGTTTGCCGATCGCTTCGTTCTCGACTTCGGGAACCACTTTCATCGCGACGAAAACCGGGCCGCGCTGCTCGAGGATGTCCGGTAACGCTTTCGAAAACGCAGCGAGCTCGTCGAACGCGAACGCTCGCGGATAGCCGGCGCCTTTGGCGATCAGGTCGTACGAGATGTTCTTCGCATTCGGCACCGGCTGGCCGCCGGTCGTCGCGTAACACTCGTTGTCGAGCATGAAGTGGTAGAAGTTCGCCGGCTTCTGCTCGGCGATCGTCATGAGCACGCCGAGGCTCATCTGCAGGTCGCCTTCGGAATCGAACAGCACGACTTTGCGGTGCGGCAGCGCCATCGCGAGGCCGAATGCGAAGCCCGCATGGCCGCCCATCGCCGGGTCGCCGAGCGGCACGTCGAGCCTGTCGTTCGTGCTGATGTCGATCCAGTG
>JAQGMV010000503.1 GCA_028292225.1 Betaproteobacteria bacterium
GGACTTCGATGGACGTCCGGCGGCCCGACGCCGCGTTTTACCTGTGGGCTCACACGCCGCTGCCCGACCCTGAGTTCACGCGGCGCCTGTACGAGAGCCAGTCGGTGTCAGTGCTCCCGGGAAGCTACCTCGCGCGCGATGCGCATGGCGCGAATCCGGGGACGGACCGCATTCGCATCGCGCTCGTCGCATCGACCGAGGAATGCGCCGAAGCGGCAAGACGAATCAAAGACTTCGTAAGCAAACTCTAGCACCAGGAACACGGCGACGAAGCGCGCCAGGCGCTGGCGGCGATCTTCGTCCGGACGACTGGGGTTATGGAGGACGGACGAGGATCGCCGACCAGGGCGCCGCAAACGCGGTTCGCTGTCCGCCAATTAAACAACGACAGGAATGAGCGAAATGCAACAACTACAGAAAATTATCGATGCTGTGTGGGAAGACCGCGCGAACATCACACCGTCCAGCGCCAAAGCCGAAGTCCGCGACGCCGTGAACGAGACGGTCCGCCTGCTCGATTCCGGCAAGCTTCGCGTCGCCGAAAAAATCGGCGGCGAATGGGTGACGCACCAGTGGGTGAAAAAAGCGGTGCTGCTCTCGTTCCGGCTCGAGGACAACGGGGTGCTCGCCGACGGCTACTCGAAGTACTACGACAAGGTGCCTTCGAAGTTCGCGGACTATGATGCCGCGGCATTCCAGAGCGCCGGATTCAGGGTCGTGCCCCCCGCGGCGGTTCGTCGCGGCGCCTACATCGCGAAGAACGTCGTCCTGATGCCGTCCTTCGTGAACATCGGCGCCTACGTCGACGAAAGCACGATGGTCGACACCTGGGCGACGGTCGGCTCGTGCGCGCAGATCGGCAAGAACGTTCACCTGTCCGGCGGCGTCGGGATCGGCGGCGTGCTCGAGCCGCTCCAGGCCAACCCCACCATCATCGAAGACAACTGCTTCGTCGGCGCCCGCTCCGAAGTCGTCGAAGGCGTCGTAGTCGAGGAAGGCAGCGTGATCTCGATGGGTGTGTTCATCAGCGCCACCACGAAGATCTACAACCGGGCCACGGGCGAAATCATCTACGGACGCGTCCCCGCCGGCTCCGTCGTGGTCTCCGGCTCACTGCCCAGCGCCGACGGCCGCTGCAACCTGTACTGCGCGGTCATCGTGAAACAGGTCGACGCGAAGACCCGCGCGAAGACGAGCATCAACGAGCTCCTGCGCAGCGACTAATGTCTCACCGCCTCCCGCGCCGGTCGGGCACAATAGGCCCATGCGCACGACAGCCACGATAGCCCGACACCGACGGGGGGAACCGCCATGTTCGTAAAACCGCTATTCAAGCTGATGGCCGAGACCCACGCCTCGGACCTGTTCTTCACCGCCGGCTCTCCCATACAGATCAAGATCAAAGGCGACGTCGTGCCGGTCAACAGCACCGTCTTCGACGCCGCAGGCATAAAGCGCATCGTCTACGAGACGATGACCGACGACCAGGTCGCCCATTTCGAAAAGGAGATGGAAATCAACTTCTCCCTCGTCGAGCCGGGCATCGGCAGCTACCGGGTCAACGTGTTCAAGCAGCGCGGCGCCTGCGCGATGGTGATCCGGCACATCAAGCACAACGTGCCGACGATCGAAGAGCTGCAGCTGCCGCAGATCCTCACAGAGGTCGTGATGGAGAAGCGCGGCCTGATCCTGGTCGTAGGCTCCACCGGCTCGGGCAAATCGAGCACGCTCGCGGCGATGATCAACCATCGCAACCAGACCAAGTCCGGCCACATCCTCACGATCGAAGACCCGATCGAGTTCATGTACCGGCACGGCAAGAGCATCGTCAACCAGCGCGAAGTCGGCATCGACACCCGCTCGTACCACAACGCGCTGATCAACGCGATGCGCGAAGCGCCGGACGTGATCCTGATCGGCGAGTGCCGCGATCGCGAGACCTTCGGCGCCGCGCTCCAGTATGCCCAGACCGGGCACCTGTGCCTCTCCACGGTGCACGCGAACAACAGCTACTACGGGCTGAACCGCGTGATCAACATGTATCCCCACGAATCGCGCGAGAGCCTGCAGATGGACCTGTCGGTCAGCCTGAAGGCAGTGATCTCGCAGCGGCTCATACACGACGTCAACGGTGACATCGTTCCGGCCGTCGAGCTCATGGTCAACACCAAGCACATCCAGGAGCTCATCAGGAGCGGCCAGATCGACCAGATCAAGGATGCGATGGAGCAAAGCCTCGCGCCCGGATCGCAGACTTTCGAGCAATCGCTCTTCAAGCTTTACCAGGCCGGCCGCGTGACGCTCGAAGAAGCGATGGCGAACGCCGATTCGCCGACCAACCTCCACTGGCTGATCAACAACGCGGCGAAAGGTCCTGCGGCGGCGAACTCGGGAACACCTTCGTCCGACTCCTCTGCCCCGGCGGGCCGCGTGCCTGCCAACCAGGGCGATCTCTCGAGCATCACGCTCAACCTGGATGCGCTCGGTTAAGAGCCCGAACACGCGTCTGCGTCGAGTATCCCCGCAGCCCCCTGAGAAGTCCCGCCTGCGCGACCTGCTGCTCCAGACCGAGCAGCGGCTGAAAGCGGCGCGTGTCTCCTACGGTCACGGCACCACCAACGCCCGCGACGAAGCTGCGTGGCTCGTCCTGCATGCGCTGAGGCTGCCGCTGGACGCGCTCGATCCTCATCTCGAGCGCACGCTCACCGCGGCCGAAGCGAAGCGGGTGCGCGCGCTGGTGGACGAGCGCATACGCACGCGCAAGCCCGCCGCCTACCTGACCCATGAAGCGTGGCTCGGCGAGTATTCGTTCTATGTCGACGAGCGC